>NZ_JBIRRA010000003.1:221753-249043 GCF_044333485.1 Streptomyces sp. NPDC020983 | reverse complement strand
GGGGGGGGTTTTCCCCCCGGGGGGCGCGGGGGGGTGGGGGGGGGCGGCCCCCATATTTTTTTTTTTTTTTTTTTTTGGGGGGGGGGGGGGGGGGGGGGGCGCCCCCCCGGGGGGGGGGGGGGGGGGGGGGGGGGGGGGGGGGGGGGGGGGGCCCCGCCCGGGCCCCGCGGGGAGGCGGGACCCGGGCGGCCTGCGGCGGCGCGCCTACTGCGAGACGCGCACGTAGTCCACGAGCATCTTCTGCGGGAAGACCGTGCCGGCGTCGGGCGCGCCCGGCCAGTCACCGCCCACCGCGTTGTTGAGGATGATGTAGAACGGGTGGTCGTAGACCCACGGGCCGCGGGTCGACTCGACCGTCGCCTTGTCGGCGGTGAAGAAGGCGTGCCCGTCCACCGAGAAGGTCATGTGGCTGGAGTCCCAGTCCACCGCGTAGGTGTGGAAGTCGTTCGCGAAGTCGCTGCCCGCGATCTGGTAGGGCTGGCCGTAGCCGTTGCCGCCGTTGTACGCGGGGGCGTGCAGCGTGGAGTAGACGGAGTCCGGGACCTTGCCGACGTGCTCCATGATGTCGATCTCACCGCAGTTCGGCCACGGCGTGCCGGTCTTGAAGTTCGACCCCAGCATCCAGAACGCCGGCCACAGGCCCTGCGTGCCGGACACCTTGATCCGCGCCTCGACGTGTCCGTACGTGAAGGTGAAGTGGTCGGAGGTGTTGATCCGGCCGGAGGTGTACTGGTGCCCCTGGACGTTCTCCTTCCTGGCCTCGATGACGAGGTTGCCGTTGCCGTCCATCGTGGTGTTGTCGCCGTTGGTGTAGTACTCCAGCTCGCCGTTCTGGCCGCCGCCGGTGTCCTGGGTCCACTTGCCCGTGTCCGGCTTGGAGCCGGCCGGGCCGTTGAACTCGTCGTTCCACACCAGGCGCTCGGGGTTGCCCGGGTTCGGCGGCAGCGCGGGCGGCGCGGTGGGGTTGCCGCCGGTGCCGTAGACGTCGAAGCCCCACAGGCTGTAGCCGTAGCCGTTGCTGCGCGCGGTGCCGTACATCCGCACGTAGCGGCCGGTGCCGTCGACGTTCAGGGTCTCCTTGAAGCCCTTGCCGGTGGTGGTGGAGTAGACCGACGTCCAGTTGCTCCCGTCCGCGGACGTCTGGATCTGGTACGCCGTCGCGTAGGCCGGGTCCCACTGCAGGACGACCTGGGTGACGTGCGCGGTGGCGCCCAGGTCGACGGAGATCCAGCCGGGGTCGACCCAGCCGTTGACGTCGCTGGTGGCCCAGCGGGTCGCCGGGTCCTCGTCGAACGCCTTGGCGGGGTTGCAGGCCGGGCAGTTGCCGTCGTCCTGGTAGGTCGAGGCGGTCGCGGGCCTGTTGTACGACAGCAGCTGGGAGCCCCCGGGCGGGGTGGTGCCGCCGGTGCTGCCGCCGCTGTCACCGCCGCCGCTGGTGCCGGTGCCGCCGGTGAAGACCTGGAACTCCCACAGGGAGTAGCCGTAAGCGGTGGCCCGCTGGGTGCCGTACATCCGCACGTACCGGCCGGTGCCGGTGAGGGTGATCAGCTCGGTGGCGCCGGGGCCGTTCGCGGTGGAGTAGGCGGTGGTCCAGTTGCTGCCGTCCGCCGAGACCTGGATCTGGTAGGCCTTGGCGTAGGCGGTCTCCCAGGTCAGCTGCACGCCGCAGACGGTCTGGGACGAGCCGAGGTCGACCTGGAGCCACTGCGGGTCGCTGGCGGCGGAGGACCAGCGGGTGCCGGTGTTGCCGTCGACGGCGGAGGACGCGGGGGTGCCGGCGTTCTCGGTCGAGGAGGCCGTCGCCGTCTTGTGCAGTGCGGCGTTGGCGGTGCCGCAGGCCGTGGTGCCGCCGCCGGTGGTGCCGTAGACCTGGAACTCCCAGAGGGAGACGCCGTACTGGGTGGCGCGGGCTGTGGTGTAGATCCGGACATAGCGCCCGGAACCGTTTACGGTGAGGTTCTGTATGCCGCCGGTGGCGGTGGTGGTGGTGTAGATGCCGGTCCAGTTGGTGCCGTCGGCCGAGGTCTGGATCTGGTAGGCCTTGGCGTAGGCGGTCTCCCAGTTGAGGGTGACGGAGCTGATGGTGTCGGTGGCGCCGAGGTCGACCTGGAGCCATTGCGGGTCGCTGGCGGCGGAGGACCAGCGGGTGCCGGTGTTGCCGTCGACGGCCGCGGAGGCGGGGGTGCCGGCGTTCTCGGTGGAGGACGCCGTCGCGGTCTTCCCCTGCGACAGCAGGGTGCCCGCGGCCCGGGCGGGGCTCTGGGTGGCCGTGAGGGCGAACGCCGCGAGCACGGCGGCGGCGAACGCGAGGACGAACGAGCGGGGTAGGCGTCTGGACAGGGGTGGGGGGTTGCCGGTCACGGCGTCTCCTGGGTGCGTGTGAGAGCGCTCTCTGATGGCAGCGATGCTTACGGCGCCGTTGCGGACGCGTCAAGAAAGTGAACGAGATTGGTACCGCTGTTTCCGGGCGTTCCGCGCCGCCGTCGAGATACGAACGGTCCGTGAACTTCTTGCCCGTATAGACGCGTTATCGGGCGATCCGCTGCGTGCAAGATCTTGACGGGCGATCACGCTCCCGCCGCCCGGTGGCGCCGGGGGTGTGAACCCGGTGGAGCGGGACGCGCCGTACGGCCGCCGCGGCGGGCTTCGACCCTAGGCTGTGCCGGACGGGCCGGGGCCGCACGAGGCCGGAAAGGGCCCCGACGTGCCCGGACGGGTCCTGCGTGCGGGGTGCCGGCGGGCCGCAATGAGATCGCCAGGAGCGGGAAGGGTCGGGAAATGCCAGTGATGCCCGACGTGCCCGAGCCCGTCGTCAAGCTCGTCCGGTGGACGGCCGAGCCCGCGGCGGTGCAGATCCTGCGGTCCGCCACGGCGGCGGTCATCTCCTACGTGGTGGCCGTCTGGCTGCTGCCCAACCCCGCGCCGCTCACCGCCCCGCTCACCGCGCTGCTGGTCGTGCAGGTGACCTTGTACTCGACGCTCACCACGGGGATCAGCCGTGTCAACGCCGTCGTCGCCGGGGTGCTCATCGCGATCGGCTTCAGCGCGCTGGTGGGGCTGAGCTGGTGGAGCCTCGGCCTGATCATCCTGACCTCGCTGCTCATCGGCCGGTTCGTGCGCGCCGGGGAGTTCGAGATCGAGGTGGCGATCTCGGCGATGCTGGTCCTCGGCGTGACCCGGGTCGCCCACACCGCGTGGGACCGGGTCTTCGAGACGCTCATCGGCGCGGTGGTCGGGCTGCTGTTCAACGCGCTCGCACCGCCGGTGTGGGTGCAGTCCGCGGGCGAGTCGATCGAGTCGATGGCCCGCCGCATGGGCGCGCTCTTCCGGGACATCGGCGGCGAGGTCGCCGGGCACCTGCCGGTCGAGCGGGCCGCCGCCCGGCTGCACGAGGCGCGGCGGCTCGACCACGACATCGCCGAGGTGGACGCCTCGCTGCGGCAGGCCGAGGACAGCCTGCGCTGGAACCCGCGGGTGCGCGAGGGGGCGCTGTCCCGGATCGTGCTGCGCACCGGCCTGGACACCCTGGAGATCTGCGCGGTCGTGCTCCGCGTGCTGTCCCGCACGCTCACGGACCTGGCCAAGCACCGCACCACCGAGCACCTCCTCGACGACGACGTGTCGGAGGAGATGGAACGGCTCATGGACCACATCGCGCACGCGGTGGAGAGCTTCGCGGTGCTGATCACCAGCCAGGTCACCGCCAACGCCCAGGCGGCGGAGGACCACCTCGCGCAAGCGCTGTCCGACAGCACCAAGAGCCGTGACACCATCGCCCGGCTGCTGCTCGCCACCGTCCAGGAGCATCCCCGCCAGTGGCAGCTGTACGGCGCGCTGCTCGCCGAGGTCGACCGGATCCTGGACGAGCTGGGGCTGGAGAAGCGTTCCGAGCGGCTGGTGGAGGAGCTGGACCGGATCGGCGGAGAGCCGAGCGACCGGCACCCGCGGATCGCGATGGTCAAGCGCCGGCTGACCGCGGCCGGCCTCTACCGGCGCGCGGCGGACGTGCGCAAGATCTTCAAGTAGTCCGCCGGGCCGTGAGCCCCGGCGTGCCTTCGCGGGCGCCTCAGTGAAAGCGCTTTCTCACACCCCGGCCCCTCCGCTCCCGGCGCCGCCTCGCCGGCGCGCCGGGAGGCCGGTGCCGTCCGCGAGCGAATCGTTGCCGTCCGGGGCGTAGACGTCGCCGTAGCGCGTCTGTAACACTCTGCCAACACGTGCGCAAATTATGAGCAGAACGCCGATGGATCCGCATGAGATGAGCGCAACTTCAGCTGTTGATCCCGCACGTTTCGAATAGATCGTCGGGGCTCCTCTCGGCCGTTCTCCTCCCAACCCCCTGAACCCCCACACACCACAGAGGGACGCCATGAGAACGAAGCGCTCGACACCACGGCTGCTGGCGGGGGTGGTCTCCGGCAGCCTGCTGCTGCTCGGCGGCACCGCGCTGCCGGCCGTGGCGGCCACGGCAGCCCCCGGCCTCGCCGCCGGCAAGGCCGCCGCGGCCAGCAGCACCAGCGGCGGCAACACCGCCGACCGGATCGACGACGGCGACCGGAGCACCTACTGGCAGAGCGGGAGGGTCAGCCCCGCCACCCCGCAGTGGGCGCAGGTCGACCTGGGCGCCGGCCTCCTGGTGGACGCGGTGCAGCTGAAGGTGCCCGCCTCCTGGAAGGCCCGCACCCAGACCCTGTCGCTCCAGGCGAGCGACGACGGCACGCTCTTCTCCACGGTCGTCGGCTCCAGGACGTACACGTTCACGCCCGACAAGGACAACACGGTCACCATCGACTTCCCGGCGGCCAAGGCCCGCTACGTGCGCGCCGAGGTCTCCGCCAACTCCGCCGCCGGCTCCGCGCAGCTGTCCGAGCTGACCGTGGCCGCCGCGGCGGCCGGCGCCAACCTCGCCGCCGGCAAGCCGACCGCCGAGTCCGGCCACGCCGACGTGTACGGCTCGGGCAACGCCGTCGACGGCAACGCCGGCACCTACTGGGAGAGCACCAACAACGCCTTCCCGCAGTGGCTGCGCGTCGACCTCGGCTCCGCGGTGCCGGTCAACACCGTGGTGCTCAAGCTCCCGCCGGCCACCACGTGGGCGACGCGCACCCAGACCCTCGCCGTCCAGGGCAGCCAGGACGGCAGCACCTTCTCCGACCTCGCCGCCTCCAGGGGCTACACGTTCGACCCGTCGAGCGGCAACACGGTGACGATCACCTTCAACACCGCCACCACCCGGTACGTCCGGCTGAACATCACCGGCAACACCGGCTGGCCGGCCGGCCAGGTCTCGGAGTTCGAGGTCTACGGACCCGCCACCGGCGACACCCAGGCGCCGAGCGCGCCCGGCGGCCTGGCGTACACCCAGCCCGCGTCCGGCCAGGTCAAGCTGACGTGGAGCGCCGCGACCGACAACACCGGTGTGACCGCGTACGACGTCTACGCCAACGGCCAGCTGCGCACCTCGGTCGCCGGCAACGTGCTGACGTACACCGACAGCCAGCCGGACACCGCCACCGTCGCGTACTACGTGAAGGCCCGTGACGCGGCGGGCAACCAGTCGGCGGCCAGCAACACGGTCACGCGTACCGGGGCCTCCGGCGACACCCAGGCGCCGAGCGCGCCCGGCGGCCTGGCGTACACCCAGCCCGCGTCCGGCCAGATCAGGCTGACGTGGAACGCCGCGAGCGACAACACCGCCGTCACCGGCTACGAGGTCTTCGCCAACGGCAGCAGGATCGCCACCACCGGCGGCAGCACGCTCACCTACACCGACAGCCAGCCGGACACCGCGACCGTCGCGTACTTCGTGCGCGCGATCGACGCGGCCGGCAACGAGTCGGGCAACAGCAACACGGTGACCCGCACCGGCACCAACCCGCCCACCGGCGGCACCAACCAGGCGGTCGGCAAGCCGATCACCGCGACCTCCACGGTGCAGAACTTCGTCGCCGCGAACGCCGACGACGACGACGTGACCACCTACTGGGAGGGCACCGGCACCAGCTCGCTCACCGTGCAGCTCGGCGCCGACGTCGACACCGGCTCCGTCGTCGTCAAGCTCAACCCGGACCCGGCCTGGGGCGCGCGCACCCAGACCATCGAGGTGCAGGGCCGCGAGCAGAGCGCGAGCGGCTTCACCCAGCTGGTCGCACCCAGGAGCTACGCGTTCAGCCCGTCGAGCGGCAACACCGTCACCATCCCGGTGACCGCCCGGGTCGCGGACGTCCGGCTGGTCTTCAGCAGCAACTCCGGCGCCGGCGGCGGCCAGGCCGCGGAATTCCAGGTCATCGGCACCCCCGGCCCGAACCCGGATCTCACCGTGAGCTCCCTGACCGCGTCGCCCGCCGCCCCGGTGGAGACCGACCCGATCACGCTCAACGCGACGGTGAGGAACATCGGCACCAGCGCCTCCCCGGCCAGCAGCGTCAACCTCTACCTCGGCACCACCAAGGTCGGCACGGCCGCCGTCGGCGCGCTGGCCGCGGGCGCGAGCACCACGGTGTCCGCGTCGGTCGGCGCCCGGGACGCCGGCAGCTACCAGCTGACGGCCAAGGTGGACGAGGCGAACACGGTCGTCGAGCAGAACGACACCAACAACTCCTACACCAGCCCGGCCGCCCTGGTGGTCAAGCCCGTCGACACCTCCGACCTGCTGGCCTCCCCGGTGGCCTGGTCGCCGGGCAACCCGTCGGCGGGCAACAACGTCAACTTCTCGGTCGCCGTCAGGAACCAGGGCACCGTCGCCGCCGCCTCCGGCGCCCACGGCATCACCCTCACGATCGCCGACGCGAGCTCCGGCACCGTGGTGAAGACCCTCACCGGCTCCTACAGCGGCGCCATCGCGCCCGGCGCCACCACCAGCCCGGTCAGCCTGGGCAGCTGGACGGCGGCCAACGGCAAGTACACCGTCAGGACGGTGATCGCCGCCGACGCCAACGAGCTGGCGGTCAAGCAGGCCAACAACACCAGCACCCAGCCGCTCTTCGTCGGCCGCGGCGCGAACATGCCGTACGACGTCTACGAGGCCGAGGACGGTGTCACCGGCGGCGGCGCGAGCGTGCTCGGCCCCAACCGCACCATCGGCGACCCGGCGGGCGAGGCCTCCGGCCGCAGGGCGGTGCACCTGGCGGGCAACGGCCAGTACGTCCAGTGGACGACCAGGAACCCGACCAACACCCTGGTCACCCGCTTCAGCATCCCCGACGGCACCGGCTCCACGACGCTCAACGTCTACGTGGACGGCACCTTCCTCCGGACGATCCCGCTGACCTCGAAGTTCGCGTGGCTGTACGGCGACGAGACGAGCCCGGGCAACTCCGCGGGCTCCGGCGCCCCGCGGCACATCTACGACGAGGCCAACGTGCTGCTCGGCACCACGGTGGCCGCGGGCCACACGATCCGGCTGGAGAAGGACGCGGCCAACACCGCGTCGTCCTACGACATCGACTACGTCAACCTGGAGCAGGCGGCCCCGGTCGCCAACCCGGACCCGTCGAAGTACGTCGTGCCGGCCGGCTTCACCCAGCAGGACGTGCAGAACGCCCTGGACACCGCGCGGCAGGACACCAGCAAGCTCGGCGTCTACCTGCCCGCCGGCGACTACTCCACCGCCAACAAGTTCACCGTCTACGGGCGGGCGGTCAAGGTGGTCGGCGCGGGCCCCTGGTTCACCAGGTTCTTCACGCCGCAGACCCAGGAGAACACCGACGGCGGCTTCTCGCTCCAGTCCGGCTCGGGCGGGTCGAGCTTCTCCGGCTTCGGCTTCTTCGGCAACTACACCAGCCGCATCGACGGCCCCGGCAAGGTCTTCGACCTCAACGGGATCGCGAACCTGACGATCGACAACCTGTGGATCGAGCACACGATCTGCGGCGTGTGGGCGACGAACGTCGACAACTCCACGATCAGCAACCTGCGGATCCGCGACACCTTCGCCGACGGGGTGAACCTCACCAACGGCTCGACCGGCAACACGGTCACCAACACCGAGGCGCGGTCGACCGGCGACGACAGCTTCGCGCTCTTCCCGGCCATCGACAACCACAACGAGCAGGAGACCGGCAACACCTTCAGCAACCTGAGCGTGCAGACGGTGTGGCGCGCCGCGGGCCTGGCGGTCTACGGCGGCGGCGGCAACACCTTCAGCAACCTCTACATCGCCGACAGCCTGACCTACCCGGGCATCACCATCGGCTCGCTCCAGTTCGGCGGCATCCCGGCGCTCGGCTTCGAGGCCTCGCCGACGACCACCTTCTCGAACATCTCGCTGGTCAGGGACGGGGGCCACTTCTGGGGCCAGCAGGCCTTCCCGGCGCTGTGGATCTACTCCGCGGAATTCGACCTCCAGGGCCTGCGCATCAGCGACGTGGACATCTCCGCCCCGACCTACCAGGGCGTGATGTTCCAGACCAAGTGGAACGGCAGCACCTCGCTCAAGCCCATCAAGGACACCGTTTTCACCAACCTGTCGGTGACCGGGGCGCACAGGAGCGGTGACGCCTTCGACGCCAAGTCCGGCTTCGGGCTGTGGGCCAACCCGCAGCCGGAACCGGGCCAGGGACCGGCCGTGGGCTCGGTGACGATCAACGGGCTGCACGAGAGCGACAACGCCGTGGACATCCAGAACACCACCACCACCTTCACCGTCAACGTCACCAACTGAGGTTCGCAGGGCCCGCGCGGGTGCCCGTGTTCGAAGGCTGAACACGGGCACCCGCCCGTGTTCCGGGCGGCGCCGGGCGCCGGGGCCGGATATCCGCACCCGCGCGGCGCTCATCGGCGAGGATCGGATCATCAGGCCGCCCGCGAGCCCCTCCGGTCCCGCGGGCGGCACCGCCCCGCTGCCGCGAGGAGCCCCATGAACACCGCAGAACTCCTGGCCGACGCCTTCGGCCGGATCAAGGACACCGTGCACCAGGCCGTCGACGGCCTGACCGCCGACGAACTGGCCCACCGCGTCGACCCCGAGGCCAACACCGTCGGCTGGCTGGTCTGGCACCTCACCCGGGTCCAGGACGACCACGTCGCGGAGGTCGCCGGACGTCCGCAGGCGTGGACGGAGGACGGCTGGGACAAGAAGTTCGGCCTGCCCTTCGGCACCGCCGACATCGGCTACGGCCACAGCCCCGACGACGTCGCCGCGGTCCGCCCGGCCTCCGCCGGACTGCTCACCGGCTACTACGACGCCGTCCACGAGCGGAGCCTGGCCTACGTCGGCGGGCTCTCGGACGCCGATCTCGACCGGATCGTGGACC
Organism: Streptomyces sp. NPDC020983; assembly: GCF_044333485.1. NCBI lineage: Bacteria > Bacillati > Actinomycetota > Actinomycetes > Kitasatosporales > Streptomycetaceae > Streptomyces > Streptomyces sp. NPDC020983. The sequence continues at coordinate 239,792 of NZ_JBIRRA010000003.1, read as the reverse complement.
GCCGCTGGAATCCTCCGGTGACGCTGGGCGTGCGGCTCGTCAGCGTCGTCAACGACGACCTCCAGCACGCCGGCCAGGCCGCCTTCCTGCACGGCCACCTGCTGCGCCGGCGCGGCTGAGGCGCGCGGCCGCGGGCGGGGCGCACTCCAGGACGCGGCAGGGCGCCCTCCTGACCGGATGCGGCCGTTCCCTTCCCGATGGTAGAGTTACTTAACCTAAGTTAAGTAGTTGAACCCACTGACCCGGGCGGGGTGTGAAGGGCCTGATGGCGACTCAAGACGCGACCAAGCGAATACCGCGGACCCCGCGGATCGCTTCCGACCATCCGCGCTACAAGTGGGTGGCGCTGTCCAACACCACCCTCGGCATGCTGATCGCCACGATCAACTCCTCGATCGTGCTGATCTCGCTGCCCGCGATCTTCAACGGCATCAGGCTCGACCCGCTCCAGCCCGGGAACGTCAGCTACCTGCTGTGGATGCTGATGGGCTACATGCTCGTCACCGCCGTCCTGGTGGTCACCCTCGGCCGGCTCGGCGACATCCTCGGCCGGGTCAAGATCTACAACGCCGGCTTCCTGATCTTCACCGTCACCTCGATCATCCTGTCCGTCGACCCGATGCACGGCGGCGGCGGCGCCCTGTGGCTGATCGGGTGGCGGGTGGCCCAGGCGGTCGGCGGCTCCATGCTGATGGCCAACTCGGCCGCGATCATCACCGACGCCTTCCCGGCCCGGCAGCGCGGCATGGCGCTGGGCGTCAACATGGTCGCCGGCATCGCCGGCTCCTTCATCGGCCTGGTCCTCGGCGGCCTGCTCGCCGAGTGGAACTGGCGCTCCATCTTCTGGGTGAACGTGCCCATCGGCCTCATCGGCACCGTGTGGGCCTACCGCTCGCTGCACGAGACCGGCGTGCGCCGCCCGGCCAGGATGGACTGGTGGGGCAACATCACCTTCGCCGTCGGCCTCACCGCGCTGCTGGCCGGGATCACCTACGGCATCCAGCCCTACGGCGGCCACACCATGGGCTGGACCAACCCGTGGGTGCTCGCCGGGCTGATCGGCGGCGCGGCGACGCTCGTGGCCTTCTGCGTCGTCGAGAACCGGGTCGCCGAGCCGATGTTCCCGATGAAGCTCTTCCGCAACGCGGCCTTCGCGGGCGGCAACGCGGCCACCCTGCTCGGCTCCGTCGCGCGCGGCGGCCTGCAGTTCATGCTCATCATCTGGCTCCAGGGCATCTGGCTGCCGCTGCACGGCTACAACTACGACGACACCCCGCTGTGGGCCGGCATCTACCTGCTGCCGCTCACCATCGGCTTCCTCGCCGCCGGGCCCGTCGCGGGCGCGCTGTCCGACCGCTACGGCGCCCGGCTCTTCGCCGCCGCCGGCTTCGTCGTGATGGCCGGCTCCTTCGCCGGACTGCTGCTGATCCCGACCGACTTCAGCTACTGGCTCTTCGCGCTCGTGGTCTTCCTCAACGGCCTGGGCGGCGGCCTGTTCGCCGCGCCCAACACGTCCATCATCATGGCCAGCGTGCCCGCGGAGTCCAGAGGCGCGGCCTCCGGGATGCGGGCCACCTTCCAGAACGCCGGCATGGTGCTCTCCATCGGCGTGTTCTTCTCGCTGATGGTCGCGGGGCTCGCCCGCTCGCTGCCGCACACCCTCAGCACCGGCCTGACGGCACAGGGCGTGCCCGCCGCCAACGCGCACGACGTGGCCAACCTGCCCCCGGTGGGAACGCTCTTCGCGGCCTTCCTCGGCTACAACCCGATCCAGCAGCTGCTCGGGCCCGACCTGCTCGGCAAGCTGCCCGCCGGCAACGCGCACACCCTCACCGGGCGGGAGTTCTTCCCGCACCTCATCTCCGGGCCCTTCCACGACGGACTCGTCGTGGTGTTCGCCCTCGCGATCGTGATGTCCTTGGTCGCGGCGGGCGCGTCGCTCATCCGCAGCCGGCGCCCCGCCCAGGACAGCTGACCGCGGTACGACCCAGGAGGCGCCCCCGCCATGACCGACAACGACGGGCGCGGGGCGCCCTCCTCCGCAGCCGTCGCCCGGCTGCGGCTGATCATCGCCAGGCTCTACCGGCAGCTCGCCCAGGCCTCCGGCGACGACCTCAACCTCACCTACGCCCAGCTGTCCGCGCTGGCCAGGACCCAGGAGCACGGCCCGCTGCGGATCGGCGAGCTGGCCGCGCACGAGCAGGTCGCCGCGCCCTCGCTGACGCGTACGGTCGCGCCGCTGGTCGCTGCCGGCCTCGTCGCCCGGCAGCCCGACCCCTCGGACGGGCGCTCCTGGCTGGTGAGCATCACGCCCGAGGGCGCGCAGCTGCTCAGCCGGATCCGCCGCACCCGCTCGGAGCTGCTGGCCCGCCGGATGGCCGGGCTGGACGCCGGGCAGCTGGACGCGCTGCTCGCCGCGCTGCCCGCGCTGGAGCAGCTGCTCACCGACCCGCAGCCGGACCCGCCGTCCGCGCAGGACCCGGCGGGGCAGCAGACACGGGCCTGAGGCGGCGCGGGGCCCGCCCCGCAGCCGTCAGCCCGCCGCCTTGCGCGCCGGGCCGCCCGGCTCCAGCGGCGGGGCGGGAACGCCGCAGTTCGCGCGGCATTCCGGCCGGGCGGCGGGCCGCGCGCCCGGCTCCCCGCCCAGCGCCTGCCGTGGCACCAGCACGAAGGCCAGCAGCGCGGACAGCCCGCACAGCCCGGCGCAGATCAGCATGGCTCTGCCGAAGGCCGCGTCCACCCGGTGCGGCGAGCGGTAGGCCTGGTCCGACAGCCCCACCGCGAGCGGCAGCGCCGCCACGACCAGCAGCTGCGCCACCCGCGCGGCCGCGTTGTTGACGCCGCTGGCGATCCCGGCGTGGTCGACGTCCACGGACGCCAGCACCGTCGCCGTCAGCGGCGCCACGAACATGCTCATCCCCAGTCCCTGCACCACCACCGCGGGCAGCACGTCCAGCAGGTACGACGACGAGCCCGGCCCCAGCCGGACGAGCAGCAGCAGCCCGGCCGCGGTCACCAGCGGCCCCACCGTGAGCGGCAGCCGCGGCCCGATGCGCTGGGCGAGCCCGCCCGCCGGGGCCGACAGCAGCAGCATCAGCGCCGTGACCGGCAGCGTCGCCAGGCCCGCGTGCAGCGCGCTGTAGCCGGCGGCGATCTGCAGCTGCACGGGCAGGATGAAGAAGACGCCGCCGATCGCCGCGTACAGGCACAGCGTCACCACGTTCATCGAGGTGAACAGCCGCGACGAGAAGACGGACAGCGGCAGCATCGGGTTCCGCACGCGGCGCTCGGTGCGCAGGAAGGCCGCGCCGCAGGCCACGCCGCCGAGCGCGGGCACCACCACGGCCGTCCACGAGGGGTGGCCGGACGCGGCGATCAGCGCGTACGTGACACCGGCCAGGCACAGCGCGGCGAGCGCCGCGCCCCGCACGTCGAAGCTGCCCGAGGCGCCGCGGTCCCGGCTCTCCGGCACGTGGCGCACCGCGATCACCACCACGACCGCGGCGATCGGCAGGTTGACCAGGAAGATCCACCGCCAGCCCGGCCCGTCCACGAGCCAGCCGCCGAGGAAGGGCCCGACCGCCCCCGCCACACCGCCCAGGCCCGACCACGCCCCGACCGCCTTCGCCCGGTCGTCCTCCCGGAAGGTCGACTGCACCAGGGCCAGCGACCCCGGCGTCAGCAGCGCCCCGCCCACCCCCTGCAGCGCGCGGGCGCCGATCAGCACCCCGTCGTTCGGTGCGATCCCGCACAGCGCCGAGGCCAGCGCGAACCACACCACGCCGGTGACGAAGACCCGGCGGCGCCCGTAGCGGTCGCCGAGGCTGCCGCCGAGGAGGATCAGCCCGGCGAGGGTGAGCATGTAGCCGTTGACCGTCCACTGCAGCGCCGACAGCGGGGCGTCCAGGTCCTCCCCGATCCGCGGCAGCGCGATGTTGACGATCGTGCCGTCCAGCAGCGCCATCCCCGAGCCCAGTACCGAGCAGGCCAGCACCCACCGCCCGGCCGCCGACGCCAGGGGGACGCCGGCCCCGCTCGAATCCTGGTCCATGACGTCACATTAGGCCCCGGCGCGTCATATGGCCGGGTAGCAACGGGCGGTGGCGGGGCAGGGATGACAATGGTCGGCGAGCCCGCCGCACACTGCGAGCCGGACCCGACCGACGCGACCGAGCAGCCGAGGAGACGTGAATGGCGCACCAGCGTGCCGGTAAGCCCGCCCGTAGCGAGGACCTGGTGGACGTGTCCCGCCTGGTCACGGCCTACTACACGCTGCGGCCCGACCCCGCCGAGCCGGCGCAGCGGGTGGTGTTCGGGACGTCGGGGCACCGCGGCTCGTCGCTCGCGACCGCCTTCAACGAGGACCACATCGCCGCCACCAGCCAGGCCATCTGCGACTACCGCGGCCGGCAGGGCACCGACGGCCCGCTCTTCCTCGGCGTGGACACCCACGCCCTGTCCGAGCCCGCCCGGGTGACGGCCCTGGAGGTCTTCGCCGCCAACGGGGTGACGGTGCTGCTCGACGAGAACGACGGCTACACCCCCACCCCCGCCGTCTCGCACGCCATCCTCACGTACAACAGCGGCCGCACCTCGGGCCTCGCGGACGGCGTCGTCGTCACCCCGTCGCACAACCCGCCCTCGGACGGCGGCTTCAAGTACAACCCGCCGAACGGCGGCCCCGCCGCCTCCGACGCCACCTCCTGGATCCAGGACCGGGCCAACCAGCTCATCGCCGACGGCCTCAGGGGCGTCCGGAGGATCGGCTACACGCGGGCGCTCGCCGCCGACACCACCGGCCGCTACGACTTCCTCGGCCGCTACGTCGACGACCTCCCCTCCGTCCTCGACCTCGTCGCGGTGCGCCGGGCCGGTGTCACCATCGGCGCCGACCCGCTGGGCGGCGCCTCGGTCGACTACTGGGGCCGCATCGCCGAATGGCACGGCCTGGACCTGACGGTCGTCAACCCCACCACCGACCCGACCTGGCGCTTCATGACGCTGGACTGGGACGGCAAGATCCGCATGGACTGCTCCTCGCCCTACGCGATGGCCTCGCTCATCGACCGCAAGGACGACTACTCCGTCGCCACCGGCAACGACGCCGACGCCGACCGGCACGGCATCGTCACACCGGACGGCGGCCTGATGAACCCCAACCACTACCTGGCCGTGGCGATCTCCTACCTGTCCGCCCACCGCGAGCAGTGGGGACCGGAACTGGCCGTCGGCAAGACCCTGGTGTCGTCCTCGATGATCGACAAGGTCGTCGCCGACCTCGGCCGGCCCCTCACCGAGGTGCCGGTCGGCTTCAAGTGGTTCGTGGACGGGCTCTACGGCGGCACGCTCGCCTTCGGCGGCGAGGAGTCGGCGGGCGCGTCCTTCCTGCGCCGCGACGGCTCGGTGTGGACGACCGACAAGGACGGCATCCTGCTGGCGCTGCTCGCCGCCGAGATCACCGCCGTGACCGGCCGGACCCCCTCCGAGCACTACACCGCGCTCACCGAGCGCTTCGGCACCCCCGCCTACGCCCGGATCGACGCGCCCGCCGGCAGCGAGCAGAAGGCGGCGCTCGGCAAGCTGTCGCCCGGCCAGGTCCCGGCCAGGGAGCTGGCCGGCGAGCCGGTCACCGCGGTCGTCAACGAGGCGCCCGGCAACGGGGCGCCGCTCGGCGGCATCAAGGTCTGCACCGACAACGCCTGGTTCGCCGCCCGGCCGTCCGGCACCGAGGACGTCTACAAGATCTACGCCGAGTCCTTCCTCGGCGCCGACCACCTCGCCGAGGTGCAGCAGGAGGCGAAGTCCCTCGTCGACTCGGTGCTCGGGGGCTGACGCGGTGCGCGGGGCGGGGGCGCGGACCGCGCCCCCGCCCCGCGCGCTCAGGCGAGCTGCGCGGCCTGGAGCCCCGCGTACGCGCCGCCGCTGCGCAGCAGTTCGGCGTGCGAGCCGACCTCCACGACGCGGCCCTCGTCCATCACCACGATCCGGTCGGCGCCCCGGATCGTCGACAGCCGGTGGGCCACCACGAAGACCGTGCGGCCGCGGACCAGCCGGGTCAGCGCCTGCTGCACCAGTGCCTCCGAGCGCGAGTCCAGCGCGGAGGTCGCCTCGTCCAGCACCAGCACGCGCGGGTCCCGGATGAGCGCGCGGGCGATCGCCAGGCGCTGCTTCTGGCCGCCGGACAGCCGCGCGCCGCGCTCGCCGACGACGGTGTCCAGGCCCTGCGGCAGCCGGTCGATGAACTCGAGCGCGTTGGCGTCCCGCAGCGCCGCCCGCACCCGCTCGTCCGGCACCCCTTCCATGCCGTAGGTGACGTTCTCCCGGATGCTGCCCTCGAACAGGATCGACTCCTGCGGCACCACCGACAGCCAGTTGCGGTAGTCGCGCAGGTCGAGTGTCTCCATGTCGACACCGTCCAGCAGGATGCTGCCCTCGGTCGGGCGCAGGAAGCCGATCACCAGGTTGAGCACCGTCGACTTGCCCGCGCCCGACCCGCCGACCAGCGCGATCGTCTCGCCGGGCCGCACGTCCAGGTCGAAGCCGGTCACCGACGGGCGGTCCGCCTCGGGGTAGGTGTGGCCCACACCGCGGAACTCGAACCGGCCCGTCACGCCCTCGACGGACGCCTTGCCGTCGTTCTGCTCCAGGTCCGGCGCCTGGAGCACCTCGCCGATCGAGCGCACCGACTCCAGTCCCTTGCCGATCTGCGGCGTGAGCGTCAGCAGCGTGGTGACCGAGCCGGTCAGGCTGGAGAAGTACGCGCTGAGCATCACCACGGTCCCCGGCGTGACGCTCAGCCAGCCGTAGTACGCCACCAGCGCCGAGCCCGACAGGCAGGCCACGCCGATCGCGTTGAGCAGGATCCAGGCGATCGAGCCGAACCAGCCGTTGAGCCGGTCCAGCCGCAGCCCCGCGTGCAGCACCTCGCCGAGGGTGCGGTCCACGCGGTGCAGCGCGGTGTTCTCCAGTCCGTGCGCGCGGGTGATCGGGATCAGCGCCGTCATCTCGTTGACCCGTGAGGACAGCTGCTCGACCTGCTGCCGGAAGGACTCGTTGCGGTGCCGCAGCCGGCGCCGCAGCCTGACCACGAGCACCGCCGAGGCCGGCACCACCACCAGGTACACCGGCAGGAAGGCGGGCGCCTGCACGCCGATGACCACCAGGCCGCCGCTCAGCGTGGCCAGGGCCGCCAGCCCGTTGTCCGCGGTCTGCTGCGCCGCGGTCTCGATCGTCTCGACGTCCCGGATCACCTTCGCCTGGAGCACCCCGGCGCTCACCCGTGAGTGGTAGCCGATCGAGAGCTGCTGCATGCGGTGGCACAGCGCGCTGCGCAGCCGGGTGCCGGTGCGGCGTATGGAGCCCTGCATGCAGCGCACGTACGTCAGGTGCAGCGGCAGGTTGAGTACGAGGATCACCAGCAGGACCGCGGAGTTCCACCACAGGATGTGGACCGGCCGGTGCTGGACGACGACGTCCACGACGTTCGCGGTGATCAGCGGCAGCAGCCACACCGGGGTGTGCTTGCCGAAGAAGGCGGCGACGGCCAGGGCGACCCGCCGCCGGTCGGGATGGAAGAGGTAGAGGAGGGTTCGTACGGGGTGCTCGCCACGGTAGCGGTGGCTGAGCGTGCCTTGCGGCAACGCCATTGCAGGCTCCTCGAATCACGTCTTCGCGGTGGTGCGTGCGGACGCGCCGAACAGCACCTCGCCGTCGAGGTGCTGCCCGTTTCCGATCGCGCGCGCCACCACCCTAGGGCGTGTCCGGCCTGCGGCGCCCGGGCGTTTCCGGCCCGTACGCTGCGGCCGCGTGCCTCACATGACGACGACCGACCGCAGCACGTCCCCGGCCTGCATCCGGGCGAAGGCGTCCTCGACCTCGTCCAGCGCGACGGTCTCGCTCACGAACGCGCCCAGGTCCAGGCGCCCCTGCAGATGCAGGTCGACGAGCATCGGGAAGTCCCGCGAGGGCAGGCAGTCGCCGTACCAGGAGGACTTGAGCGCCCCGCCGCGGCCGAAGACGTCCAGCAGCGGCAGTTCGAGCCGCATCTCCGGCGTGGGCACCCCGACCAGCACCACCGTGCCGGCCAGGTCCCGGGCGTAGAAGGCCTGCTCGTACGTCTCCGGGCGGCCCACGGCCTCGATCACCACGTCCGCGCCGAAACCGCCGGTCAGCTCGCGGATCGCCGCCACCGGGTCCCCGGCGCGCGCGTTGACGGTGTGGGTGGCGCCGAGCGCGGACGCGGTCGCGAGCTTGCGGTCGTCGACGTCCACCGCGATGATCCGGGCGGCCCCGGCCAGCCGCGCCCCGGCGACCGCCGCGTTGCCGACACCGCCGCAGCCGATCACCGCGACGGAGTCCCCGCGCCCGACGGCCCCGGTGTTGAGCGCGGCCCCGATCCCGGCCATCACCCCGCAGCCGAGCAGCCCCGCGACCGACGGCGACACCGACGGGTCGACCTTGGTGCACTGGCCCGCCGCGACGAGCGTCTTCTCGGCGAAGGCGCCGATGCCCAGCGCGGGCGAGAGCTCCGTGCCGTCGGCCAGCGTCATCTTCTGCCGCGCGTTGTGGGTGTCGAAGCAGTACCAGGGCCGGCCGCGCAGGCACGCCCGGCAGCGGCCGCACACCGCGCGCCAGTTCAGCACCACGAAGTCGCCCGGCCGCACCTCGGTGACGCCCGGGCCGGTCTCCTCGACGATCCCGGCGGCCTCGTGCCCGAGCAGGTACGGGAAGTCGTCCCCGATCCCGCCCTCCTTGTAGTGCAGGTCGGTGTGGCACACCCCGCACGCCTGGACCCGCACCACCGCCTCGCCGGGCCCCGGATCGGGCACCGTCACCGTCTCGACGCGCACCCGCTCGCCCCTGCCCGGCGCGATCACCCCGCGGACCTCCTGTGCCATGCCTGCCGCCCTCCTGCGCCGTCCTCCGGCGCTCGTCACGCTGCCGTCGCGCTGCCGTTCCGGTGCCGACGATAGGCGCCCGCGGCCCGCCGGGGCAGTACGCGGCGGCGGCCGACCGGGTGGTCCGCGGGTGGCCGGCCGCCGCGGGTCAGCGGCCGGCGGCGGGCCTCGTCCGCCGGTAGAGGACCGTGCCGCCGAGCAGCAGCAGCGCGCCGCCCGCCGCCGTCGCGCCCGCGCCGCCCGCGCCGGTGTGCGCCAGCTCGACCGGCGCCGGGGTGTGCTCGGCGGGCGGCGCCGGGACGGGGGTGTGGACGGGCGGGGCGGCCGTGGTGTTCGCGCAGTCGTTGCCGAACGCCGGGTCGAGCAGGGCGGCCGCATCCACCGTGTTCCCGCACACGTTCGCCGGCACGTGGACCGGCACCTGCACCGAATTGCCCGACAGGATGCCCGGCGAGCCCGTGGCGTCACCCGAGGCGGCGGAATCCGCCTGCGCGTACCCCGCGGAGGCCAGCACACCGCCGGCGACCACCGCGCAGACAAGGCCCTTCCGGGCGAGTCCGTTCATTCGTTTCCTGCCTTCCGGACACCGTCACGGGCCGTGCGCCCGCTACCCGTGACAACGCCCCAGAGGGCCGAACGGGTCATGGTGCCGGGGGATTTCATCCCAACGTGTGTCCTTCTGCGCCGTCAGCCGTGCCGCCGTGCGGGCTCAGGCCGCCGCGCCGTCCGCGGCACCCTGTGCCGCCATGATGTGCGCGCGCGCCGCCGACAGTGCGTCGTCGACGTTCCGGGTACCGGTCGACACGCACAACGTGTAGGCGGTGTCGCGCAGTTGCCCGGCGATGCGCGGGTCCGTGCCGTCTGCGGCCGAGGCGAGCAGCTCGTAGCGTTCCACCAGGTCCTGCAGCACGGTCGGGTGAGCCATCAGCATCGCGTACTCCTCGAAGATCGGTGAAGTCGACCCGCGTATGCCCGCTCCCCGCGGGTGCATGCACGCTGCACGGGGAATGTCACGCACGTCTCATCGCCACGCGGGCCCGGACGCGCGGGCCGTGCGTGCGCGCCGCTGCCGCGGGACGGGCGGGGACCTGGGTGGACGTCCCCGGCCCGGCCCGCGGGCCTGGCGCCGTTCGCCGGTCGGGCGGGAGGGGTACGGGAGGCGCGAAGTGCGGAAAGGGGATGAGTCGACTAGTCGATACTGCGCAGGATGTGCGTCTCGGTGAGGTCGTCCTCGTACCCGGCGAGCCGGATCGGAGCACAGCGGGACCACGTCTTCAGCGGTCCCTCCTCGTCGAGCCGGACGATGCGCCGCTCGCTGCCGAAGCCGCGTTCGGTCGCCGGTTCCTCCTGTGTGAGCTGATCTCCAGACACCGCGTTCTCCTTAGCGTCGCGTCGACCGGGTTCGCCCTGGCGCGGTTCACTCCCAGCGTCGGGCGCCCGGTGGGATATCTGACTTCGGGCGGTACGGACGCGGTGGCGCCTGTTGCTGTAGCCGGAAGGTGGGCCGAGGTGGCGACTCGTTCCGGGACGGGCACAAGGGGTCGGTTACATCCCCTCCGGGCCTGTTCGTCCCGCACAGCGTATTCCGGCCACCACGATGGTCACCAGCCGGTTTTTCCCCAGATTCGCATTCCGGCCACCCCCGGTTCGGCTGCCGCCGAGCGCCCCGGCCGCGGCAGCGCCGGGCTGCGTTGCTACCGTTTGCCGTGCTCAAGAGTAAGAAGGACAGCCGGAACCGGACTGCGCCATCCGGGGCAGGGACCCCTCCGGACGCCCCCGCGGGCGGCCGCCGCCAGCTGCTCGCGGACATCGGGCCGCTGCGCGACAGCCCCGACTTCCGGCGGCTGTGGTTCGGCAACGCGGTGTCCTACACGGGCCAGCAGATGACGGCCATGGCCGTCGCCCTCCAGGTCTACGCGATCACCGGCTCCAGCTTCTACGTCGGCCTCGTCGGCCTCTGCTCGCTCGGGCCCCTGATCGTCTTCGGCCTCTACGGCGGGGCCGTCGCGGACGTCGTCGACCGGCGCCGGCTCGGCCTCGTCACCGCGGCCGGCTCCACCGTGCTGTCCGTCGCGCTCGCCGTCACGGCCATCGCCCACCTGCGGGTCGTGGGCCTGCTCTACGCGATCGTGGCCCTCCAGGCCGTGTGCTTCGCCATGAACTCCCCGGCCCGCTCCTCCATGATCCCCCGGCTGCTGCGGCCCGAGCAGCTGCCCGCCGCCAACGCCCTCGCCTCGCTGTCCGGCGGCGTCGGGCAGATGGCCGGGCCCATGCTCGGCGGTGTCTTCGTCGGCCTGTGGGGCTACCAGGCCGCCTACCTCATCGACGCCGCCGCCTTCACCGCCTCCCTGTACGCGATGTGGCGGCTGCCGGCGATGCTCCCCGGCGAGGGCGAAGGTGCCGCGCGCCGCCGCCCCTCCGTCGCCGAGGGCCTGCGCTACCTCGCCGCCCGGCCGAACCTGCGGACCACGTTCGTCACCGACCTCGCCGCCATGGTGCTGGCCCAGCCCCGGGTCCTCTTCCCCGCCGTCGCCGGACTCTGGTACGGCGGCGACACCCGCACCGTCGGCCTGCTCGCGGCCGCGCCCGCCGTCGGGGCCCTGCTCGGCAGCGTCTTCTCCGGCTGGCTCGGCCGTGTCCGCCGCCAGGGCTTCGCGGTGCTGCTCGCCGTGGCCTCGTGGGGCGCCGCCGTCGCCGTCTTCGGCCTCACCCGCAACCTGCTGCTGGGGCTGCTCTTCCTCGCCCTCGCCGGATGCGCCGACACCGTGAGCATGGTCTTCCGCAACACCATGCTCCAGTCCGCCGCGCCCGACGACATGCGCGGCCGCCTCCAGGGCGTCTTCCTCGTCGTCGTGGTCGGCGGCCCCCGCCTCGGCGACTTCCTCGCCGGCTCCGCCGCCGACCTGTTCACCCCCACCGCCGCCGTCGTCGGCGGCGGCCTCGCCTGCATCGCCGCGATCACGTGCGTGGGCCTCTTCCAGCGCGGATTCCTCTCCTACGACGCGGGGCGCCCCACGGGGTGAGGCGACGGCCGCCCCGGGCCGCCGCCCCGGGCCGCCGCCCCGGGGCGGCCGTCAGCGGGGGAGGAGTTCGGCGGCCAGGGCCTCCACCGCGGAGGCGAGCCGCTGCTGCGCGGGATCGGCGGCGACGGACGCGGCGACGAGCCGCGCCACATCCGTGCGCCACACGCCCGTGAGGGCGATGCGCACGCCGACCCGGCGCAGCCCCCGGTCGACCAGCCCGCGCGCCAGGTCCGGGCGGTCCCGGCACAGTGCCTTGACCGCCCCCACCGCGTTGGCGAGCGCGCTCGCCGCGGGCGACCACGGGTCGGCCACCTCGCCCCGCGGGACGGTGGCCGCCTCCGGCGCGTCCGCCAGGACGACGAGATCCAGCCGCCAGAAGAGCGGCAGCCCGCGGAAGGCGGCGAAGAACAGCCGCTGCCCCGGCTCCGCGGCGTGGTCGGGGTCGCAGCGCAGCGACAGCAGCGGCCCGACCCGGCCGAGCGTGCGCCGCGTCCCCTCCACGCACCGCGCGAAGTCCGCGGCGGGCACCCGCCAGGCGATGTCGATGTCGCTGTAGGCGTCCGCCGTTCCCGCCGCGAGCGAGCCGCCCAGCCGCGCGGTGGAGCCGGGGCACGCGGCGGGCAGCGCGGTCAGCAGCTCCTCGGCGAGCGCGGTGCGGACCGCGGGGTCGAGCCCGTTCCCCCGTGCCGCGGTCACCGGCCGGGCCGCCCGGCCTCGCCCACGTACACCCACAGCCCGTCCTCGCGGACGAAGCGGCTGTCCTCGTGCTGCACACCCTCACCGCCGCGGTGCCGGTAGCGGGCGCGGAACTCGACCGTGCCCTCGGTGTGGAAGGCGCTTCCCCCGGTGCTGCCGAGGATGTCGAGATCGGTCCACCGGACGTCGCGGCCGGGGTCCAGCTCGCGCGGCCGCGTCGTGGAGTGCCAGCTGCGCAGGAGGTAGCCGGTGTCGCGTACGGCGAAGGCGGCGTAACGCGACCGCATGAGCTGCTCGGCGGTGACGGCCTGGGCGCGGCCCTGGTGCAGGGCGCCGCAGCAGTCGGCGTAGGCGGCGGGCAGGCCGCAGGGGCAGGGGACCGGGAGGCGGGCGGCACGAGACGGCATGCTCCATTGTCGCGGACGTGCGCCCCGCCGTTCGGGTGACCCGGTGTTTCGTCCGCCTGCGAGCGGAAATGCGCTCAGCGGGGCAGCGGTACCCCATGCGACGGAAGGACACCCCGTGAGTACGGCACCCGAACAGTCCGCAGAGCCGACGGCCCAGGTCACCGTCATCATCGACGGCTGCACGAAGGAGGACGCCAAGACCGTCCTCGACGCGCTCCGCACCAGCTTCGCGGGTGACCGCGCGGCCGGCGACGAACCGGCGGAGGCCGCGGACGGATCCCCGATCGTCTGGTCGGCGACCTTCGACGTCTCCCGCACGCTCGCCCTGCCCGGCGGCCCGGCCCCGCTGACCTCCCCGGTCAAGCTCACCGCCCAGGGCGGCTACCACGCCGTCGACCGGCTCCGCGAAGCGCTGGCGGAGTCCTTCACCGTCAAGGTGACGGGCACGGCCTCCGGCGACCAGGAGGAGGAAGCGGCCTTCCGCCTGACCTCCCGCTGACGCCCCCTCCGGGCGCGAAGGGCCGCGCACGGGCGTCGCGCGCCCCGTCGGGCGCGCCCCGCTGCGGCTGCCGTGCGGCCGGCGCCGGGGAGCGCACCCGGCCGGGGCCGCCGCACGGTCCGCCCCGCCGGGCGGCGCCAGGCTGCCTCAGCCCCCGTGCGCGGCCCGGACGGCGGACACCGTGTCCGCCTCCTCCGCCCGCTTGTCCTCCCGGTAGCGGACGACCCGCGCGAACCGCAGCGTGAGCCCCGCCGGGTAGCGGGGGGACCGCTGCACCCCGTCGTAGGCGATCTCGACGACGAGTTCGGGGCGGACGGTCACCACGTGGCCGTCGTCGCGCACCGCGAGCTCCCGCAGGCGTTCCGTCTGCCACGCGAGCATCGCGTCGGTGAGGCCCTTGAAGGTCTTGCCGACCATGACGAAGGTGCCGTCCTCGGCCCGCGCCCCGAGGTGGAGGTTCGACAGCCGGCCGGTGCGCCGCCCGTGCCCCCACTCCGCGGCCAGGACCACGAGGTCGAGCGTGTGCACGGGCTTGACCTTGATCCACGAGGCCCCGCGGCGGCCGGCCGCGTAGGGCCCGTCCTCGGCCTTGACGACGACGCCCTCGTGGCCGCGGTCCAGCGTCGCCGCCAGGAAGTCCTCGGCGGTGCGCAGCGCCGCCGGGTCCGCGGGGTCGGCGACGAGCGCCCGCCGCACCCGTACCGCGGGCGGCACGATCGCCGCCAGCTCGGCGTGCCGCGCGGCGTAGGGGAGGTCGAGCAGGTCGCGGCCGCCGGCGGAGAGCACGTCGAAGAAGACGGCGGAGACGGGCAGGGCGCGCGCGGCCGCCGCGACGTCGACGCGCGAGCCGACCCGGCCGGCGGTCTCCTGGAAGGGCCGGGGCCGCCCGTCCTCGCCGAAGGCGAGCACCTCGCCGTCGAGGACGAAGCGTGTGCCGGTCAGCGCCCGCACGGTCGCGACGACCTCTGGCAGCCGGTCGGTGACGTCGTCCAGGGTGCGCGTGAAGAGCCGCACGTCGTCGCCGTCGCGGTGGGCCTGGACACGGATGCCGTCCAGCTTCTCCTCCACCGCGCACGGCCCGCCCGCCTTGCCGACCGCCTCGGCCACGGACCTGGCGGACGCGGCGAGCATCGGCAGCAGCGGGCGGCCGACGGTGAGCCGGAAGCGGGCGAGCGCGCCGGGGCCCTGGGCGAGCAGGGCCTGCGCGACGGGTTCGAGCGCGCCGGCCAGCATCACCGCCCGCCGGACGTCCGCGGGCGGCGCCCCGGTCGCCGCCGCCAGGCCCTCCGCCGCCGCGGCGTCCAGCGCGCCCTGCCGGACCTCGCCGGTGATCAGGGCGATCAGGTACTCCTGCTCCCCGGCGGTGGCGGCGCCCATCAGGTCCTGGAGCAGGGCGCGCCGCCCGGCCTGGGCGCCCTGCCCCGCCACGCCGGCGACCTCGGTGAGCGCCGCGTCCACCTCGGCGACGGTCAGCCGCGGCTCGGCGGCGGGCGCGGCCCGGTCACGCAGCGCCGCCCAGCCGACGCCGAGCCGCCCCTGCGGCAGCCGGCCGGCGAGATACGCGATGGCGACCGGTACGTCGCCCGCCTCCGCCTCCCGGAAGAAGGCCGCGAGCAGCTCGGTCTTGCGCGAGCGCGACGACGTGGCAGCGACGTCCCGGGAGAGCCGGGCGACTTCCGCGAAGAGCATGCCTCCATCCTGCGCCGGGCGCGGCGCGGACGCGCGGGTTCGGAGGGGCGGGCTCCCGCCCCTCTCCGGGCGGCCGGTGCGGGTTCACTCGAACGGGGAATCGAAAAGGTGTGCGATCCGGCGTTATGGTGGTGGCATGATCCATCAGCAGACATCACTCTTCGCCGCCGGCGCCCCGCTCCTGGGCGGTCTGGACGGGCTGCGCCGCACCCCGCTGGGCGACGGGGCGTGGATCGACGTCCTGCCGGGCTGGCTCAGCGGCGCCGACGACCTGTTCGCGGAGCTGGCCGCACGCGTGCCGTGGCGCGAGGAGCGCCGCACGATGTACGACAGCGTGGTGGCGGTGCCCCGGCTGCTCGCGCACTACGGCGCGGGCGCGCCGCTGCCCGATCCCGTGCTCGCCGACGCGCGCGAGCGCCTGAGCGGGCACTACGCCGCCGAGCTGGGGGAGCCCTTCGTCAGCGCGGGGCTGTGCTACTACCGGGACGGGCGGGACAGCGTGGCCTGGCACGGCGACCGCTTCGGGCGCGGCGCCACCCACGACACGATGGTCGCGATCCTCTCGCTGGGCGAGCCGCGGCCCCTGCTGCTGCGCCCGCGCGGCGGCGGGGCACCGGCCCGGAAGGTGCCGCTGGGCCACGGGGATCTGATCGTGATGGGCGGCAGCTGCCAGCGGACGTGGGACCACGCGATACCCAAGACGCGGGCGGCGGTGGGCGGCCGGATCAGCGTCCAGTTCCGCCCGCGCGGCGTGGCGTGACGCGGGCCGCCGGGGCCGCCCGCAGGCGCCGCGGGAGACGCCGCCGCATCATGGAGGTGGGCCGTCCGGGGGAATGGCACGGACGGCGCCCCGGCCGGTTTCCGCCCCGGCCGTACGGGCAGGCGAGCGGGTGGACGACCCGCCGAGCCGCCGCGGTGGCGCGGCGGCAGCGCGGGCCGACCCCTCCTGAGCAGGAAGGACGGTGGTCAATCGTGCAGCGTGCGCCCGACACGGCAGGTCCGGCCGCCGTTCCGCGGGCCGCGGCCCGCGGAGGTGCCAGGCCGGTGGAGGAGGCAGGTGCGGCGAGATGACCGAGCGGATCGACGGCACGATGGGCGACGACGTCTACCAGCCGCAGTCGGACGGCAGCGAGATCGTGGAGGACGCGGGCCCGCTGGAACCGGAGGACACCCTTGTCGTCGGCGGCCCGGACGACGTCCTCGACGAGGGGTACTCGCCCCCCGAAAAGCCCCGCGCCGTCGACGAGTACGGCACCACCGCGGCCGAGCAGGAGGCCGGGGAGAACCTGGACGAGCGGCTGTCCCGCGAGCGGCCCGACGTGAGGCCGCAGGACGGCGACGGCCTCGGGGACGACCCGGACTCCGACGGGGAGCTGATCGACGTGGAGGCGGGGGAGGCGCGTTCCGGGCGCATCGTCGCCCCGGACGAGGGGGTGCACGTGCGCAGGGACGGGATGGCCGGCGCCGAC
Organism: Streptomyces sp. NPDC020983; assembly: GCF_044333485.1. Classification (NCBI taxonomy): domain Bacteria; kingdom Bacillati; phylum Actinomycetota; class Actinomycetes; order Kitasatosporales; family Streptomycetaceae; genus Streptomyces; species Streptomyces sp. NPDC020983. Next base: position 223,112 of record NZ_JBIRRA010000003.1, on the reverse strand, counting down.
GTCGGCATCGACGGCGCCGCCGCGTCCGCGGAGGAGGCGGCCATGCACACGGTGTCGGACGCGGACTGGCCCGAGCCGGAGGAGTAGCCCCCGGGCGGCCGGTCGGTGCCGGGCGTCCCGGTGCGCGCCCCCGGGCCCGCGCGGCAGGGGCAGGGAGGAAGACCGGTCAGGACCGCAGTGAAGGCAAGGAGCAGTGCGATGAGCGGATTGATGAGGCCCGAGGACACCCCGGGCGTTCCCGAGCACGACCGCATCGCCGGACCGGCGAACATCCGCGGCCAGGCGGCCTACTTCGACGAGCGCGCGAAGGCCGACGTCGAGGCCGAGGTCGCGGCCAGGGACCACCACGAGGGGCTGTCCGCGCGCATCCAGGAGTCCGGCGACGCGCTCCACAGGATGGTGGACTACCTGCGCCACGACGACACCACCATGCCCACCCGGGCGGATCTGCGCCCGGTGGCCAACGCCCTGGCCCGGCACTTCCAGGCGACGGAGAAGACCGCCCGGCAGGCGCTGGACGAGCGGCACGCGGCGGCCGACGTGGTGCGGGAGGACCGTGAGGAGGGTGAGCGGCTCCAGGCGAATCTCGACGACCTGATCACGCGCGAGCAGCCGGAGGACACCTTCAACGTGTCGGCGTCAGGGGTGCTCGGTGAGATCGACCTGTACGTGGCGCACGAGCGGCGCGGCCTCATACCGGCGGTCGACCGGGAGCTGTCGCCCGCCCAGAGCGCCCGGCTGGCACGTGCCTTCGCCGCCTGACGCCCTGACGGGCCCCGGGCCGCCCGCGGCGCCGGCGGTTCGTGCGGGCCCGGGGCGTCCGGTCACAGGCCGATGAACTGGTAGTCGGTGGCGATCCGGCCGTCGGGGGCGAGCAGCAGGACCTGGAGCCCGCCGCCCTGCGGTTCGCCGCCGCCGAGCGGGGTGTAGACCCAGCTGAAGCGGACGACGTCGTGCAGCCGCTGCACGTCCCCGTGGAGGCGGAATTCCGCCTCTCCGGGCGCGACGAACTCCTCGTAGGCCGTGCGGACCCGGAATTCCAGGGCGTCGTGCCCGCGTGCTTCGAGGACCACGGTGCGCATGCCCACCTTCTGCGCCTCCTCCCGCATCGTCTGCGGCGGCTGGAGGACCTGCAGGGCGTCCTCGGCCCAGAGGCCTTCGACGGCCTTGCGCCGGGCGTCGGGGTCGGGCTCGTTCCAGACCGCGATGTAGCGGTCGGCGAAGGTGTCGAGCGTGGTGTCGGGCATGGGTGCCACCTCACGGGGGGGGGGGGGGGGGGGGGGGGGGGGGGGGGGCGGGGGGGCGGGGGGGGGGGCGCGGGCGGGGGGGGGGGGGCGGGCGGGGGGCGGGCGGGGCGGG
>NZ_JBIRRA010000003.1:0-221747 GCF_044333485.1 Streptomyces sp. NPDC020983 | reverse complement strand
CGTGCCCCCCCCCCCCCCCCCCCCCCCCCCCCCCCCCCCCCCCCCCCCCCCCCCCCCCCCCCCCCCCCCCCCCCCCCCCCCCCCCCCCCCCAGTCGTCGTGCGCGGTGCGCCGGGTACGCCCCCGAGCCTGCTGGGTCCGGACGGGCCGGACAATTCCCGCCGGGGAATGAGCCGGAGCGCGCGTTCATCTCATGAAGCCGTGACGGACCCTTGACGGCACATGGGGCGGCTGGTTTCCATGTGTTGCGGTGCCGTCCACCGTTCGGTCGTCGGGAGTCGACGTCTGAGGCCGCACCAGAGCCGCCGCCGCGTAAACCCCTTGGACGCAACGATTCCGGGGGAAGGCGTCCGCCGCAGGATGGGAGCGCTCCCACCCTGCGCCGGAGAGCCGCTGCCGCACCGCCGTGTCCCCGCCCCCCACCGGGGACAGGGCAGGGGCCGCCGTCCCGGTCTCCCGGGACGGCGGCCCCCTCGGTCCGTCAGGCCGTCGTGTCCGACGACCGCGTGGCGGCCCTCACCGCCGCGCGGCTACGGGTACGAGGTGACCGTCGACGGCACCGTGCTGGTGCCCGAGGTGCCGGGACCGGTGCTGTTGATGACGTGGGCGTACTGGCCCATGCCACCGAGCGACACCACCAGCAGGTCGTGGAATTTCACGCCCGCCGTCGTCGGGGCCTCGAAACCGTGGTCCTGGACGATCGTCGGATCGGCGGTGAAGTTGCAGTAGCTGCCCAGACCCCAGCCCTCGTGCGAGGTCACGTTGTCGTCGACCTTGTAGGCCGCGTAACCGCGGATGCTGCCGTTCTGGATCGCCGCCTGGTTCGGCGGGTCGTAGGCGATCTCGTTCTGGAAGAAGATCGTCTTGCCGTTCTGGCCGTGCCACTCGACGTCGTACTTCTCGAAGTGCTCCACGAACAGGCCGGTGGCCAGCACGTTGTTGCCGTTCACCTTCATGCCGTAGTTGGCCGGGTTGGTGGTCCAGCCGACTCCGGCGCCGTGGTCGGCGCGCCACAGCCAGGTGTGGTCGACGATCACGTCGTTGCTGTTGATCTCGAACGCGGTGTCCGCCTTGCCGGGGCCCGCGCCGCCGATCCGGGCGAAGACGTCCTGGACGGTGGTCGGGTTGGACGCGTGGCTCGCGGACGAGCCGGGAGCGCCCACCTGCAGCAGCTGGGCGGAGTTGCCGGTGCCGGCGTCGATCAGGAAGCCGGCCAGGCGCACGCCGTCGACGTCCGCGACCTTCACCGCGTCCACGCCGTTGTCCGGGATGACCGTGGCGTAACCCAGGCCGAGCACCACGGTGTTGGCGCGGGTGACGTTGATCGGCTGGTCGACGTGGTAGATGCCCGGCGTGAGCAGCAGGTTCAGGCCCTGGGCGAGCGCCGCGTTGATGTGCGCCGCGGTGTCACCCGGGTGGGCCACGTAGAACTGGCTCAGCGGCAGGGACGTCCCCGGGGTGTTGGGCCACGACACGCCGCTGGCGTTGGTGCGCAGGCCGGGCACGAACACCGCGTAGTTGCTGCCGTCCAGGTACATGTACGGCTTCTCGCGCGACTCCGGGGTGGTGTTCAGCGTCGTGTAGACCGGGTTCGGGAAGCCCTGCGCCGGAGCGCCCTGGACACCCGAGAAGACCATGTTCCACACGCCGTTGGTCCAGCCGCCGACGGAGCTGTCGCGGGTGTACCACTGCTGCTGCGAGTACGGGCCGACGGTGCCGTCGATCTTGCTGTCGGCGATGTAGCCGCCGGACGCCCAGCCGTAGCCGTTGGGCGCCAGGTTCAGGCCGCCCTCGACGTGGACGCGGCGGAAGGGCGCGGCCTGCGCGACGGCCCAGCGGTCGTCGCCGCTCACCGGCTTCACGGCCAGGTTCTCCACCGAGCGCCAGAAGTTCTGGGTGGCGTTGCCGTTGAACCAGCCGGCGTCCACGGTGATGTCACCGTTGATCTGGACGTCGTCGGGGTTCTTGCCCAGGCCCGAGACCGAGGTGTAGAAGCCGACCTGGTCGTTGAGGCCGTTGTAGGTGCCGGGCTTGAAGAAAACCTGGTAGCGGGCGTCGCCGAACTGGTTGCTCTCCTGCTGCTGGAAGATCTGGTCCAGCTGGCCCTGGATGTTCGCGCTCGACGGGTCGAAGACCTTGACGTTCGGGCCGAGGTCGCCGCCGCCCTGGATCGGGCCGCCCGGGTCGGTGGTGGGCGGGGTGGTCGTGCCGCCGCCGGTGGTGCCGTAGACCTGGAACTCCCACAGCGAGTAGCCGTAACCGGTGGCGCGGACGGTGCCGTACATCCGCACGTAGCGCCCGCTGCCCGAGACGTCGAGCGTCTGCGTGCCGCCGGTGCCGGTGGTGGTGGAGTAGACGTCGGTCCAGGTACTGCCGTCCGCCGAGGTCTGGATCTTGAAGGACTTGGCGTACGCCGCCTCCCACCTGAGGGTCACGGACGTGAGGGTCGCGGTGGCGCCGAGGTCGACCTGGAGCCACTGCGGGTCGCTCGCGGCGGAGGACCAGCGGGTGCCGGTGTTGCCGTCGACGGCCGCGGAGGCCGGCGTGCCGGCGTTCTCGGTGGAGGAGGCCGTCGCCGTCTTCCCCTGGGACAGCAGGGTGCCCGCGCCCGGGTTCGTGCCGCCGCCGGTGGTGCCGTAGACCTGGAACTCCCAGAGGGAGACGCCGTACTGGGTGGCGCGGGCTGTGGTGTAGATCCGGACATAGCGCCCGGAACCGTTTACGGTGAGGTTCTGTATGCCGCCGGTGGCGGTGGTGGTGGTGTAGATGCCGGTCCAGTTGGTGCCGTCGGCCGAGGTCTGGATCTGGTAGGCCTTGGCGTAGGCGGTCTCCCAGTTGAGGGTGACGGAGCTGATGGTGTCGGTGGCGCCGAGGTCGACCTGGAGCCACTGCGGGTCGCTGGCGGCGGAGGACCAGCGGGTGCCGGTGTTGCCGTCGACGGCCGCGGAGGCGGGGGTGCCGGCGTTCTCGGTGGAGGACGCGGTCGCGGTCTTCCCCTGCGACAGCAGGGTGTCGGCCGCGTGTGCCGAGCGCATGGGCACGAAGAGCAGCAGCGAGGCGATCAGTGCGGTGATCAGCGCCGCGGCCACCTTGCGCCGGTTCGACAGCACCGAGGGTCTCGGTGCGGCCGTTCCGGTGGGGGGAGCGAGCATGGGCAACTCTCCTGGTTCCACAGGTGGGGGGCAGAGGGTGCGCGCCCGGGCGCACACGCGTCCGGACGGTTCGTCAGGTGCCGGAAGACGCTGTGGTGAGCGCTCTCCCGGCGGAAACCCGAGGAAATGAGAGCGCTCTCCCGGCACACACGGTGATGTTTCTCCCTGTGTTTCATCCATGTCAAGAGTTGTGCGCGAAGCCGCTGCGGCGAAAAGGTGAAGGGCCAACAAGTCCGGCAAAGAGCCCGAAACTTGCGACAGAAGTTGAAGCCGACGCCTTGACCAGCGCATATCGATGCGGGCGCCCGGCGCGCCGGACGCCGTCCCCCGCGCCTACCCCGGCCGTGCGGGTGCCGCGCGGCGACGGCGGTGTTGAGCACCCTTCAGGCCGTGAACGCGGAAGCGGCCGTTCCCGTTGCGCGACGGCGGTACGCACCCGCGGGCGGGAGGCGCTCAGGGCACCAGCGGCCCGCGCAGCACGGCGTCCGCCGCGGCCCGGTCGCCCTTCCACACCAGCCCCGGGTCACCGGCCGGAAGCCGCCGCCACAGCATCAGCAGCAGCTCCTCGGCCCGCCCGGTGACGGCGGCGGCCGGCGCGCCCGGCCCGTACGTCCACGACCCGCCGGTGTCGGTCGCCTCGAAGGTCACCGCGCACGGCGGCGCCGGGGCGCGGCCCACAGCGACCTGCCGCGGCGCGAAGGTGTCCAGCACCTCGGCGACCCCGTCCGCGGCCAGCTCCGGGTCGAGGGGGCCGGGCGTGCCGCCCGCCGCGAGCTGGGCGTCCCAGCGGTGCACCAGCGTCTCCAGGCAGCGCCGCCGCTGCCAGAAGCCCACGGTGTGCGGCGGGTGGAAGGTCCATGCGGGGCCGGCCGGATCGGCGTTGAGGACGGCGAGCAGCGCCGCGCACCGCTCGTCCAGCCAGCGCAGCAGTGCCGCCGGCTCGCGCGGCGGTACAAGAGAGCGGTGCGCCGGGCGGCGCGCCCTGATCGCGGTGACCGCCCTGCCGTGCCCGGCGCCCAGGTGGCCCGCCAGGTCGTGCAGCGTCCAGCCGGGGCAGTGCCGGACCGGCGCCGCCGGGTCGCCGCCGGTCAGGCAGCCGCGGAAGGCGGCGCTCTCGCGGCGCAGCGCGGGCAGGTATCCGGCGGTCTCCATGCCGCGACCCTAAGCCTGCTCCGACGCCCCGCCCGGCTGCGACGCGGCCCCGGCCACCCGGCTGCCGGAAGCGGCGGAGGCGGCCGTTCCCGTCCGGCGGCCGCGGGCACGCGAAGGCCGCCCCGGCGTGTGCCGGGGCGGCCCTGGGGGCGAACCGGGGTCAGGGGGTCCGGTTCGGCCGTGCGGCCGGATCAGGGCCGCTCGCGCGGGGTGCGTCAGGCCGCGGTGCCCGTCCCGCCGCGCTGCCTGCGGGCGTACCACAGGGCGCCGCCGCCGGCCAGCAGGACGCCGGCGGTGATGCCCAGGGGCAGCACCGGGGAGGTGCCACCGGTCTCGGCCAGCGTCTGGGTGGAGGCGTTGTTGCCGCCGGTGCCCTGCCCGCTGCTGCCGTTGCTGCCGCCGCTGTTCGCGTTGCCGTTGCCGTTGCCGCCGCCGTTGGCGTTCGCACCGCCGTTGGCGTTGCCGTTGCCGGGGTTGCTGATCGGCTTGACCGACTTCACCGAGCCGTCGGCGTTGAGCAGCACCTGCTGGTTGTTCGGGTGCTTGAAGTCGAAGGCGCCGTCCAGCGTGTTGGCGCGGGCGTCGAAGGACGCGTCACCGATGCGGCCGGTCTTCCAGTTGTCCTCGATGAACTTGGTGATCGAGGTCTGCTCGGTGCGGGTGTGGTCCACCGAGTTGGTCTTGCTGTAGGGCGAGATCACCAGCAGCGGCTGCCGCGTGCCGGGGCCGCAGCGGTCGGCGTAGCCGCCGGCCGCCTTCGGGCCCGCCTGGCAGGCCGGGCTGTCGATCGCCTTGCCGTTGGAGCCGGCCTTGGTGTCCGTCGAGCCGTTCTGCGGCTCGGCGTAGGCGTGGTCGTACCAGCCGTCGGAGTCGTCGTAGGAGACGACGACCGCGGTGTCCTTCCACTCCGGCGACTGCTGGAGCTGGTTGATCTCCTTGACCAGGAAGTTCTGCTCGTCGATCGGGTCGGAGTAGGCGCCGTGGCCGTCCTGGAACTCCGCGGCCTTCAGGAAGCTGACGGCCGGCAGGTTGCCCGCCTTGAGCGCGGCGTCGAAGTCGGTCAGGTCGTAGTTGTGGTTGGCCTGACCGTCGTGGCCGATCTCGGCGGTGTTCTCCGGCGCCAGGTGGTGCGGGTTCGACGTCGACTTGTAGTACTGGAACGGCGAGTGGTGCGGGCTGTAGTCCACCGAGGACGCACCGGCCACGTTGGTGTGCGTGCTGCCGGCGCAGGACGCGTAGTCGCCCTGCTTGCCGTCCCACGGGGTGGACGGGCGGAAGCCGCCCTGGAACCAGCCCCAGCTCACGCCCTGCGCGTTGAGCAGGTCGCCGATGTTCCTGCCCTGCATCGCGGCCAGCGCGTTCTTGCTGGCGTGGCTGCCGTCCGAGCAGTCGTCGAACGCCGGGTCGGGGTCGTTGATGACCGTGCCGACGCCCTTGGCGTCGGGGGACAGGACGGTGTAGGCGTCCGGCGTGGCGGTCTGCTTGGGGTTCTCCGTGCCGGAGGCCGGGTCCACCGAGACCACGCCGTGCGTCTGGCCGGAGACCAGGTTCAGCGCGCCGGGGGTGGAGGGGCCGTAGACGGTGCTGTAGGAGTTGTCACCCAGCGAGTAGTGCTGGGCGTAGTTCCACAGCGCGGTCACGGTGTTGCCGTCGTAGTAGTCCATGACCAGGCCGGGCTCGCCGAACAGGCCGCCCGAGCAGGTGCTGGTCTCGGTGTTCTGGACGTACTGGTCGGCCTTGCCGCCGTTGGCCGCGTACTGCTCGGCGCCGTAGTTGTGGTTCTGGTCGCACGTGACGGCCTGGGCCGGCGTCAGGCGCTTGGGTGCGTACTGGTTGGGGTTGTTCTTCAGCAGGCCCGCGTGGCTGAGGGTGTCGATGTCCTTCGGCGTGTTCTTGGCCGCGGTGAACTTCGTGCCGTCGGTGTTGGCGGCCACCGGGTAGGTGCCGAAGTAGTGGTCGAACGAGATGTTCTCGTCGAAGATGACGACCAGGTGCTTGATGGGGGTGGCGGTGGAAGCGCCGCCCTTCCCGTGGCCGTTGGAGTCGGCGAACGCGGGCGCGGTGCCGCCCGCCAGAACGAGCGCTGCCGCCCCCGTGAGCGCTGCCCAGCGGGCCGGGCGCGCTCCCCTTCTCCTGCTCGTACCGCCGCCTGTGGTGCTCATGCTTTCTCAGCCTCCGCTACGTGGCGCTTTACGCGTGCCGCTGTCGATTCGTGCACGGTGTCGAACGAGATCGTCCGGGCGGTCCGCGACATGACAACGGCCCGGTGGTGGCGTCAGGGTGAACAGCGGGTCAGTAAATCCATGGGAAAGCTTGACCGTTCCTTTACGCGAGGCGGCCGGGCGCGGCGCACCCGGCCGGGCGCGGCGGCGGTTCAGGCGAGCAGGGCGCGTCCGAGCCAGTCCGAGCGGTCCTTCACCCCGGGCAGTGCGAAGAAGTATCCGCCGCCGAAGGGCGAGATGTAGTCCGTCAGCGGCTCACCGGCGAGTCGCCGCTGCACCGTGGCGAACTGCCGCTCCAGGTCCTGCTGGTAGCAGACGAAGACCAGCCCCATGTCGAGGTTGCCGTTGCTGTCCGTCCCGCGGTCGTAGTTGTAGCTGCGGCGCAGCAGGCGCGAGCCGTCGGTCGCCGGGGTACGCGGGTTGGCCAGCCGGATGTGCGCGTCCAGCGGGATGATGTCGCCGGTCGGGTCCTCCGCGTACTTCGGCGTGTCGGACTCGTGGTTGCCGTCCAGCGGCGCGCCGGTGTCCCGGGCCCGGCCGAACATCCGCTCCTGCTCCACGATCGAGACCCGGTCCCAGAACTCCACCAGCATCCGGATGAGCCGGACGACCTGGTAGGAGCCGCCCGCCGTCCAGCCGGGCTCGGCGCCCGCGCCGACCCACACCAGGCTGTCGGCGGTCCTCGGGTCCGTCACGTCGGGGTTGGCGGTGCCGTCCTTGAAGCCCATGTGGTTGCGCGGGGCGCCGCTCGGGCGCGGCGGGCTGCTGAAGCCGTCCATCCGCCAGCGCACCTGCATCCCGCCCCTGGTGTGCCGGGCGATGTCCCGCAGCGCGTGCAGGACGGTGTCGGTGTGCGGGGCGCTGAGCTGGAGGCTCAGGTCACCGTGGCACCAGGCCGGGTCGAGGTCGTCGTCGCCGAAGGCGGGCATCGTGGTGAGCCGCAGCGGCCTGCGGCCGGCGAGCCCGAACCGGTCGTCGAAGAGCGAGGCGCCCACGCCGACCGTCACCGTCAGCCCGTCGCCCGGCAGCTGCGGGCCCAGCGTGCCGCTGTCGGAAGGGGAGCCGGTGATGCCGAGGGGCGCCGGCGTGCCGCCCGCCGTCAGGAAGCGCGCCCGGTCGGTGACGGTGCGCATCAGCTCGGTCAGCTCGCGCCGGTCGGTGGCCGTGACGTCGAAGGACAGGAAGGCCGAGGACGCCTGGACGTTCTCGACGACGCCGGCCTGGTGCGCCCCGTGGAAGGACGCCTTGCGCGTGGCGGCCGCCGCGGCGGCGGGCGGGGTGGCGGCGGAGGCGGCCGGGCCGGCCGGCGTGGCGGCGCCGGCCGCCACCGCGCCGACGCCCAGCGCGGCGCCGCGCAGGAAGCCGCGGCGCCGCAGGTCGCCGTCGTGATCGGTGCCGGTCATGCCGTCCTCCGTACTTCGAAGAGCGTCGCCACCGGGGCGAGCTGTTCCAGCAGGTCGCCGAAGTCGGCGTCGAGCCGCTCGCGCTGGGAGCGCGTCAGCTTGCCGACCGGCGTCCAGACGGTGCCGTGGTGCTGGGCGTCCAGGTCCTTCTGGGCGCGGTCGAGGGCCGCGTCGAGCCGGGCGACGCCGGGGTCGCGGGGGACCAGCAGCGCGCGCAGCCGGGTGAGGATCGCCCGGGCGCCGTCGAGGTTGGCGCGGGCGGTCGCGAGGTTGGTGCCGCTGCCGTAGTCGGTGCGTGCGGTGAGCTCGAACTGCGCGGTGTTCTCGACGATCTCGTGGGCCCGCAGGCCCATCGCCGCCGGATCCATCCGCTGGTCCGGCCAGCCCGCCGCGAGGTCGCCGGCCGCGGTGGCGAGCGCGGCGGCCGGGGCACGCAGCGAGGCCGCGGACTCGCCGTGCCACAGGCCGTACTCGATACGGTGGAAGCCGGTGAAGTCCGGGTCCCGCTCCGCGCCGGGGGTACGGGCCGCGGTCCCGTTGATCCGGCCGTCGGCGTCACCGAAGGTGTCGTAGGCGGCGCCCATCCGCTCGTAGACGAGGTGGGCGGCCAGCCAGTCGGTGCGGGCCGCCGCGAGGTCGCCGCGGTCGATGTCGCCCCTGAGCTTCGCGGTGCCGGCCGCCAGCTCGTCGATGCGGCCGCCGACCCACTTCTGGTAGGCGAGCGTCGGCGGGATGAGGTCGTGCTGGTTGACCGGGGCGGCGGCCGGGCCCTGCGGCCGGTCGCCGGGCACCACGACCGTCGGGCCGGTCACGGCGTCGGTGTCGTTCTGCAGGCACTTGAAGGCGTACGACCCGCTGCCGAGGTCGACCGTCAGCGGGCGGGTGGTGCCGGGGGCCAGGCCGTCGACCTCGCCGAAGATCCGCCCGGTGCGCGGGTCGCCGAGGTAGACCTCGGACGCGGTGTCGGAGGTGTTGTGCAGGTCGAAGACCTGGCGGCCGGGTTCCGGCACCGACCAGCCGCTGCCGCAGGTGCCGGGCGAGATCTCGATCGCGGTGTGCCGCAGCCCGTCCGCCGGCGCCGTGGCGGCGGCCTTGGCGTCGTCCCCGGACGAGCCGCCGGACCCGGCGGCCAGGACGGTCGCGGTGACCGCGGCGGCGACCGCGCCGGCCGCGGCGCCCACCTGCCACCGCCGGCCGGGCCGGAAGCGCGGACCGGAGGGGGGCGGGGGCGGGGGCGGGGCTGCTACGCCCTCGGGTTCGGCGGACACACCGGACCTCCAGTTTGTGCAAGTGATCGGGGCGCGGCTCACTCTAGGCACGGTCCGGCGCGGCCTCGCGGCTGCTGGGCGCCGGGAATCCACAATTCCGCGCCAGTTCACCCGCCGGTCACCTAAGGGCACCCTTACCGGGGCTTTCCCGGCCGTGCGGACCCGCCGGGGGGCCGCCGGGAAAACCGCGCGCTACGCGAGCGGCGGCCGCGTTAGGCTCGGCTGCATGGCAGCAGCTGGACAGCAGAACCCCACCGGGAACGGCACCGCGGACGCCTCCGGCAGCGCCCGGGTCGACAGCTGGATCTGGTGCGTCCGCCTGACCAGGAGCCGCTCGCTGGCCGCCGCCGCGTGCCGCGCGGGCCATGTGCGGGTCAACGGCGAGCGGGCCAAGCCCGCGCAGACCGTCCGCCCCGGCGACGAGGTGCGGTTGCACCACGCCGGGCGGGAGCGGATCGTCGTGGTGTCCAAGGTGCTGAACAAGCGCGTCGGCGCCGCCCTCGCGGCCGACTGCTTCGTCGACAACAGCCCGCCCCCGCCGCCGCGCGAGGACATCCTCGCGATGGGTGTCCGCGACCGCGGTACCGGCCGCCCCACCAAGCGCGACCGGCGCGAGCTGGAGCGGCTGTACGGCGGCTCCGCGCGCCGCACCCCCGGGCGCTGAGGGGGCTCACACCCCGAGCCGGTCCCAGCCGCGCGGCTGCTCGCGCTCGGTCAGCGCGCCGCGGCTGCGGTAGACGAGGTAGGGGCGGAAGAAGTACTGGAGCGGCGCGCTGAACATGTGCACCAGCCGGGTGTAGGGCACGAGCGCGATCAGCACCATGCCCGCCACCGCGTGGATCTTGAACTCGACCGGGATCCCCGCCATCAGGTCGGTGCGCGGGTCGAGCCGGAAGAGGCTGCGCGACCACACCGCGAGGGTGGTCCGGTAGTCGTAGCCGGTGCCGAAGCTCGCGTGCGAGAGCTTCGCGTACAGGCCCATCGCGATCTCGCCGACCAGCAGGACGTACATCACCTTGTCGTTGCGGGTGGTGGCCAGCAGCACCGGCGCGTTGGTGCGCCGCCGGTAGACCAGCAGCGCGATGCCCGCGACGGCCAGCAGCCCGGCGAGGGTGCCGCCGATGAGCGAGAGCAGGTTGTACGCGTGCTCGTCCACCCCGATCGCGTCCGTCCACGACGCGGGCACGAACAGCCCCAGCAGATGGCCGGCCAGCACGAACAGGATGCCGTAGTGGAAGACGGGCGAGGCGAGCGACAGCAGCCGCGACTCGTAGATCTGCGAGGAGCGCGTCGTCCAGCCGAACTTGTCGTAAGCGTGCCGCCAGACCAGGCCGCTGACCAGCATCGCGAAGGCGACGTAGGGCAGCGCGCCCCACAGCAGGGTGTTCATCGGCGGATCTCCGTTCCGTGGGCGGCCGGGCCCGCGGCCGGCCCGCCGGTGAGGAGGGGCAGCAGCCGCAGGTGCCCGTACGGCGACAGCCCGACGTCCTCCCGCGGCGGGCCGCCGCCGGCCATGGCCAGGGCCTGCGCGCGGTCGGCGGGCGACGCGCCCGGCAGCGCCGCGCACACCGCCCGCAGCGCCGCGGCGTAGGGCGTGCCGCTCTCCTCCAGGGCGAGCCGCAGCAGCTCCAGCGCCGGGCGGTGCTCGCGCAGCAGCGCGTCGTCACGGACCGCGGCGCAGAACTCCAGCACCGCGGGCAGGAAGTCCGGCAGCTCGCCCTCCCGCAGGACGAAGCCGCGTGCCCGGTAGGCCTGCTGGAAGCGCAGCAGGGCCGTGCCCCGGCGCCGGGTGTCGCCGTCCGTCCACCAGGTCAGGTGCAGGCAGTGCCGCCCGTCGAAGTCGAAGACCCGCACGTAGTCGGCGGCGAGTGCCGCGGGCTCGCCGCCCGCCAGATGCCCGGCCAGCGGCGCGAGCAGGGCGCCCGGCGCGCCCGCCTCGGCCAGCGCCGCCCGTACCAGCCCCAGGTCCGCGCGCAGGGCCTCGTCGGGGCAGGCCAGCAGGCGGGCCGCGGCCTGGTAGAGCACCGCCGCGGGGTGGGCCACCTCCGTCCCGGCGGCTCTGCCCGCCCCCGCACGCCGTCCGCGCAGCGGGCTCACCGCTCGGCCTCCTGGTCGCCCGCCCCCGGGGCGCGCGCCGGGCCCGTGCCGGGGGACTCCGCGCCCACCGCCGCCTCGTCGTCGCCGGTCTGGCGCCTGCGCAGGATGTGGAAGGTCTCCAGGCTCACCAGCGGCAGCCGCCGGCGCCCCGAGTCCTCGCCGAAGGGGCCCTTGCCGGGCGCGTCGCCGCCCATGCCGGGCCCGCCGTCGGTGTCCAGCGAACAGCCCGGCGCCTGCACCGACTCCTCCAGGCCGCGCGCCTCGCCCATCGCGGCGGTCGGGATGACGTACCGCTCCTCGTACTTCGCGATCGCCAGCAGCCGGTACATCTCCTCGATCTCCCGCCCGCTCATGCCGACCGCGCCCGCCGCGTCCGAGTCCGCGCCGGACGGCGCCTCGCCCAGCGTGACGGCCCGCATGTGCGCCCGCATCGCCGCCAGCCGGTCCAGGCTCGCCCGCACCGGCGCCGGATCGCCCGCGGTGAAGAGCCCCGCCAGGTACTCGACCGGGATGCGCAGCGCGTCGATCGCCCCGAACAGGTGGCCGGCGTCCTCGCCGTCGAAACCGCTCTCGGTGAGCGCCTCCACCACCGGCGACAGCGGGGGGATGTACCAGACCATCGGCATCGTGCGGTATTCCGGGTGCAGCGGCAGGGCCACCCGGTAGCGGCTGATCAGCGCGTGCACCGGGGAGCGGCGGGCCGCGTCGATCCAGTCCGGCGGCACCCCGTCGCGCTCGGCCGCCGCCCGCACCTGCGGGTCGTGCGGGTCGAGGAAGACGCCCAGCTGCGCGGCGTACAGGCCCTGCTCGTCGGGCGTCCGTGCGGCGGCCGTGACGCGGTCGGCGTCGTACAGCATCACCCCGAGGTGGCGCAGCCGCCCCACGCACGTCTCGGAGCACACGGTGGGGAGCCCCACCTCGATCCGCGGGTAGCAGAAGGTGCACTTCTCGGCCTTGCCGGTGCGGTGGTTGAAGTAGACCTTCTTGTACGGGCAGCCCGTCACGCACTGCCGCCAGCCGCGGCAGCCGTCCTGGTCGACCAGGACGATGCCGTCCTCGGCGCGCTTGTAGATCGCGCCCGAGGGGCAGGAGGCGACGCAGCTCGGGTTGAGGCAGTGCTCGCAGATCCGCGGCAGGTAGAACATGAAGGTCTCCTCGAAGGTGCTGCGCACCTTCTCGGAGATCTGCCGTGCCCGCTCTCCCGGGCCGCCGACCAGCGGGTCGGCGTCCCGGTGCTCGACCGACCCGCCGAGGTCGTCGTCCCAGTTGGCGCTCCACTCGATCGCCATCGGCCTGCCGGTGATCAGCGAGCGCGGGGCGGCGACCGGGAAGTCGTCACCGAGCGGGGCGTTGACCAGGTTGCGGTAGTCGTACGTCCACGGCTCGTAGTAGTCCTTGATGCCGGGCAGCACGGGGTTGGCGAAGATGTTCGCCATGCGTGCCAGCCGGCTGCCCGCCCGCAGCGTCAGCGCGCCCCGGCGGTTCAGCCGCCAGCCGCCGCGCCAGGTGTCCTGGTCCTGCCAGCGCCGCGGGTAGCCCTGCCCGGGGCGGGTCTCGACGTTGTTGAACCAGACGTACTCCATGCCGCGGCGGTTGGTCCACGTCTGCTTGCAGGTGACCGAGCAGGTGTGGCAGCCGATGCACTTGTCGAGGTTCATCACCATCGCGATCTGCGCCATGACCCGCATCAGTACGCCACCTCCGTGCTGCGGCGGCGGATCACGGTGACCTCGTCGCGCTGGTTGCCCGTCGGGCCCAGGTAGTTGAACGCCCAGCTCAGCTGGGCGTAGCCGCCGATGAGGTGGCTGGGCTTGAGGATCAGCCTCGTCAGCGAGTTGTGGACGCCGCCGCGCCGCCCGGTGCTCTGCGCCTTCGGCACCGCGACCGTGCGCTCCTGCGCGTGGTGCATGTAGACGGTGCCGGCCGGCATCCGGTGCGAGACGACCGCGCGCGCCGCGACCACCCCGTTGCGGTTCACCGCCTCGACCCAGTCGTTGTCGCGCACCCCGATCGCGGCCGCGTCCTGCGGCGCCATCCAGATCACCTGGCCGCCGCGCGACAGCGACAGCATGAGGAGGTTGTCCTGGTACTCGGAGTGGATGGACCACTTGTTGTGCGGCGTCAGGTACCGCACCGTCACCTCCTGCTGCCCGCCCGGCCCGAGCCGCGGTTCGCCGAACAGCCGGTGCATGTCCAGCGGCGGCCGGTACACCGGCAGCGCCTCGCCGAGCTCGTGCATCCAGTCGTGGTCCAGGAAGAACTGCTGCCGCCCGGTCAGCGTGTGCCACGGCTTGAGCAGCTCGACGTTCTGCGTGAAGGGGCTGTAGCGGCGGCCGCCGGACTCGCTGCCCGACCACTCCGCGGAGGTGATCACCGGGGCCGGCGCGGCCTGCGTGTCGGCATACGTGATGCGCCGCGACTCGCTGTCCTCGGCCAGCTGCGCCATGGCCCGCCCGGTCCGCGCCTCCAGCGAGCGCAGGCTCTGCACCGCGAGCCGCCCGTTGGTCGTCCCCGACAGCGCCAGGACCGCGTTGGCCGCCTTCGCCGCGGTGTCCAGCAGCGGGCGGCCCGCGGCCGGGCCGCCGGCCGCGGTGCCGTTGAGCAGCCGCAGGCTCTCGACCTCGGCGTCCGGGCGCAGGGTCACGCCCTTCGCGGGCAGCCCGAGCTCCTCGGCGAGCGGCCCGAGCGCGGCCATCTTCGCGCCGACCGCCGTGTAGTCGCGCTCCACCACCGTCAGGGCCGGCATCGTCACGCCCGGCACGGGCTCGCACTCGCCGCGCCGCCAGTCCGGCGCGCGCCCGCCGGGCTGGGCGGTCTCGCCGGGCGTGTCGTGCTGGAGCGCGGTCGCCACCAGGTCGCGGCGGGTGCCGAGGTGGTCCACCGCCAGCTCGCTGAAGCGCGTGGCGATCGCCTGGAAGGCGTCGAAGTCCGTACGCGCCTGCCACGGCGGGTCGATGGCCGGCGAGAAGGCGTGCACGAAGGGGTGCATGTCCGTGCTCGACAGGTCGTGCTTCTCGTACCAGGTCGCGGCGGGCAGCGTCACGTCCGACAGCAGGGTCGAGGACGTCATGCGGAAGTCCAGCGACAGCAGCAGGTCCAGCTTCCCCTCCGGCGCCCGCTCGTGCCACACCACGTCGCGCGGCCGGACCTCGGGCGGCGCCTCGGTGGCGTTCAGCGAGGAGTGGGTGCCCAGCAGGTGCCGGGCGAAGTACTCCGCGCCCTTGCCCGACGAGCCCAGCAGGTTGGCCCGCCACAGCGTCAGCACCCGCGGCCAGTTGCGCGGCGCGTCCGGGTCCTCGCACGCGAACCGCAGGGTGCCCGCGCGCAGTTCGGCCACCGCCGAGGCGACCGGGTCGTCGCCCGCGGCGAGCTCCAGCGGGTTGCGGTCGAAGGTCGGGTAGGACGGCATCCAGCCCGCCCGGGTCGCCTGCGCCAGGCAGTCCGCGCCGGTCATCCCCGCGAAGCGGCCCTGGCCCAGCGGCGACGCCAGCACGTCGGCGCGGAAGTGGTCGTAGCGCCACTGGTCGGTGTTCAGGAACCAGTAGGCGGTGCCGATCATCTGCCGGGGCGGGCGGCTCCAGTCCAGCGCCCCGGCCAGGGTCGCCCAGCCCGTGAGCGGGCGGCACTTCTCCTGGCCCACGTAATGCGCCCAGCCGCCGCCGTTGCGGCCCTGGCAGCCGGTCAGCTGGAGCAGCGCGAGGAAGGCGCGGTAGATCGTCTCGGAGTGGAACCAGTGGTTGGTGCCCGCGCCCATGAGGATCATGCAGCGCCCCCGCGAGCGCTCCGCCGTCCGCGCGAACTCCCGGGCGATCCGCGCGCACGCCGCCGCCGGCACCGAGGTGTGCGCCTGCTGCCAGCCCGGCGTGCCCGGCGTGTCGGCGTCCTCGTACGAGGCGGGCCAGCGGCCCGGCAGCCCGTCGCGGCCCACCCCGTACTGCGCCAGCAGCAGGTCGAAGACGGTCGTGACCAGCTGCCCGCCGGGCAGCCGCACCGCGGGCACCCCGCGTTCCACCACGGTCCCGCGGCCCTGGCCGTGCGTGCCGCCGTCGGTGTCGAAGCGCGGCAGCAGCACCTCGGCGGGTTCCCAGCCCGCCGTACCCAGCAGCGTCAGCGCGGGGCGGATGTCGCCGAGGTCGAGATTCCACCGCCCCCGGCCCGACTCCGTCCAGCGGAAACCGACCGAACCGCCGGGCACCGCGGGCGCGCCGGACGCGGTGTCCCACACCGCCGTCTTCCACTCCGCCGCTTCCTGCCCGGCCTCCTCCCCGCCCAGATCCGCCGCCCGCAGGAACTTGTCCGGTACCCGCGCCCCTTCGCGCTCGGTCAGCGTCACCAGGAACGGCAGGTCGGTGTAGCGGCGCACGTAGTCGGCGAAGAAGGGCACCTCGCGCTCGACGAAGAACTCGCGCAGCAGCACGTGGCCCATGCCGATCGCGAGCGCCCCGTCCGTGCCCGGGTGCGGGTGGAGCCACTCGTCGGCGAATTTGGTGTTGTCGGCGTAGTCCGGGGAGACCACCACGACCTTCTGCCCCCGGTAGCGGGCCTCGGCCATCCAGTGCGCGTCCGGGGTGCGGGTGACCGGCACGTTGGTGCCCCACATCACCAGATACGCCGCGTCCCACCAGTCGCCCGACTCCGGCACGTCCGTCTGGTCGCCGAAGACCTGGGGCGAGGCCACCGGCAGGTCCGCGTACCAGTCGTAGAACGACAGCATGGGCGCGCCGATCAGCGACATGAAGCGGGCGCCGGCGGCGTGCGAGACCATCGACATCGCCGGGATCGGCGAGAAGCCCGCGACACGGTCCGGACCGTGTTCCCTGATGGTGTGCACGTGCGCGGCCGCGACGATCTCCACCGCCTCGTCCCAGCCCGCCCGCACCAGGCCGCCCTTGCCGCGCGCCTGCTGGTAGCGGCGCCGCCGCTGCGGATCGGCCTGGATGTCGGCCCACGCCAGCACGGGGTCGCCGAGCCGCTGCCGGGCCTCCCGGTACATCTCCAGCAGCACGGCGCGGACGTACGGGTAGCGCACCCGGGTGGGGGAGTAGGTGTACCAGGAGAAGGCGGCGCCGCGCGGGCAGCCGCGCGGCTCGTACTCCGGGCGGTCCGGGCCGACCGTCGGATAGTCGGTCGCCTGCGTCTCCCACGTGATGATGCCGTCCTTGACGTACACCTTCCAGCGGCACGAGCCCGTGCAGTTGACGCCGTGGGTGGAGTTGACGACGGTGTCGTGGCTCCACCGGTCGCGGTAGAAGCGGTCGCCCTCGCGGCCGCCCTTGAGGTGCTCGCTGTGCAGGTCCTGAGCGGTCTCGCCGCGCCGGAAGAACCTGCCGGCGGCGAGCAGCGCGGCGCCGGCCTCACGGGGCGCGCCGCCGCCCGGCGGGTCGGTGTCCGTGGTGCTGGCGCGCATGGCGTTCCTTCCCGGCCGACGACTTCGGAAGGTAGCAATATCGGACAAAATGGCCGACCAATGCGGGTGCCGACATGCCGGACGTCCACCGTTCGGCCGCCCGCCGCGGGGACGGCCGCGTTCCGGGGGCCGTGGCCGCCGGGCGTGGCGCGGTGGGACCGCCCCCCGCGCCCGGTCCCGTGCGGCGTGGCGGTGCGGGGCGGCGGGCGGGGGTGTGCTGCGATGCGGAGGTGACCACACTCCGGGGCCGTAGCGCCGACGTGTTTCCCGGCGTCCGTGCCGTCGGCTGGCTCGCGACCGTGCCGCCCGGGGCCGGGGCCGCCGTCATGGCCACCGGCATCGTCTCGATCGGCCTGCACCTGACCGGCCGTGACGTCCTGTCGGAAGTCTTCCTGACCGTCACCGCCGCGCTGTGGGTGCTGCTCGCGGTGGCCTTCGCCGTACGGCTGGCCGCCGACCGCTCCGGCTGGATCGCCGCCTCGGCCAACCCGCCCGCGCTCACCGCCGTCGCCGCCACCTGCGTCCTCGGCACCCGGCTGTCGCTGCTGGGCGCGCAGCGCACCGCCCTCGCGCTGCTCGCGCTGGGCGCCGTCGCCTGGCCCTGGCTGCTGCTGTCGGTCCTGCGGCACCTCAGGCGGCCCGCGCCCGGGGCCGCCTTCCTCGTGTGCGTCGCCACCGAGGGGCTGGCCGTCCTCGCCGCGACCCTCGCGTCCGCGGGGCAGGGCGACTGGCTGGCGTGGGCCGCCCTCGCCGCCTGCCTGCTCGGCGTCGTCCTCTACGCCGAGGCGCTGCGGCGCTTCGACCTCGGCCAGGTCCTCACCGGCAGCGGCGACCACTGGATCGCCGCGGGGGCGCTGGCCATCTCCGCGCTCGCCGCTTCCAAGCTCACCGCCTCGCCGGTGTGGACCGGCGCCGGGCACGGCGCCCTGCGCGTCCTCACCTTCGTGCTGCTCGGCCTGGACCTCGCGTGGTACGCGGTGCTCGCCGTCTGCGAGGTGCTCCGCCCCCGGCCGCACTACGACCTGCGGCGCTGGTCGACGGTCTTCCCGCTCGGCATGAGCGCGGTGGCCTGCCTCTCCACCGCGCAGGCGGGGCACGTCCGGCAGCTGCACGGCACGGGCACCGTGCTGCTGTGGATCGCGCTCGCCGCCTGGCTGCTGGTGGCCGCCGGCTTCGCGGCGCACGTCGCGCGCGGGCGCGAGGCGGGGCGGCCGCGCTTCTAGTCCTCGTACGACTGGAGCTCCCACAGGTTGCCGGCCGGGTCCCGGACGTGGGCCGTGTGCATCGTCGGGCCCCATGCGGGGCGGGGGGCGGGGGGTGCGACCGCGGTGCCGCCGTGCCGCAGGCACAGTCCGTACCCGGCCGCGACGTCCCCGACCCTGCTGACCAGCATGCCCGCGTCGCCCCCGGCGGGGCCTGCGCCGGTGACCGCCGCGAAGGCGGAGCGCTCGATGAGGGCGAGGACGCCCTCGGAGCCCACGTCCCAGCTCGCGTACGGGCCGTCCGCCGAGCCGCGGGCGAGGTGCGCGCCGACCAGCGGGGGGAGGACGGCGTCGTAGAAGCGGAAGGCGGCGCCGAAGTCGGCGACCAGCAGGCGGGGGTGGAGTGCGTCCATGGTGACCTCGCGACAATTAATGGGTGCAGACCTATTATTGGGTCGAGCCTACAATAAGGACCATGGCCGCCGACGGGACACCCCCCACGCTCACCGCCCTCACCACCTACCTGCTGTCGAGGACCGGCAAGGCCGCGCGCGGCCGGCTCGCGGCCCGGCTCGCCGAGCAGGGCCTGCGCCTGTGGCACATGGCCGTGCTCGCCGCCCTCGCCGACTTCGGCCCGCACACCCAGCGGGAGCTGGCGGAGCGCCTCGCGATCGACCCCAGCGACATCGTGAAGGTGCTCGACGACCTCGCCGCCGCGGGCCACGTCACCCGCACCCGCGACCCCGCCGACCGGCGCCGCGTCCGCGTCACCCTCACCCCCTCCGGCGCGACCGCCCTCGCCGGCCAGGTCGCCGGGGCGGAGTCCGTCCAGTCGGCCCTCCTCGCCCCCCTGACCCCCCAGGAGCGCGCGACCCTGCACGCCCTGCTGCTGCGCGTCTTCGACGGGGCCTGACCCTCACGCCGCGGAGCGGCCCCCGAGCGGCCTGCGGCGCCGCCCGGGACGCCGGGCACGGGCGAGGAGTCCCGCGCCGGCCGGTGGTTGCGGAGCGACCGCCCCTCCGCGCCCGTGACGACCCGCGCCGCACGGCCGACTTGGGCGCCCGCGCCCGGCGGCTGCGAGGGCGGCCTCCCCCCGGAGAGCCCCACAATCGCGACTAGCACTGCTAGTTTGACGTCATGCGCCCAGCAATCCATTTCGTCGCAGCCCGCCGCACGGCGATCGGCAAGCTCCGGGGCGGCCTGGCCGGTGTGCGGCCGGACGACCTGGCCGCGAGCGTCATCCGCGGCCTCGTCGCCGACGTGCCCGCCCTCGACCCCGCCCGGATCGACGACGTCTACTGGGGGGCCGCCAACCAGGCCGGCGAGGACAACCGCAACGTCGCCCGCATGGCGGCCCTGCTCGCCGGCCTGCCGGATTCCGTGCCCGGCGCGACCGTCAACCGGCTGTGCGCCTCCGGTCTGGAGGCCGTCACCGCGGCGGCCCGCGCGATCGCCGCCGGGGAGGCGGACATCGTGCTCGCCGGCGGTTCGGAGTCCATGAGCCGCGCCCCCTTCGTGCTGCCCCGGCCGGACGAGGCCCTGCCGCGTACGCTCCAGACGTACGACACCCGGCTCGGCTGGCGGCTGACCAACCCGGCGATGCGCGAGCTGCACGGCGTGCTGGCGATGGGAGAGACGGCCGAGGAGGTCGCCACCCGGTACGGCATCAGCCGCGCCGACCAGGACGCCTTCGCGCTGCGCTCGCACCGCGCCGCCGCCGAGGCCCGCGCCGCCGGGCGGTTCGACGCCGAGATCTTGCCGGTGGTGCGGCCGGACGGCGTCACGTTCACCCGCGACGAGTCGGTCCGCGAGGACACCGGGGCGGACAAGCTCGCCGCCCTCGCCCCCGTCTTCCGCCCCGGCGGCACCGTGACCGCCGGGAACTCCTCGCCGATGAACGACGGCGCCGCCGGCCTGCTCCTGGTCAGCGACGCAGCCCTGCGCGACCTCGGCGTGGAACCCCTCGGCCGCTACGCCGCCGGCGCGGCCTCGGGCGTGCACCCCGACGTGATGGGCACGGGCCCGGTGCCGGCGACCCGGAAGGCGCTGGCCCGGCTCGGCCGCGAGGTGGGCGGCCTCGACGCCGCCGAGGTCAACGAGGCGTTCGCCGCCCAGGCCCTGGCCTGTGTGCGCGAGCTCGGCCTCGACCCCGGCGTGGTCAACTGCGAGGGCGGCGCCATCGCCCTGGGCCACCCGCTCGGCGCCTCCGGGGCGCGGATCCTCACCACGCTGCTGCACCGCATGAAGCGCACCGGTGCCCGGCGCGGGCTCGCGACCATGTGCGTCGGCGTCGGCCAGGGCGCCACCGTCCTCGTCGACCGGGACTGACCGCAAGTCAGGGGTGCGGCGGGCGGGGGAAGATCGGTAGGGGTTGGCCGCGGCGTCCGCCTCTGGGAGAATCGGCAGCGCTGTTGCCGGCACCACGGGGGACGGAGTCGCCATGACAGGCCCTGACGGGGCGCATCTGCTCGCGATCAGCGACCTGCACGTCGGGTACGAGGCGAACCGGCAGATCGTGGAGCGCCTCCGGCCCGAGCACGACGACGACTGGCTGCTGGTCGCCGGGGACGTCGCGGAGCTGACCCCGGACATCACCTGGGCGCTGACCACCCTGACCAACCACTTCTCCACCGTCATCTGGCTGCCCGGCAACCACGAGCTGTGGACCCACCCGCAGGACCCGGTCCAGCTGCGAGGCGAGCGCCGCTACCGCCACCTCGTCGAGGAGGCCCGCGCGCTCGGCGTGATCACCCCGGAGGACCCCTACCCGGTGTGGGAGGGCCCGCAGGGGCCGGTCGCCGTCGTGCCGATGTTCCTGCTCTACGACTACAGCTGGCGGGACGGCACCCCCGGCGCCCGGACGAAGGACGAGGCACTGGCGCAGGCCCGGGAGGCCGGCATCGTCTGCACGGACGAGATGTTCCTGCAGCCCGACCCGCTGCCCTCCCGCGACGACTGGTGCCGGGCCCGCGTCGCGGAGACCGCCCGCCGGCTGGACGCCCTCGACCCGTCCCTGCCCACCGTCCTCGCCAACCACTGGCCGCTGCACCGCGAGCCCACCCAGATCCTCACCTACCCGGAATTCGCCCTGTGGTGCGGCACCGAGCGGACGGAGGACTGGCACACCCGCTACCGCGCCACCGAGGTCGTGTACGGCCATCTGCACATCCCGCGGGTCATCTGGCGCGACGGCGTCCGCTTCACCGAGGTCTCGCTCGGCTACCCGCGCGAGTGGGGCCGCCGCGAGGCCGGCCCCTCGGGCCCGCGCCGCATCCTGGCGGGCCGGCGGCAGGCGGCCCCCCGGTGATCGGTCTCGTCCTGCCCCCGGGCGTCCTCCACCGCTCCGCCTACGGCGGCGAGCTGGACCACGCCCCGCTGCACCCGGAGGAACTGCCGGCCGTCGCCCGCGCCGTCGACAAGCGGCGCCGCGAATACGCCGCAGGCCGGGCCTGCGCGCGCGAGGCCCTCGGGCAGCTCGGCATCCCGCCGGGCCCGATCCTGCGCGATCCGCACCGCGGCGCCCCGCAGTGGCCGGACGGTGTCGTCGGCAGCATCACCCACTGCGACGGCTACCGCGCGGCGGCAGTGGCCCGCAGCAGCGACATGCTCGCCCTCGGCATCGACGCCGAGCCGCACGCGGCGCTCCCCGAGGGGGTCCTGGACGCCGTGCTCGCCACGGACGCCGAGCGCGCCCGGCTCGCCGAACTCGCCGGCAGCGCCCCCGCGGTCCACTTCGACCGGCTGTTGTTCAGCGCCAAGGAGACCGTCTACAAGTCCTGGTACCCGTACCACCACCGCATGCTCGGCTTCCACGAGGCCGAACTGCTGCTCCACACCGATCCCGGCGTCACCGACCGCGGCGGCTACACCGCGCGTGTGCTCGTGCCGGGGCCGCTGCTCGCCGAGGGCGTCGGACCGGACACCTTCACCGGGCGCTGGGCCGTACGCGACGGGCTGCTCGTCACGGCCATCGCCGTACCGGCCGGGCGGGCCGCCTGACCGGCGGCCCTCCCCGCCCCGTGCTCAGCCCGAATCGCGTTCCACCAGCGTCGTCCTGAGGATGACCGAGCGGGTGTCCTGCCGCGGGTCGTCGATGAGAGCGAGCAGCAGCCGGGCCATCTCCGCCGCCATGTCCTCGACCGGCTGGCGGATCGTGGTCAGCAGCGGGCGGGACGCCTGCGCCGCGCTGCTGTCGTCGAAGCCGATCACGGCGACGTCCTCCGGCACCCGGCGGCCCTGGTCGCGCAGCACCAGCAGGGCCCCCTGCGCCATCAGGTCGTTGGCGACGAAGACCCCGTCCGTGTCGGGATGGTGCTCCAGCAGCTCGCGCATCGCCCGCTCGCCGCCGGCCTGCGTGAAGCCGCCCTCCACGCTGGGCACGTACGCGTGGCCGTGCTCGGCCATCGCTTCCCGGAAGCCCGCCAGCCGGTCCTGGCCGGCGGGGGAGTCGGAGGGTCCGGCGATCGTGGTGACGCGGCGGCAGCCGCGGGCCAGCAGCCGCTCGGCCGCGAGCTTCGCGCCCGCCTGCTGCGCCGCGTCGACGTAGCTGATGGGGATCGGCGTGGACGGGCGCGCGAACAGCACGGTCGGCAGGCCCGCGCCGGTGAGCAGCGCGGGCAGCGAGTCGCCGGGGGCTATCGACACCAGCGCCACTCCGTCGATGTGCTCCTGGCGCAGATTCGCCACGAGTGCGTGCCGGGCCTCCTCGGAGTCGGCGACCATGAGCACCGGGTGCACCCCGCGCGGCCGCAGCACCGTCAGCAGGCCGCCGACCACCCGGCCGAAGAACGGGTCGCTGAACACCTGGCCGAGGAACGGGTCGTCGGCGGTGCGGTGCGCCGGGACGGAGAAGACCAGCGCGATCGAGTCGGTGCGCCGGGTGACCAGGGTGCGGGCTGCGCGGTTGGGCACGTAGCCGGTCGCGGTGACCGCCTCCTGGACGATCCGCCGGATCTCCGGGTCGACGTTGCGCGTCCCGTTGACGACGCGCGACACCGTCGCCCGCGACACCCCGGCGGACCGCGCGACGTCTTCCAGCGTGGGCCGGCGCGGCCCCGGCGGACGGCTGCTCGTCATGGGTGCAGTTATACCATGTACGGGAGAGCGCTCTCCCGCCTTCCGTGCAGGCCACGGCGCGGAGGGCCGTCCGCGGGGCGCCCCTTCCCGCCCTCGTCGTGCCACCGGGGGGCGGGGTGCGGCGACCCCCCCGCAGGCCCGCCACACCCCGCCCGGTTCATCCGGAGCCACCGCTCACGCGTAGACCCCGAACTCGTACAGCGAGTCGCCGTACGCCGTGCCCCGCTGGGTGATCGTCACCCGCACGTACCGCCCGGTGCCGCTGACGTCCAGGGTGTCCACCCCGCCCGCGCCGGCCGACGTGGAGTGCACGGTCGTCCACGTGCTGCCGTCGTTCGACACCTGCACCTGGTACGCCTTCCCGTAGGCCGCCTCCCAGGCCAGCTGCACGTGCCGGACGGCGGTCGGCGCGCCCAGGTCGACCTGGATCCACTGCGGGTCGCTCCAGTCGCTCGCCCACCGGGTCGTCATGTCCCCGTCGGTGGCCATCGCGGGCGTGCACGGGCAGCCGCCGGCCGGGTCGGACTGGGAGGAGGACGCGGTCGTCGGCCTGCCCCGGGCCACGTCCGTACCGTCGACCTTCGGCGCCACGACCCGGAAGGACCTCGTCTCCACGCCCAGGTTGCCGTGCCCGTCGTAGGCGTAGACGTACACCTTCCACACCCCGGGCGTGGTGGGCGCGGTGACGGCGAACTGCCCGTCACCGGTCTGCGTGAAGTCCACCTGGCGCAGGCCCGTCGTGCCGTCGACGTACTTGGCCGAGTACATCAGGGTGTAGCGGACGAGGTCCCCGTCCGGGTCCGTCGCCTTCGCCGAGACCGTGAACGTGCCGCCCGCGGGCACCGACGAGCTGTCCGACAGCGTCATCGAGCCGATCGACGGCGGGGTGTCCGCCGGCGGGGTGCCGCCGTAGTCCCTGGCGACCGAGTAGTACGCGGGCCGCTTCCAGCCCTCCGGGCGGAGGTTGAACCAGATGCCGCCGAAGTCGTTCTCCTCGCCGTAGTTGAACATCGTCGCGCCGAGTCCCACCCCCGTGTGCCCGGCCACGCAGTTCCACGCCGAGGTGTACGCGTCGCGCTTCTGCGCGTCGGCAGGCTCGTCCGGCACCCCGTTGGCGTCGTCCGGCACCTCCCACTCGCCCGCCTCGCCGGACTCCGTCACGATGTACGGCCTGTTGTACCCGCCGTTGACCCAGTCCTGCCTGACGTTGCAGACCGCTCCGTAGGAGTTGACCGCGTAGAGGTCCAGCGACGGCGCGTACTGCTTGTAGTACGGCCACGCGCCCGTCCACGCGTCGGTCGAGGTCACCGGGTGGTTCGGGTCGATCGCGTGGATCGCCTGAGCCACCTGCTCCACGAACTGCGCGTAGGCGATGCGCTGCTGCTCGACCGCCGCGCCGGAGTAGTGGTCCTGGGTGGTGAGGATGACCTCGTTGCCGACGTCCCACATCAGCACACCCGGATGGTTCCTGTAGGTGCTGACCCAGTTCCTGATGTCGTTGAGGGTGTTCGTCCGGTACGCGGTGTCGTTGACGTAGTCCGCGCCCTGGTTGAGCCAGAAGCCGCTGACGACCTTCATCCCGTACGCGGCCGCCGCGTCCAGCAGCGGCTTGCTGCTCGCGTCGGTGCCCCAGGTGCGCAGCGTGTTGACGCCCATGGACCTCAGGTCGCGCATGTGCGCGTCGGCGGTCGTCGCCGACGGACCCCACGTCACACCCTTGACCTGCCACGGCCTGCCGTTCACCGTGAGCTGCCAGTTGCCCTGGCCGCCCGTGACGTGGACGTCGCTCGCGCCGGCCGGCACGGGCGGGTCGGTCAGCGGCGCCGGTGCGCTGCCGGTGGTCTGCGACACGGTGACGCTGTCGATGCTCAGCGCGCCGCCGGAGGTGGTGTCGGCGGCGGGCGAGGTGCAGCCGCACACGGCGTCCGGGTAGGAGCCGCCGATGCGCAGGCTGAAGTCGAGGTAGACCCCGTGGTGGACGGCCGCGTCCCACGTGGACACGCCGACCTGCGACTCGTCGGCCTGCCAGACCTGGCTGCCGTCCAGGTACCAGCGGATCTGCTCGTCGGAGGTCGTGCGGTCGATGATCTCGGAGTAGGTGTGGTAGCCGGTCTGGCAGCCCGCGCAGGTGGCCAGCCCGCTGGTCAGGCCGTTGTACTCGGCGCAGTTGCCGCCGGGGGCGGTGCCGCAGTGCAGCGTCGCCGACAGCTGGCTGCGGCCGTTGACGTCCTCCATGACGTCGCTCTCACCCACCGCGGGCCACGCGTCGACGTTGCCGCGGTAGCCCGCGCCCATGGCGCGGAAGGACGGCCAGTAGCCGAGCGCCTTGCCGACGCCGGGCTGCTCGAGGGTGGCCGAGATCTGCAGCCGGCCGCCGGCCGGGGCCTGGAAGTCCGCGCGCCTGGTCTCGATGCGGCCCGACGTCCAGGAGCCGCCCGACTTCAGTGCCGTCAGGTTGAGGTGGCCGCTGCCGTCGAGGCCGACGTTGGCGGGGGAGTCCGTGGCCGTCTCGACCTCGCCGGTGCCCCAGCCGGCGGGGCCGCCGGGGTAGGCGGTGCCGGTGTCGGTGATCCAGTTGCCCGCGTCGGGCCTGCTGCCGGCGGCGCCGTCGAAGCCGTCGCTCCACAGCGTCGTCCAGTCGCCGGGGGGCGGCGTCCCGGTGCTGCCGCCGGTGCTCCCCCCGGACGTGCCGCCGGTGCCCGCGGTCCCGTAGACCTGGAACTCCCACAGCGAGTAGCCGTAGCCGTTACTGCGGGCGGTGCCGTACATCCGGACGTAGCGGCCGGTGCCGCCGGCGGTCACGGTCTCGGTGCCGCCGGGCGCGGCGCCGGTGGCGTAGATCTGCGTCCAGTGGGTGGCGTCGTCGGAGACCTGGATCTGATAGGCCTTCGCCGGGTTCTCCCAGGCGAGCACGACCTTGCTGACGGTGGAGGAGGTGCCGAGGTCGATCTGGAGCCACTGCGGGTCGGACCAGGTGCTGGCCCAGCGGGTGGCGGTGCTGCCGTCGACGGCCGCGGAGGCCGGGTAGCCGGTGCCCTCGCTGGAGGACGCGGTGGCGGGCCTGCCCTGGGAGAGCAGGGCGTCGGCGGCGTGCGCGGGGGCCGGGACGGCGAGCGCGCAGAGCGCGAGGCCGGTGGCCACGAGCAGCAGGAAGGCGGCACGAAGCGGCGGAGGCAGGGCTCCGGTCCGCGAGCGTGCCGGGGGTGACGCTCTCATGACGGACTCCAGCGGTGGGGGGGGTGGAGGAAGGAGGGGCCCGTGGGAGGGGGCCGGTGGGGGTGAGGGAGGAGCGGGGCGCTTTCGGAGAGCGCTCTCTCGATGGCCCCGATGGTTGCCCCGGGCTTTCCGGGGTGTCAAGGGATGCGACACGAACGGCCGCTCGTGGGGCGGTTGGTGGAGGTGTGACCCGCCGTCGCGCACCGGACGTGCGTACGGGGGTGCGGCGGGCGGCCGGGGCTTGACACCGGTTCGCGCGCGCCGTCAGGGTGGCGGGTGTGGGAGAGCGCTCTCCGACAGCTCTCCCGGGCATTGACGCACCTCTCCCGCCCCCGCGGCCCCGACCGCCCGTCCCCAGCCTGCCGCTCACCGCGGCCTTCCTGCCGATGGGCCGTCACACCGCGGGCGGCGCCGCACGGAAGGCCATGAAGGGATGACCATGATCACCCCACGGCCCCTGCCCGTGCCGCGGCCCGCCGCCGCGCCGGCGATCACCGAGGAGCGGCTCGACGCCCTCGTCGCCCGGCTCGACCTGCCCGCCAAGATCCGGCTGCTGTCCGGCGCCGGGACCTTCCGCACCGCCGCGGAACCCGCCGTCGGCCTGCGCGCGCTGGTCTTCTCCGACGGGCCGGCCGGTGTGCGCGGCGAGCGCTGGGACGAGCGCGACACCGCGCTCGCGCTGCCCAGCCCGACCGCACTCGCCGCCGCGTGGGACGACGGACTGGTCGCCGAACTGGGCGGGCTGCTCGCCGCGGAGGCCCGCCGCAAGCGGATCGATGTGCTGCTCGCGCCCACTCTCAACCTGCACCGCACCCCCGCGGCCGGCCGCCACTTCGAGTGCTTCGCCGAGGACCCGCTGCTCGTCGGCCGCACCGCCGCCGCCTACATCCGCGGCGTCCAGGCCGGCGGCGTCGCCGCGACCGCGAAGCACTACGTCGCCAACGACTCCGAGACCGGCCGCCTCACGCTGGACGCCCGCCTCGACGAGCGCACCCTGCACGAGGTCTACCTCGCCCCCTTCGAGACCGCGGTGCGCGCCGGGGTGTGGGTCGTGATGTCGGCGTACAACCGCGTCAACGGCGTCACGATGTCGCAGAGCCCGCTGCTCGCCGAACCCCTCAAGGGTGCCTGGGGCTTCGACGGCGTCGTCGTCTCCGACTGGGGCGCGGTGCGCAGTACGGAGCCGGCCGCGCTCGCCCCCCAGGACCTCGCGATGCCCGGCCCGCACCCGCTGTGGGGCGAGCCGCTGCTCGCGGCCGTCCGTGCGGGACGGGTGCCGGAGGAGGTGATCGACGCCAAGGTGCGGCGGCTGCTGCGGCTCGCCGCGCGGGTGGGCGCGCTGGAGGGCGTGCGGCCGCCGCGGACCGCTCCCGCCGCCGCCGGGCCGCGCGCGCTGCTGCGCCGCGCGGTGGCGGCGGGCTGCGTACTGCTGCGCAACGAGGGCGGGCTGCTGCCGCTGGTGCCGCTGCCCCCTGCCCCGGCGGGGGGACAGGGCGCTTCCGGTGCGGCCGGCGGGCTCGCGCGGCTCGCGGTGATCGGGCCGAACGCCTCCGCCGCGCGGGTGCAGGGCGGGGGCAGCGCGGGGGTCTTCCCGGAGGCGGTCGTGTCGCCGCTGGAGGGGATCCGGGCAGCGCTCTCCGGCAGCGGTACCGAGGTCGTGCACGCGGAAGGTGTACGGCTGGGCACCCGGCCGACGCCGCTGCACCAGGGCAACGCCCGCGACCCGCGCACCGGCGAACCGGGCGTGCTGGTCCGCTACCTCGCCGCGGACGGCACGGAGTTGTGCGCCGAGCACCGGCTCAGCGGGCGCGTCCTGGAGCCGGGCGACGCGCCGGACCTGGCCCGGACCGCGGCGTCCGTCGAGGTCAGCGCGCACTTCACGCCCGCCGCGGCGGGGGAGTGGCGGCTGTCGGTGGTGGGCCTCGGCGCGGTCACCCTGCACGCGGACGGCGAGCCGCTGATCGACACCGTGGTGGAGCCGGAGTCCGGGGACCCGACCTACGTGCACGTCGCGCCGTCCTTCCGCACCGCGGTCCGCCGGGCCGTCGCGGGCGAGGTGCTGCATTTGGTCGCCACCCGGCGGCTGCTGCCGGAACAGGGCCTGGCCGTCGCGCTGGCGGCCGACGCGCCGCGGCCGGACGAGGACGCGGCCGTCGCCGAGGCGGTCGCGTGCGCCCGCGGCGCCGACGCCGCGGTCATGGTGGTGGGCACCACCGACGAGATCGAGAGCGAGGGCGCCGACCGCACCTCGCTCGCGCTGCCGGGCCGCCAGGACGAGCTGGTCGCGGCGGTGGCCGCGGCCAACCCGCGCACAGTGGTGATCGTCAACACGGGCGGCCCGGTCGAGCTGCCCTGGCGGGAGAGCGCTCCTGCGCTCCTGCTGTGCTGGTTCCCGGGCCAGGAGGCCGGGCACGGGCTCGCGGACGTGCTCTTCGGCCGCGCCGAGCCGGGCGGGCGGCTCCCCACCACCTGGGCCGCGCGCGCCGCGGGCGCCCCGCTGCCCGCCACGGCCCCCGAGGACGGCGTCCTGCGCTACGCGGAGGGCCCGTACGTCGGCCACCGCGCCTGGCGGCGCGCGGGGGCGGAACCGGCGTACTGGTTCGGCCACGGCCTGGGCTACACCACCTGGGCCTACGAGGCGCTGGAGGTGCTGCCGCCGGCGCCCGGCGGCACGGGGCCGACCGCCCTGGTCACGGTGCGCAACACCGGGACGCGGGCCGGACGCGAGGTCGTCCAGGTCTACCTGACGACGGGTCCGGACGAGCACGACGACGGCGGCCCGCGGCTCGCCGGTTACGCCGCCGTGCACGCCGCGCCCGGCGAAGCCGCGGTCGCCGAGGTACGGATCGAGCCGCGGGTGCTGCTGCGCCGGTCGCCGGACGGCGCCCGCTGGGTGCCGCGCCCCGGCCCGTACGTGCTGCACGCCGGTCCGTCCGCCGCCCGACAGCCCCTCAGCGCGCCGCTGGCCACCTGACCGCCCGTCACCCGGGCCGCGGACCGGGCGCCTCCCGCTCCTGACAGCGGGCGGCGCCCTCCCGGGGCGGCCCCCCGCCGGGGCCCGGCGGCGCCCGCGCTCAAGATCGGCAGTGTCAGACCCTCCCGCTAGCTTCTGTGGTGTCGCGCCGGTCCGGCGCGTACGTCCCGGCGTGTGCAGAGGAGATGACGCATGTCCGAGTGGGGGAGATCCAGCGTGGTGCGGGTGGTGGCGCCCGCCAGTCCGCGCAAGCTCGCCAAGGTGCCGTTCGTCGAGCTGGCGGACGGACGGTTGCAGGGAGTGGTGTCGAGCGGGTCGGACATGGCGCGGGTGTACGTCTCGTCGATCGCCGCGGGCTCGTTCGCCTTCACGTGCAGCACGAACAACAACCGCCCCTGCGGCGGCGCACGCGGCACGTTCTGCAACCACATCCGCGCGCTCGTCGGCGAGGCCGTCCTCCAGTACGGGGCACAGCGTGTCGCCCGCTACATGCGGCTCGATCCCGTGGAGGCCGGCGCCGACGCCGCCACCGTCCTCGGCCCGATGGTGCTGGCCCGCCCGCAGCAGGGCGACTCGTCGTCGGCCGCCTCCGTCTTCAGCCGCTTCCTGCGCCAGCTGGGCTACCTGGAGCTGGCTCCGACCACGGCGCCGCTGCCGGAGATGCAGTGGTTCCCGCCGACCAGGGCGGTGGCGTGATGCGGGTGGACGTGCTCGCCGAGGAGATCGACGGGCTCGACGAGGCGACCGCCGCCGTCGACGCGTTCGACGAGGTGCTGGTCTCCGGCCTGCTGCGGCCACAGCCCGCCCAGGCCGCGGGGCTCGCGGCGCTGGCCGGCGCGCTCGCCGGGTCGCCGCTGGCCGGGAAGGTCGCCGAGGCGGCGGAGAAGGCCGCGACGGGGGCGGCCGGCGAGGAGCACTTCGTGGCGCTCGCCGCGGGCCGCACGGCCCTGCTCGGCTCGGTGCACGACGCACTGGTCGCGCGTGCGGCGGAGGCGACGGGCCGGCCCGCGGCCGAGCCGGCCGCCCCGGGGCCCGGCGCGCAGCAGGCGCTGAACGTGCTGGCGGCCGCCCGCTCCTGGCTGTCGGATGTGGCCCGCAGCGGCTGGCGCGGCATGGACCACGAGCTCGTCGCGGGCGCCGCGCCGGTGGTCGCGGCGATGCTGCCCGATCCGGCGCTGCGCCGCCTGGCCGCGCTGCTCGACGGATTCGCCGGCGAGCTGGCCGCGTGCTGCCCGGGCGCGGCCCTGGAGCGCGTGCCGGCGCGCCGCTGGGCCGATTTGTGGTCGCGCGCGCTGCTGCTGACGCTGCCCGGGGCCGCGGGCGCGCCCGCCGGGGCCCGGGCGACCGGGCGCCTGCTGCCGCTGGGTGTCGATCTGCACGAGCACCCCACGGCCGTGCAGGCGCAGGTGCACGCGGTCCTCGAGCCCGCCGACGGCTCCGCGGCACTGCTGGTGCGGGCGAGCGTGTCGGCGCCCAAGCCGGAGACGGTGGTGGGAGCGGGCCTGTGGCAGCTGCTGCGCCCGCACATGTCGCTGCTGGCGGCCGCGGGCGAGGGCCGGTGCATGGACGTCACGGGGATGCCGCTGACGGCCGGGGGCGATCTCCTCTGGGACGACGCGTGTGCGCGCCCGGGCGAGCCCGCCGACGCCTTCAGCACGGCGAGGGTCGCGCTGCCCGCGGCCGCGGATCCCGCGGTGGCACCGCTCGACCGGCACCCGGCACGTATCGCCGTCCCCGTCTTCGTGGAGGGCTACGCCGCGGCGCAGCACGACGGGAAGGGCCTGGTCCTCACGTTCGCCGGGGGCGAGCTGCCCGTCGACACCGACCGCGTCCCGGTCGCCGGCCCCCTCACGCCGGAGGCCGTCGCGAAGTCCGCCGCCTGCATCGGCCTGCTGCGCTGGGACGCGGGAGCCTTCCGCCTGCAGCCACTCGCCGTGGAGAGCGTCGTGCGCAAGAAGCCCGTCGCGCTGCACGCCGGGGCGTGGGCGGGCGGCACCGCCGACAAGGACGGGGCCAGGGCGGAGAAGGCCGCCACGGACGCCGCCGAGGCGCTGCGGGAGCGCGCGGGAAGGCTGCTGCGGAAATGACCGACCAGCCCACCGCGCCCGTGCCCGCGCCGGCCCACGACACCCGGCGGCAGGTCGTCTACTGGCGGCTGCTCGCCCGGCTCTTCGACCAGGAGGAGCAGGCGGCGCTGGAGTCCGCGAGCCTGGCCGTCGTCGAGGACGTCGGCCTGCCGGCAGCCCTGCTCGACCCGCAGGTCTCCGTCGACTCCCTGGTGCAGCGCCACCCCGAACTGGCCGCCGAGTTCGACGGCCTGATGGTCCCGCCGGCCCCCGGGCCGGGCGAAGGCGACGAGACCGCCGCGGACGGCGGCAGGGACCGCGCCGCGGAAGTGCGCCGCGCGGCCCTGGTCTCCAAGGTGCTGCTCAACGTCTTCGCGACCGGCGGCGGGGCCGTCACGGCGGGGCAGCTGGCGCGCTGGCAGGCCGACGCGCACTGGCTGGAGCGCGCCCTCGGCTGCCGTCCCGGCGGGCTGCGCGGCGGCCGGGGCGCGGGTCCCGGCGCCGGCCCGACGGGTACGGGCGCCGGGCACGGCACGCCGGACCTGAGCCGGCTCGTCCCGGCGATCGGGCCGGAGCTGGCCGCGATCGAGGCCGACCTCGTCCGGCGGATGCAGCTGCGCGAGGTGCTGGCCGATCCGCAGCTGGCCGCGCAGCTCACCCCGAGCATGTCGCTCATCGAGCAGCTGCTGCGGGACAAGAACAACCTGTCCGGTGTCGCGCTGGCCAACGCCAAGGCCCTGATCCGCCGCTTCGTCGACGAGGTCGCCGAAGTCCTGCGCACCCAGGTGGAGAAGGCGACGGTCGGCGCGATCGACCGGTCCGTCCCGCCCAAACGGGTCTTCCGCAACCTGGACCTGGAGCGGACGATCTGGAAGAACCTCACCAACTGGAGCCCGGAGGACGAGAAGCTCTACGTCGACCGGCTCTACTACCGGCACACCGCCCGCCGCACGACCCCGCAGCGGCTGATCGTGGTCGTCGACCAGTCCGGTTCGATGGTCGACTCGATGGTGAACTGCACCATCCTGGCGTCGATCTTCGCCGGGCTGCCCAAGGTCGACGTCCACCTGATCGCCTACGACACGCAGGCCCTGGACCTCACCCCGTGGGTGCACGACCCGTTCGAGACGCTGCTGCGCACCAACCTCGGCGGCGGCACGGACGGCACGGTCGCCATGGCCCTCGCGCAGCCGCTGATCGCCGAGCCGCGCAACACCGTCGTGGTGTGGATCTCCGACTTCTACGAATGGCGCTGCGAACCGCTCTTCGAGAGCATGGCCGCCGTCCACCGCTCGGGTGCCCGCTTCATCCCGGTCGGCTCGGTGACCAGCGCCGGCCGCGGCAGCGTCAACCCGTGGTTCCGCGAGCGCTTCAAGGACCTGGGCACGCCGGTGCTGTCCGGCCACATACGCAAGCTCGTCCACGAGCTGAAGACGTTCCTCACCTGAGCCGGGCGCCGCCCGGCCACCGTGCCGCGACGACGGCCCCCCCCCACGTTCGACCTTTTCCCAGAGAGGCCCTGACATGTCCGACCTGCTGCGCGCGCCCGCGGAGATCAAGTACGCCGAGGAGCTGGACTGGCTGGAGTCCGTCGACGACGGCCCGAAGCCCTTCTCCTGGCGGCTGTCGCCCAAGATGGTGCGGCTGTTCGTGCTGGGCGCCGAGCGTTCCGACGGGCTGGACCGGGAGATCGCCCCGAAGTGGTTCGGCGACCGCAGTTTCGTCGAGCGCTCGATCGTCACACTCGCCTCCGACCGCGGGCTGCTGCTGATCGGCGACCCGGGCACGGGCAAGAGCTGGCTCGCCGAGCTGCTGTCCGCGGCGATCTGCCGCAACTCCACCCTCGTGGTGCAGGGCACCGCGGGCACCACCGAGGACCACATCAAGTACTCGTGGAACGTCTCCCAGGTCATCGCGCGCGGCCAGTCGCGCGACTCGATGATCCCCTCACCGATCATGACCGCGATGGAGACCGGCGCGATCGGCCGCTTCGAGGAGCTGACGCGTGCCACCAGCGACGTGCAGGACGCGCTGATCTCCATCCTGTCGGAGAAGTACATCTCGGTGCCGGAACTGGGCGGCGACACCGCGCAGGCCGGGGAGGGCGGCACCGCCGACAACATCGTCTTCGCCAGGCCCGGCTTCTCGGTCATCGCCACCGCCAACAGCCGCGACCGCGGCGTCAACGACCTGTCGTCGGCCCTCAAGCGGCGCTTCAACTTCGTCCGCATCCCGGTGGTGACCGACAGGAAGAGCGAGGCGGAGATCGTCCGCTTCCGCACCGAGGAGCTGCTCCGCCGGCACTCCATCGACCTCGACGTGCCGCCGACGCTCCTGGACGTGCTGCTCCGGAGCTTCGCCGACCTGCGCGCCTCGGCGGCCGCTGCGGGCAGCGACGACGAGAAGCTGGAGTCCGCGCTGTCCACCGCCGAGCAGATCGGCGTGCTGGAGGACGCGATCCTGCACAGCACCTTCTTCGGCGAGCGCAGCCTGACCGCCCGCACGCTGGCCGCCTCGCTCGTCGGCTCGCTGGCCCGGCGCGAGCCGGAGGATCTGGCGATCCTGAACAAGTACCTGCACGGTGTGGTCGAGCCCCGCAGCAAGGACGAGGGCGGATCCTGGCCGGAATTCCTCGACGGCGGCCGCGACGCGATAGCCACCCTGTCGTGAGCGGCGCGCAGGAGGCAGCGCCCTTCGACGCGCTGCGCGGCCGGCTCCAGGAGGCCGCGGCGGAGTTCGCGGACGGACCGGACGCCCTGGAGGGCATCCTGCTCGGCATCGTCGACGACGTCGACCGCGCACTGCGCGAGCCGCTGGAGATCTTCCCGGTGTGCCACCACTCTCCGGCCTCCGCCGTCGCCATGGCCCGCCGGCTGCGCGAGAAGCAGCCCAAGGTCGTCTACCTGGAGCTGTGCGAGGACATGGCACCGCTGCTCACCGAGCTGCGCAACTGCCGCCTGCCGGTGGCGGTGCAGGCGTTCGCGAGCGAGGTCGACGGCTTCCCGCCCGAGTGGGCGCCGCTGTCGGTCGTCGCCCCGGTCACCGAGGCGTCCGCGGAGTACCAGGCCATCGCGTACGCGCTGGACACCCCGGGCGTGGAGCTGGTGCTCGTCGACCGGTCGTGCGACCACGTCTTCCAGTGGCAGCCGGAGGGCCCGCGCCCCGCCGGCGCATCCGGCGAGCCCGCTCCGGCCGCCCCCGAGGAGGCGGCGCTGCACGGCGACGCGGTCGGTGTGGAGGTCGGCGACCTGCGGCCGCGCTTCGCCGAGCTGGAGGAGTACCTGCTGCGCCACGGGCGGGTGCGGCACTGGTCGGAGTGGTGGCACCAGTACGTCGAGCTGCCGCTCGGCGACAGCGACCACGACACCTACCGCCAGGTGATGCTGCTCATCGGCAGCCTCTTCCGACGCCTCGCACCCGGCGACCCGGGGCGGATACGGGTGGACGAGGACCGCGAGCGCCACATGTGGACGCGGATGCGCGCGCACCTGGCGGCCACCGGCACCGATCCCGCCGACTGCCTCTACGTCTGCGGCGCCTTCCACGCCGCCAGCCGCGTGCCGGAGTTCGGGGTGCACGGCAGCGACACCTTCGAGATCAGCCCGCCGAGCGCGAGCACCTGGCAGTACGGCCTCATCCCGTCCAGCCACGCAGCGATCGAGGCGCAGTTCGGCCTCGCCGCCGGCTCGGTGTCGATCGCCGCGACGCAGTGGGCGAAGAACCTCAGGCGCAGCGGGGTACGGCCCTTCCGGCTCGCCGGGCAGGCCGGCGAGCGCAAGGCCGCGAAGGCCGTGAAGCTCGGGCCGCCCGTCCCGGACACGGAGGCGGGCGACCGGCTCAGCGGCTTCCTGCGGCGGCCGCCGGTCCTCGACCGGCT
This sequence comes from Streptomyces sp. NPDC020983, assembly GCF_044333485.1. Taxonomy (NCBI): domain Bacteria; kingdom Bacillati; phylum Actinomycetota; class Actinomycetes; order Kitasatosporales; family Streptomycetaceae; genus Streptomyces; species Streptomyces sp. NPDC020983. The sequence goes on along the minus strand of NZ_JBIRRA010000003.1, from coordinate 186,636 downwards.
GGACGAGGACGAACTGCTCGGCTGGAGCGTCGACATCGTCCGCGCGGCCCGCCGCAACGGCTACCTCGCCTCGACCGCCGACGCCATCGCCGTCTTCGAGACGTCGATCCTGCTGGCCGGCATGCGCGACCGGGCCAGGCCCACGCCGTACGACTTCCAGGACGCGGCCGTCACCTGCATCGAGAAGGACACCGTGCCCGGCCGGCGGGACGTGCGCCGGCTCGTCGAGATCATGATGGGCGGCGACCGGATCGGCCGGGTCGGCTACGAGGCCCTGCCGCCGCTCGCCCGCGACGTCCACGACCGGCTCGCGCCGCTCGGCCTGAAGCTCCAGCAGCGCGGCGTGCAGCGTGCGTTGCTGGACCTGGCGTCGAAGCCGGAGCTGAGGGGCTGCTCCGACGTGCTGTGGATGCTGCGCCGCCTCATGCCGCACGGCACCGCCCGCCCCATCATGGGCGAGCGCAGGCTCGGCGAGCAGTCCGTCCAGGAGTCCTGGGACGTCGCTCTCGGCACGCACCAGCGGGCCCTGATCGAGCTGGGCTACGAGGGCGTGAGCATCGAACAGGTGCTGGAGCAGCGGCTGCGGCGCGCCGCCTACGAGCCGCAGGCGACCGCCGCGGACGTGCTGCAGGCCGTCGAGGACGCCACGCTCTACCTGCGCAGCCGCCGACTCGCCGACGAGCTGGGCAACCGCGCCCTGGAGGTGCTCGCCACCGAGCGCACCGTCGACGGGGCGCCGGAGGTGCTGCGCCGGGTGCGCCGGCTGCTCGCGTACTACCGCACGAGCGAGCCCGCGCTGCCCGGGTGGATCGAGTCCTTCGTCACCACCGGCTACGCCCACTACTGCACCCTGCTGCCGACCGCCTTCACCGACGAGGACGCGACCGTGCGGCAGGTCGCCGCGATGCTGGGCTTCCTCTTCGGCATGGAGGGCCTGGCGCTGTCGCTCGGCTGCGACCGCACCCAGCTGGAGCTGGCCGTCGCGCAGTCCCACCCGGAGGAGCCGGCCAGGGTCGCGCTGCTGTGGGCGGCGCAGCTCCGGCTCGGCCGGCTGACCCGGGCCGAGCTGCGCGCCCGCTGCTCCGGGCTGCTCGGCAACCCGCTGGTGGTGCCGTCCTACCCGCGCTACCTCAGCGGCTTCCTGCACGCGCTGGAACCCGTCCCGCAGCTCGCGGACTTCGTGGTCGAGCTGGTGTCGGACGCCTTCGCGGTGCTGCCCGACCACGTGCTGCTGCCGTGGCTGCCGACGCTGATCGGCACCCTGCGTTCGGGCGGCGCGGAGCCGGCCCCGCTGCTGATCCGGGAGGCCGGGCGGATCTTCCCCGGCCGGCTCGCGGCCCTCGACACCTGGGTGCCGCCCTGGCGGGAGGAACCCGGGCTGCTGCCCTCCGCCGCGCCCGCCGCAGCCCGTGGTGCCGCGCTGCTCGCCGCCCACCCGGCCGCCTGCGACGCGCTGGCGGAGCTGCTGGGCTGCGAGGGGACGTGGACGGTGGCCGGATCCGGCCCGGGCGGCGCGGTCCTGGTCGCCCGTCACCCGGCGGCGGCCGATGCGCTCGCCGGGCTCCTCGGCTCCTGAGCCGGCCGCACGGGCCAGGGCGTTCCCGCCGCAGGGAGCCCCGGCCCGTGCCGCGCGGGCGGCGCCCACCTCCGGGAGAGCGCTCCCCGGCAGGAGGCGCCGGAGCCGCGGTCCGGCACTGTGCGCCGTGCCGCGGCGGCGCCGGGCGCCGCGGCACGGGCATCGCCGGCCCGCCGGTCGTCCGGTCCCGGCACCCGCGTGCGCTCCACCCCGGTCCGGCGGTACCGGGCGCGGGAGGCCGAAGGGCGCGGTACGGCCGGGTCGTCGCTCCACTCACTGGTGTCCACCGGGCCCTGGTGTCCGGGCCCCGGTGCCCGCGCTCCTCCCGCCCTTCCGCCCCCTGGCGGATCGGCCTGGTGAGGGCCCCTCACACACCGGACCGCGGCTCGCGCCCGCCTCCGGCCGCGGCCCGGTTCGGGCTTCGAGGCCTTCACTTCTTGAAGCCCGCACAGGGGATTGACGCGGTACTCATGCGAGGAGTTAATTCTTTCCACCGCTAGTGGGAGCGCTCCCACCCCCCATGCCGGGCAGCGCTCCCCGGCGGTCACCGTGTCCTGTGCCCGAGGATTTACCGAGGAGCCCGTCCGCATGACCGCACGCGTCCGCGCACGTACCCGTACGCTCACCGTCGCCGCGGCGACCGCCGCACTCGCCGCCGTCACGGCCGCGGTGCCCGCGCACGCCAGCGCGCCCGGCCACCAGGCAGCCGCCCCCACCACGCTGTTCACCCCGCCGGCCAACCCGGACGCGAACGCCCAGATCCTGGACCTCGCCAAGCACTGGCAGCTGAAGGACGCCGCCGGCCTGCTCGCGATGACCCTCACCCCGCAGGCCGTGTGGCTCGACGGCGGCGCCACGCCGGCGGCCACCCGCACCGCCGTCGACAAGACCGTCGGCGACGCCGCCCGCCGGCACCAGCTCCCGGTCCTCGCGCTCTACAACATCCCCGGCCGCGACTGCGCCCAGTACTCGGCCGGCGGGGCCGCGAACACCGCCGACTACCAGGCGTGGATCGACGCGGTGAAGGCCGGTATCGGCAACCGCCCCGCCGACGTCGTCCTGGAGCCCGACTCGCTCGCGCTCCTGCCCTCCGACTGCGGCATGGACGACGCGCAGGGCACCAAGACCACCGAGCGCTACGACCAGATCCACTACGCCGTCGACGCCCTGGAGCCGCTGGCCGGCACCAAGGTCTACATCGACGCCGGGCACAGCGGCTGGCACAGCATCAACGACATCGTGCCCCGGCTCGTCGCCGGCGGCGTCGACGACGCCACCGGCTTCTACCTCAACATCTCCAACTACCGTTCCGACAGCGAGATCGCCTGGTACGGCAAGCTCGTCTCGTCCTGCCTCGCCTACGTCTCCGGCGGCGGCGACGCGGCGTCCTGCCCCAACCAGTGGTGGTCCGTCAACGACGCCCAGGCCTGGCTGGACGCCAACGTCCACACCGCGCCCGCCGCCATGAAGCACTACGTCGCCGACACCAGCCGCAACGGCCAGGGCCCCTGGACGCCGCCGGCCGGCGCCTACACCGACGCCCAGGACTGGTGCAACCCGCCCGGCCGCGGCCTCGGCGCCCGCCCGACGCTGAAGACCGGCGACCCGCTCCAGGACGCCAAGCTCTGGGTCAAGATCCCGGGCGAGTCCGACGGCCAGTGCACCCGCGGCACGGCCGGCCCGAACGACCCCGAGCGCGGCTACCAGGACCCGGCCGCGGGCAAGTGGTTCCCGCAGCAGGCGCTCGAACTGCTGCACAACGCGAACCCGGCGGTGCTCCCGCACTGAGCACGTGAGCCGCAGCGCCCGCGGTGCACACGACCGCGAAGGTGCGCTCGAACGCCCACCGGACCCGCGCAGGCCCCGGACCGCCCCCGGGCCGCGCGCCGCGGCACCTCCGCCTCGTGCGAGGGCCGCACCCCGGGCCCGCCCGCCGGCACCACGCCGGCGGGCGGGCTCTCCGCCGTTATGGCGTGGGGCCGCCGGTGCGGCGGTGGGCGATGGGGCAGAGTGGGCAGCATGTTGCCCGAGGTGCCCTCGCCGGACGACCCGCACGTGCGCCACATGCGCCGCGTGCTGCTGGCCGTCATCACCGGAAGCTTCCTCTTCCTCATCCCCTGGATCGGCTATCTCTACGTGAGCCTGCCCACCCACCGGACGGTGAGCAACTGGCGCTACGCCTGGGTGGGTTTCGACGGCGCGCTGATCGTGCTGCTCGGCATCACCGCGCTGTGCGCGTGGCGGCGGCTCCAGATCTTCATCCCCTGGGCGGTGGCCACCGCCACGCTGCTGTGCTGCGACGCCTGGTTCGACATCGTGCTGGACTGGAACAGCGACGACCTGGTCGTCTCGATCGTCACCGCGGCCGTGGCCGAACTCCCGCTCGCCGCGCTGCTGCTGCACGCCGCCCGCCGGATGATCCGGCTGACGCTGACCCTCGCCTGGGCGCGCGCCGGGCGGGAGGGGCCGGTGCCGCCGCTGTCGCGGCTGTCGGTGCTCGTGCTGGCGGAGGACTCCGAGGCGCAGCGCCGGCCGTAGTTCCGCGGGCCCGCGGGTTGTCCACAGGGCGGGGCACGGGCCTGGCCGGGGTGCGGGGCGGTCGGTAAGATCTTTCTGTAACTTTCAGCACGGCCAACCGGATTGGCCCACAGCGGGGGGAGCGGAGCCGTGGCGGTCGCAGCGGAGGGCGCGGCGTACGACGTGCTGGTGGTCGGCGGCACGGGCGTCGACACGATCGTGCTGGTGGACGAGCTGGCGGTACCGCGGGGTGATTCCCGCTCCGTCCCGCCGATCAGGGACTACGTGGCGCACACGGGCAACGGCGTGGCGCTCGGCTTCCGTGCGCTGGGCCTCGCCACCGCCTTCATCGACTTCCTCGGGGAGGACGCCCAGGGCCGGATGATCCTGGAGCGGTACGCCGAGGCAGGGCTCGACTTCCACCACCTGCCGGCCCCGGCGGGCACCCCGCGCAGCGTCAACCTGGTCGACCGGGAGGGCCGCCGCTTCTCCTTCTACGACGGCCGGCACCCGCTGGACCTGCGGCTGCCGGAGGAGTTCTACCTGCCCTACGTCGAGCGGGCCCGGCACGTGCACGTATCCCGCTCCGCGCACGCCGAGCCGGTCCTCGCCGACGCGGTACGCCTGGGCCGCACCGTCTCCACCGACCTGCACGCCTGGGACGGCGAGGAGGCTTCGGCGCTGCCCTGGGCGCTGGGCGCCGACCTGGTCTTCCTCAGCGCGGCGGAGGTGGGGGAGCGGATACCCGAGGTCATGCGGCGGATCCTGGCCGAGGGCCGGGCGTCGCTCGTGGTCGCGACGGACGGCGCCGCGGGCTGCCATGTCCTTCAGCGCGGTGAGCCGGAGCCGCGGCGCTTCCCGGCGGTGCTCCCGGAGCGGCCCGTCGTGGACAGCAACGGAGCGGGCGACGCCTTCCTGACCGCCTTCCTGCACCGCCGGTTCTCCGGCGCGCCGCTGGAGGAGTGCGTGCTCGCGGGATCCGTGTCCGGAGCTTTCGCGTGCGGCAGCCCGGGCACGCACGAGGAGCTGATCGGCGCCCCCGAGCTGGCCGCGGCCGTCGCGCGGGCCGCGTGGGCCCGCCCGCCGGTGGGCTGACGGGGCCCGGCGTGCGGCCGGAGCGGTCAGCCGCCTCCGTGGGGCGGCTTCCCGGGGCGTGGGCCGGGACGGGCGGTCAGCCCGCCTCGATGCGGCGGACGGCGGTGTCGAGCGCCGCGTCCTGGGAGGTGTAGACCTCGCACACCGGGTTGCCGGTCGGCGTCCTGGTGTGGTCGATCTCCCACAGGCTCAGCTCGGTGCCGTCCAGCAGCAGGAACGCGTGCTCGTAGAGCGACCAGGACACGTGCCGGCCGGCCACCAGGGTGCTCCGGCGGGCGACGATGCTGATGTCGTGGGCGATGGCCGCGCGCAGCCGGGCCCGCAGCTCGTCGCCCGGCGCGCTCGCGTTCGCCGCGCGGCGCAGCAGCCGGCGGGCGTGCTCCACCGAGTCGCCCTCGGTGTACGTACGGCGGAGCGCGTGCTCCGGGGCCGGGGCGGAGAGCAGGGCGTCCAGGTCGTCGCCGCCCCCGGCGTCGCTGTCGCCGGCCCGTCCGCCGGGTCCCGCCGTGCCGCCCGTACGGCTGCCGTCGGCCGGGGCGGTGCCCAGTGGTGCCCGGCCGGGGGTGTCGCAGGGCACCTCCACCGGGCCGGTCGGGCCGCCGAAGGCCAGGTCGACCTCCCACTCGGCGAGGGCCAGGTCCTCGGGCTGGGTGAAGACGGTGCGGTGCGGCAGGCCTTCGGGCCCGGTGTCGTGCTCCAGCTCCCACACCAGCCGCACGCTGCCGTCCGGCATCAGGAAGCTGTGCCGGAAGGTCCGGCGGTTCATCCGGCGCGGCGGGCCCTTGGTGTGCCGGCAGGACTGCAGGCCGCAGTGGTGCATCAACGCGGTCCGTAACGCGTCCAGTTCGTGCGCCGCCCCGCTCGCGCCCGCCGCCCGGGCGAGCAGCCGGTCGAGCTGTTCCGCGGGCGTACCGCCCGCGCGCTCGGGTTCCGCCGTGTCCGCGAATTCGCCGTCCATACGGTCCTCCCGGCCTCCGCCGTACCGCAACCCCGGCGACTCAGGGTAGTAGGACCGTCGCCGATTGCGCCCGCGAACGCCGACATTTCCGGGCGTGCGGCCGATTCTCGCGCTTCTTCCGGCATGTTCCGGCCCCGTGCGCCCCACGCGCAACCCGGTGCGCCCGAGCCGCACGGACCTCTCGCGTCCGGCGAGGCAGGGGTGTTCCGGCCGCCGACGCGCTGCGTGCCCGGCCGGTCAGCCGGTGGGGTGGCCCCTGTCGTCCTGGTCCGGTGCGGGGAAGGGCGTGCCGCAGCGGGCGCAGCGGGAGGCCCGCATGTCCTCACGCATCGCGCCGCACTCGTCGCAGACCCGCTCCAGCCAGCAGACCGGGTCACCGCCCTCGGTCCGCTCCTCGTGGCCGTGCTCGCCGTCCGCTCTCATGACTGCCGCGCTCCTTCCGCCGCCGGTCCTCCGGTGCCCTCCGGGGCTCCCGCCCCGTCACCGTCCGCCGGGCCCGGCTCGTCCCGGGCGTCCCAGCGGCTTTGCGCGCGGCGCAGCGAGCGCGCCTCGGCGTAGCCGAGCCGGGTGGCCGCGTGCTGCGCCGACCATGTGCCCGTGCGCCGCAGCCCCACCGAGAACTCCTGGCGCACGGCGTCCAGTTCCGCCCGCCAGGTGGTGTCGGCCTCGGCCAGCCGGCGCTGCAGGGTGCGCGGGCTGACCGCGAGCTGCCGGGCGGCCGCGGCCAGCGACGGGCGGCCGTCGGCGAACTGCGTCAGTATCGCCCGGCGCAGCTCCGGCAGGGGCCCCGCGGGCCGGGGTGGCGGGACGGCCGACGCGGTGCGCCGGATGATGGCCGCGAGCGCGGGGTCCGCGCCCGGCAGCGGGGTGTCCAGCGCCCGGCGGTGCAGCGTGATGCTGTCGGTGCCGGCGCCGAAGTCGATGCGGCCGCCACCGAAGAGGGCGGTGTGGTCCGCGGTCCTGCGGGGCGCCCCGTGGGCGAAGGAGATCCGGGCGGGACCGACCGCGCCGCCGGTGCTGTGCCGTATCACCTGGCTGAAGGCGCCCAGGACGAATTCGGCGACCACCCCGCGCAGTTCGCTGTCCGGCAGCAGCGCGCCGTAGGTGAGGGTCACCTCGTCCTCCGACTCCTCGGTGGTGAGCAGGGAGGCGTCGCTCAGCAGGTGCAGGTGGGCCCTGGCGGCGTCCAGCCCCTCGCCCAGCGTGGGCGCCGTGCTGAACAGGTAGTCGAAGAGGTCGAACTGCCCGTGCCGGTACTGCGCCGCCGTCAGCAGCCCCGCGTCCTGCCGCCCGGTGCGGCCCACCACCTCCGTCCACAGGCGGTAGAGGTGCATCGACGGGATGCGTGCGGTCGCCGGGCCGTCGAGCACGTCCGGTCGCAGCCCGGCGGGGCGCAGCAGCGAGCGGGCCCCGGTCTCCCCGAGGGCGGCGGCGCGGGCTATGAGCCGGGGCAGGACGACGCTCTCGGTCGGCCCGGCGCTCGGTGCGGCCACCGCGGGCGGCGGGGACGTCAGGGTCGGGGGCATGCCGGGCACCTCGGGGATCTGCGGCGTGGGGGGGGTGTCGGGCGGGCGGGTCCTGGCCGGCCGGAGGGGCGCGGTGCGCACGGTGCCGCCTGCCTTCCGGCAGCCTAGCCTCCTCGTGGCGCGTTGCGTCCGCCGCCTGGCGCGTTCCGTCCTCCCGGTCCGGCGCGGCGGTGACGAAGATCAGTCGAACTGGTGCCTTCGGGCGCCGGGTGCGCCCGCGCCAGGGAGGGGGCGGGCGCACCAGGGGGAGGGGCGTCGGCGCGGACGGGCCACCGTCCGCGCCGGCGGGATCCGCCGGTCCGCGTCAGCCGCCGGCCGTGCCGCCCCCGCCCTCCGCCGGCCAGTGGCGCCGGCCGAGGCTGACGATCCGCATCCGCAGCCGGGCCGTCTCGGCGATCGAGGCCCGGGTGGCGGTGTCGTCCGGCGGCGCGTCCATGACGGCCGCCGCCGTCAGCACCATGTGGTCCACGTACAGCCCGGCCAGCACACGCAGTTCGGCGGGGCGCCAGCCCGCCGATTCGGGCTGGGCGGCGAGCCCGTCGGCCACCTCCCCGGTGAAGCGGTCCAGTTCGGCGGCGATGGCCTCGCGCACCGGGCGGACCCCGCCGTAGCGCTCGCGTGCGATGAAGCGGACGTGCGCGCGGTGCTCGTCGGCGTAGGCGACGGTGAGGGCCACCGCGCGGTCGATGAGGTCCGCGGCGTCCCCGGAACCCGCGCCGCCGGCCATCACCTCCCGGACGACGGCGTGCAGGCTGCCCAGGGCCTCGCCGACCAGGGCCACGCCGAGCGCGGCCATGTCCGGGAAGTGCCGGTAGAAGGCGGCCGGCGCGACGCCGACCTCCCGGGTGATCTCGCGCAGGCCGAGGCTGCTGAGGCTCTGCCGGTCCAGCAGGCGCAGTCCGGCGTCCAGCAGTGCCCGCCGGGTCTGCTCCTTCTGGGCCTGCCGGACGCCTGGTGTGTGACTCATGTCATTCAGTAAACAACCGTTTGCCGAAGCGTGCCACGGTTAGACTCGGTAGTCAGTGAACAAGTGTTATCCGAACCCCCGACACCGACTGGAGGTGCCGCCGGTATGGCCCTGGTCTTCGTCCTGCTCGGCATCGGCGTCGTGATGGGCGCCGCCGCCCACATGCCCCTGACCGTCTTCGCCGTCGCGTCCGCCGCCGTGACCGCATGGCTGCTGGCCTTCGCCGTACGCGAGGCCGTCGCGCGCCGACGCGGCTGACCCCGGCACCGGCGCCCCGACCGGGCGTCCCCCGGCCGCCGCCGTACGGCGCCGGCCCCCATCCGACACCGCCCACGGAAGAGGACACCGTGAACTCCGCAGCCCACCCGGTCCCGGCCGGAACTCCGGCCGCGACCACCCGCGACGCCGACGGCATGGCCGTCGCGTCGTTCCTGCTCGGCCTGCCCGGCCTGCTGGTGCTGAATCTCGTACTCGGCCCGGCCGCGATCGTGCTGGCCCTCGTCGCGCTCCGCCGCGGCACCCGCCGCCGCGGCCGCGCCCTGCTCGGCCTCGCCCTCGGTGTGGCCGCGCCGGCGATCCAGGTCGCGCTGACGATCGCCGGCCACGGGGTGCTCTGGTCGTTCGAGTGACCCGCCCGGACGGGGGAGCACCGTGACGACGCAAAAGGGTGAGGGCCCGGCCGACCGGCCGGGCCCTCACCCTTTCCCGCGGGCGCGCGGCGCGCGCGGCCGCGTCAGCTCAGGTCGATGCCCGGGTAGAGCGGGAAGCCGGACAGCAGGTCCGCCGCGCGCTTGGCGACCTGGTCGGCGACCGCGCCGTCCAGCAGGTGGTGCGCCTTCGACAGCCCGCCCTTGGGTGCGGGCGCGGCCGTCGTCCCGGACAGCACGGTGTGGATCAGGCCGGCGATCTCGTCCATCTCTGCGGCGCCGAGGCCACGGGTGGTGAGCGCCGGGGTGCCGATCCGGATGCCGGAGGTGTACCAGGCGCCGTTCGGGTCCTGCGGGACGGAGTTGCGGTTGGTGACGATGCCCGCGTCGAGCAGCGCCGCCTCCGCCTGGCGGCCCGTCAGGCCGTAGCCGGACACGTCGATGAGCACCAGGTGGTTGTCCGTGCCGCCGGTGACCAGCTTGGCGCCGCGGGTGAGCAGGCCCTCGGCGAGCGACCGCGCGTTGTCGACGATCCGCTGCGCGTAGGTGCCGAACTCCGGCCGGGAGGCCTCCGCGAGCGCCACCGCCTTCGCGGCCATCACGTGCGGCAGCGGCCCGCCCAGCACCATCGGGCAGCCCCGGTCGACGTGCTCGGCGAGGGAGTCGTCGCACAGCACCATGCCGCCGCGCGGGCCGCGCAGCGACTTGTGGGTCGTGGTCGTCACGATGTTCGCGTGCGGCACCGGGTCGAAGTCGCCGGTCAGCACCTTGCCCGCGACCAGGCCCGCGAAGTGCGCCATGTCGACCATGAGCGTCGCGCCCACCTCGTCGGCGATCTCCCGCATGATGCGGAAGTTGACCAGACGCGGGTAGGCCGAGTACCCCGCGACGATGATCAGCGGGCGGAACTCGCGCGCGGTCTCGCGCAGCGCGTCGTAGTCCAGCAGGCCGGTCTCCGGGTCCGTGCCGTAGCTGCGCTGGTCGAACATCTTGCCGGAGATGTTCGGCCGGAAGCCGTGGGTGAGGTGGCCGCCGGCGTCCAGCGACATGCCGAGCATCCGCTGGTTGCCGAACTCGGCGCGCAGCTCGGCCCAGTCCTGCTCGGACAGGTCGTTGACCTGCCGCACCCCGGCCCTGGCCAGGCCCGGGGTCTCCACCTTCTGCGACAGCACCGCCCAGAAGGCCACGAGGTTCGCGTCGATCCCGGAGTGCGGCTGCACGTACGCGTGCGCGGCGCCGAAGACGTTGCGGGCGTGCTCGGCCGCGAGCGCCTCGACGGTGTCGACGTTGCGGCAGCCGGCGTAGAAGCGGCGGCCGATCGTGCCCTCGGCGTACTTGTCGCTGAACCAGTTCCCCATCGCCAGCAGCACGGCGGGGGACGCGTAGTTCTCGCTGGCGATCAGCTTGAGCATCTCGCGCTGGTCGGTGAGCTCGCCGGCGATCGCGTCCGCGACCCGCGGCTCGACCCCCCGGATCACGTCCAGGGCACTGCGGAAGGCGATCGACTCGGTGCTGTACGGCTGCTCGGGCGCTGCCACGGCGGTCCTCCGGTTGGTCAACGGGACGGCCCAGGCGCACGGCACTTCGTTCTTCCGGATCTTTCCGGTGGAGCCGCTCCCCGATGGTTGACCCCATCCCAGCGCGCCAGTCACGGCTCCGCCCTGAGCCTACCAACCCCGCCGCCCGGTGCTCCCCGGCAGGGCGGGACCGCAGCTCACGGCGCAGGGCCGGCGGTGTTTGATGGGGGCAGGCGACGGCGGAAGGAGCCGCATGGCAGGCAGCGACGGGCCCGCACCGGTGCAGACCCGGGTCGGGGCGAACGGCACGGCGGTCATCGGGCTGGCCCGGCCGGCCGCCCTCAACGCGCTGGACCTCACGATGGTGCGGCTCATGACGGGCGCCCTCACCCGGTGGCGGGACGACCCGGCCGTCCGGTCCGTCCTCGTCGTCAGCACCTCGCCGAAGGCGTTCTGCGCCGGCGGCGACATCGTCGCGGTGCGGGCGGCGGGCGCGTCCGGCGACAGCGCGGCCGTCCGCGGCTACTTCGCCGCCGAATACGCCCTCAACGCCCTGATCGCCCGCTACCCCAAGCCGTACACCGCGCTGATCGACGGCTACGCGATGGGCGGCGGGCTCGGCATCTCCGTGCACGGGTCGGCCCGCGTGGTCACCGAACGCGCGTCGCTGGCGATGCCGGAGACGGCGATCGGCTTCTTCCCCGACATCGGCGCGAGCCACTTCCTGCCGCGCCTGCCGGGTGCGTACGGCTGGTACCTGGGGCTGACCGGCGCGCGGACCGGCGGGCCCGACGCGGTCGCGTGCGGGCTCGCGACGCATCTCGTGCCGGCGGCCGACCTGCCGGCCCTGCAGACGGCGCTGACGACGGACCCCGCGCCCCCGGAGACCGTCCTGCGGGACTTCGCGGCGCCCGTGCCGCGGCGCCCCGCGCACGCGGACGCCGTGGCCCGCTGCTTCGCCGAGCCGGACCCGGCCCGGGTGCGGGCGCTGCTGGCCGCCGAGAGCGCGGAACCGGACTGGGCGCGCGAGACGCTCGCGCTGCTCGACGCCGCCTCACCCGCGAGCCTCGCGGCCACCGCGGCCCTGCTCCGGGCGGGCGCGGGGTCGACGCTGGAGGAGTGCCTCGCCCGCGAGCTGGAGCTCGCGTGCCGTACGGCGGGCAGCGCGGACTTCCAGGAGGGCGTGCGTGCCGCGCTCGTCGACAAGGACCGCAAGCCGGTCTGGTCGAGCCCCGTGCAGTCCACATTGTAAGATAGCGGTGTCACCATACGGACGGCGCGCGTAGTGTCGGCCCCGAACCCGCCGCGCCGCGGCGGGACTTGTCACGGGAGGACCGCGCCATGCCCCGGGAATGGGACGCCAAGACCTACGACTCGCTGCCCCTGCCCCACCTGGGCTGGGGCCGGCGCACGCTGGCGCGGCTGGATCTGCGCGGGGACGAGCGGGTGCTCGACGCGGGGTGCGGCACCGGACGCGACACCGAGGGACTGCTCGACCGGCTGCCGCAGGGGCGGGTGGTCGCCGTGGACGGATCCGTCCGCATGCTGGACCAGCTGCGCGAGCGCCTGGCCGGCCGGCTGGACCGGGTCGAGGTCGTGCACGCCGACCTGACCCGGCCGCTGCCCTTCGACGGCGACGTGGACGCCGTCTTCAGCGTCGCCGCCTTCCACTGGATCGAGGACCACGCGGCCCTCTTCGCCTCGCTCGCCACCCGCATGCGCCCGGGTGCCCGGCTGGTCACCGAGTGCGGCGGCCACGGCAACATCAGGTCGGTCAACGCCGCCGTCGCCGACGTCACCGGCGGGGAGCGCGACATGTGGGACTTCGCCGGCGTCGAGGACACCCGTGAGCGGCTGGCGGCGGCGGGCTTCACCGACATCGAGGTGCGGCTGCGGCCCGACCCGGCCCGTTTCGAGCCCGGCGAGCAGCTGGAGGCGTACCTGGCCACCGTCATCCTGGGCGCCCACCTGGACGCGATGGCCGAGGACGACCGCGAGCCCTTCGTGACGGCGGTGGCCGCGCGCCTGGCCGAGCCGGTCGTCGACTACGTACGGCTGGAGATCTCGGCGACCCGCGCCTGACACCGGACGGCGGTCCCGCGGCGGCGGGCCCGGCGGCGCGGGCGGGCCGTGCCGGGCCGCCGCCCGCGTTGTTAAGGTATGGGCGCCGATCACCCGATCACCCGTCAGCCTGCCGGCCGGCCACCAGCCGAACCCGGCGCGCAGGCCCGCGGGCCGTCCGCCGTATCGAGGCCCCATGAGCCCCAAGAAGCGTCCCACCATCGCCGACATCGCCGAGGCCGCCGGCGTGTCCAAGGGCGCCGTGTCCTACGCGCTCAACGGCAAGGCGGGCGTCTCGGAGCAGACCAGGGCCAGGATCCTGGAGATCGCCGCGCGGATGGGCTGGCACCCCAGTAGTGCGGCGCGCGCGCTCTCCGACGGGCGCAGCGGGGCGATCGGCCTGGTGGTGGACCGCCCGGCGTGGGTGCTGGGCATCGAGCCGTTCTTCATGCAGCTCATCTCGGGGGTCGAGGCCGGCCTCGCGGCCACCGGCACCGCGCTGCTGCTCCAGGTCACCGACGACGCGAGGGCCGAGCAGGAGGCCTACCGCCGCTGGTGGGGCGAGCGCCGGGTGGACGGCGTGCTGCTGGTCGACCTGCGCGAGCAGGACCCCCGGCCCGGCCTGGTCGCGGAGCTGGGACTGCCGGCCGTGGTGATCGGGCACGCGGCGGAGTCCTCCGGGGTGCCGTCGCTGTGGATCAACGACGGTGCGGCCGTTCGCGAGACACTCGCGTACCTGGCGGCGATGGGCCACCGCAGGATCGCCCGGGTCGCCGGGCCCGCGGACTTCGTGCACACCCGCGAGCGCAGCGAGGCCTTCGACGCGGCCGCCGCGGAGCTGAGCCTCGAAGGCGTGCCGTGCGTCCACACCGACTACTCCGGCGAGGCGGGCGCCCGCGCCACCCGGCGGCTGCTGTCCGGCTCGGCGCGCCCCACCGCGATCGTGTACGACAACGACGTCATGGCGGTGGCCGCGCTGAGCGTGACGCAGGAGATGGGCGTGCACGTGCCGGGCGAGCTCTCGCTCGTCGCCTGGGACGACAGCGAGCTGTGCCGGCTGGTGCACCCCGCCCTGACGGCCGTCAGCCGCCCGGTGATGGAGTACGGCGAGCGGGCCGCCGCGGCCCTGCTCTCGCTCATCGCCGGCGGGCCCGTCCCGGACGTCCAGCTCCCGCCGCCCGCCCTGGTCCCGCGCGGCAGCACGGCGCCCCGGGGCGCGTGACCCCGGACCTTCCGGCGTCGCCCCGCCCGTGAGTCACCGGCGGGGCGCCTTCCGCGTACCGTGCGGCGGCCGCGCGTTACATGGCGTTTCATGGCGCCGGGCCCTTCCCGATCCCTTGACGGCCATGAAGTGCCCTAGTTAAATCACGTCGCGATATAAGTCGTGAAACAAGCGAGGAAACAAGCGTGCGGGCCCCCTCGCTGCACGCTTGTCCCTGTCAGGCCCATGCCAACGTGCGAAGAAGGGCAACGACTCATGAGCGCAGCAACCCGGCCCCACACGGGCAGATCCACCACCTCCCGGCTCCGGCGTACCGCCGTCGGGATCCTCACCTCCGCCGCGGCGGCCGTCGTCCCGGTGCTCGCGGTCCCCACGTCCGCGCAGGCGGCGGGCGAGAGCGTGCAGGTCTACCTCACCACCACCAACGACTCCGGCGGCCGCAACGTCGTCAAGGGTCTGGAGCGGCAGTCCGCGGTGTCCTTCGCCGCCGGCACCGGCGGCTCCGGGCAGAACGTCACGGTGGACGAGGGCACCACCTACCAGAAGTTCACCGGCGGCGGCGCGTCCTTCACCGACACCGCCGCCTGGCTGATGAACAGCAGCGGCGCGCTGTCGCCGGCCACCCGCGACAGCGTCATGCAGAAGCTCTTCGACCCGGTCAACGGGATCGGCCTGGGCTTCCTGCGCAACCCGATGGGCGCCTCCGACCTGGCCCGCACCAGCTACACGTACGACGACATGCCGGCCGGCCAGACCGATCCGACGCTCGCGCACTTCTCGATCGCCCACGATCTCGCCGACGTCGTCCCGCTCACCAAGCAGGCCCGCCAGCTCAACCCGGACGTCAAGGTCATGGGCACGCCGTGGACTCCGCCGCCGTGGATGAAGGACAACGGCGCCTACAGCCAGGGCTGGCTCCAGTCGCAGTACTACGCGGCCTACGCGCAGTACTTCGTCAAGTACCTCCAGGCCTACCAGGCGCAGGGCGTGCCGGTGGACTACGTCACCGTGCAGAACGAGCCCACCTGCTGCTCCGGCTACCCGTCCGCGCAGTGGAACGGCTCGGGCCTGGCGTACTTCACCAAGACGGACCTGCTGCCCGCGCTGCACGCGGCCGGGCTGTCCACCAAGGTGCTGGCGCTCGACTGGAACTGGGACACCTACGACAGCTACGCGGCGCCCACCGTCACCGACGCGTCGATCCGGACCGACCCGAACTTCGGCGGCATCGCGTGGCACGGCTACGGCGGCAACGTCTCCGAGCAGACCACGGTGCACAACCAGTACCCGGACCTGCCCGCCTTCGACACCGAGCACTCCGGGGGCACCTGGATCGGCAACCAGCAGAAGGAGGACATGGAGAACCTGATCGACTACACCCGCAACTGGGGCCAGAGCTGGGTCAAATGGAGCCTCGCGGTCGACCAGGGCATGGGTCCGCACAACGGCGGCTGCGGCACCTGCACCGGTCTGATCACCGTGCACAACGGTGACAGCCGCAGCGGGCAGGTGGACTACACGATCGAGTACTACACGATGGGCCACCTCACGAAGTTCGTGAAGCCCGGCGCGACCCGTGTCGCCTCCACCGACAACGCCACCGTCCGCAACGTCGCCTGGCGCAACCCCGACGGCTCCAAGGCGCTCATCGCCTACAACGAGTCGTCCTCCGCGCAGACCCTGCGGGTCAACTGGGGCAACGAGAACTTCTCCTACTCGCTGCCCGGCGGCGCCTCCGCCACCTTCACCTGGTCGGGCACGCCCGGCGGCGGCGGGACCGGCGCCGGCCACACCGGCACGATCACCGGCTACGGCGGCAAGTGCGTCGACGTCGCGGGCGGGAACACCGCCAACGGCACCGCCGTCCAGCTGTACGACTGCAACGGCACCGGTGCCCAGCAGTGGACCGCCTCCGGCTCCACCCTCCAGGCGCTCGGCAAGTGCATGGACGTCGCCTCGGCCGGCACCGCCAACGGCACCCAGGTGCAGCTGTACGACTGCAACGGCACCGGCTCCCAGGTGTGGACCCGGGGTGCGAACAACGCGCTGGTCAACCCGCAGTCCGGCAGGTGCCTGGACGCGACGGGACCCAGTTCGGCCAACGGCACCCGGCTGCAGATCTGGGACTGCACCGGCGCTGCCAACCAGCAGTGGAACGCGCCCGCCGCGTGATCCGCTGAACCCCTGGACGGCCGGCCGCGGACCTCTCACCGCGGCCGGTCGCGCTGAAGGAAGAGAGCCGGACCGCCGGATCCGCGCGACACGCGCGGGCCCGGCGGTCCGGCGTGTCCGGGGGCGCCGGCATACGCGCGGGGCCCGGCGGGCATCCCTGGCGTCAGCAGGTGTTTGTCAGACGTTGACCCGCCCGGCCGCGTGGGGGTGGGGCGCCGCCATCCGCGCCGCCTAGTCTGAGGGGGCGTCCGATCCGCTCCGGTTGTGCGCATCCGTGCTGTCTGTCCCGCCCGCTCTGCCCTGTGCCGCCCCGATCTGCGCCCCCGCCCTCACGCCGCGCCCCACGCCGCCGTGTCCCCCTGCGAGGAGTCCCCCGTGTCCATCGCCCGCAACGAGGGTGCCGTCCGGCAGCGCGTGTCGCTGCGGTCGGCGGTGATGCTGCTGCCGGTGGCGGCGGTCGCGGCGCTGGTGAGCAGCAAATGGGCGGTGATCGGCTCCAGTGCCGGACGGCTGGGCGAGGCGGACACCGGGTGGCTGGCCGTGGCGTGCCTGGCGGCCTTCATGACCTGGGTGTGCTCGGCCGCCGCGCAGCAGGGCGCGGTCGTCGAGACGCTGCCGCCCGGCGTGCTGCTGGCCACCCAGTTCGCCGCGTCCGCCGCCAACCACGTGCTGCCCGCGGGGCTCGGTGGCAACGCCGTCAACCTGCGCTTGCTGATGCGGCGCGGGCTGACCCCGACCCGCGCCCTGGCGGCACTCGCGGTACGCGCCTGCGCCGCGGTCGCGGGGCGGGTCGCGCTGCTGCTCACGGCGCTGCTGCTGTTCCCCGGCGCCCTCCAGCTGCGCCGTGTCACCGGGGGCGGGCCGGTGATGCCCGGCCACCCGCTGGCGCTCGGCTGCGTGGCGGTCGCGGTCCTGGCGGGCGGCGTGCTCCTGACGCGCTGCGTGCGGCGGCTGCGCGACCGGCTGCGCGAGGTGCTCGGCTCGGTGCTGCACGACGTGCGCGTCCTGCACGGCAACCGCTCCCGTGTGGCGGCGCTGTGGGGCGGTTCGCTGGCTTTTCCCGCGATGCACGCGGCGGTCGTGGTCGCGGTGGTGCGCGCGGTGCACGCGCCCGTCCCGGTCGGCGGCGCCGTGGTGGCGTACCTGTTCGCCAGCACGGCGGCGGGCTGGATGCCGACCCCGGCGGGACTGGGCTCGCTGGACGCCGCGCTCGCGCTCGCACTGGTCACCGCGGGCGCGTCCGGGGTGACGGCGACCTCGGCGGTACTCGGCTACCGGCTGGTCACGACCTGGCTGCCGCTGCTTCCCGGCATGGTCGTGCTGGCGCTGCTGGTGCGCCGCGGCGAACTCTGAGTGCCGTGGGCGCGGTCATCGGTACCTGACCGGCCGACCGCCTGCCCCGCCCGCCCGGCCCGCCGCAGACCCGGCCGTGGCACTCCGCCCCCCGGCCGTGTAGGCATGGTCCCGCGTGCACCACGCCTGCGCCCGCACCACGCGCGGCGTACGGCGGCAGGAGAGCGGGGGCACGCCGGACGACAGGGCGGAGGACACCGGATGGCGGGAACGACAGGGGACACGGGACCCGGCGCGGCAAGCGGGCGGGTGCTGGTGGTGGACGACGACGCCGTCATCCGCCGCTCCCTCGGCCGCGCCCTGCGCCTGCACGGCTTCACCGTCACCGAGGCCGACGGCGGCGCCGCCGCGCTCGCCCGGCTGGCCGGCGACGCCCCGCCCGACGTCCTGGTGCTGGACATCTCGATGCCCGGCGTCGACGGCATCGAGGTCTGCCGCACCCTGCGCGCGGCCGGCAACGACCTGCCCGTGCTCGCCCTCTCCGCGCTCGACGAGGTCGCCGACCGCGTCGCCGGACTCCAGGCCGGAGCCGACGACTACCTCGTCAAACCCTTCGCGCTCGACGAACTGGTGCTCCGGCTGCACGCCCTGCTGCGCCGCCGCCCGCCGCGCCCCGGAGGCCCCGTCCGCGCCTGCGGCCTGGTCATCGACCCCGAGGCCCGCACCGCGACCCGGGACGGCAGCCCGCTGGACCTGACGCGGCGCGAGTTCGAATTGCTGGAGACCCTCGCGCGCAACGCGGGTCTGGTGCTCACCCGCGACCAGCTGCTGGACCGGGTGTGGGGCTACGACTTCGACGTGCGCAGCGACGCCGTGGACACCTTCGTGAGCTACCTGCGCCGCAAACTGGAGGCCGGCGGGCGCCCGCGCATCCTGCACACCGTGCGCGGCGTCGGCTTCGTGCTGCGCCCGGCCGAAGGCACACCGTGCGCCGGAACCGCCGGGAGCGGCACATGAGACTGGCCACCCGGATCGCGCTGGCCGTCGCCGTCGTCGTCCCGCTGCTCGTGCTCGCCTCCGGCTGGGTCATGGTCCGCCTCGTCACCGGGGACGTGCACGCCGCCGCCGACGCCCACCTGAGCGAACGCGCCGCCGCCGTACGCCCGGAGGCCCTGTCGCTGCTGCGGGCGATGGCCAACGACCGGCCGGCGGGCGTGGAACAGGCCCGGCAGCGGCGGCTGTTCACCGCCGCCCTGGACGTCGGCATCCGGGTGGCCGGCCCCGCGGGCACCGTCAGCGGCGGCCCGCAGCCCGCCTCCGCCGTGCTCCCCGACCCGGCGGCCGCCGCCCGGCCCCTCACCCTGACCGCGGACGGCCGCGGCTGGCGCACGCTGGCCGTACCGCTCGGCGGCCCGCGGCCCGAGGCGCGCGGCACGCTGTGGCTCTTCTCCGCCGACACCGCGGGGCGCCGGCAGATCGCGCAGGTCCGCCGCAGGGTGCTCACCGTCGCGCTGCTCACCGCGCCGGTCGCCGGACTGGCCGCATGGCTCGCCGCCGTACGGCTCGCCCGCCCGCTGGCCCTGCTGCGCCGCCGCGCCGCCGGGATCGACCCGCGGGCCGGCGCCGCCCGCCTCGACCACACCCCCACCGGGGTGCCCGAGGTCGACGACCTGGCCCGTACCCTCCGCACGCTGCTCGCCCGCTACGACGAGCAGGCCGGCCGCACCGCCGAGGCCCTCGCCACCGCCCGCTCCTTCTCCGCCGCCGCCTCCCACGAGCTGCGCACCCCGCTGATGGGCATGCGCATCAACCTCGACGTGCTGGCCGGCGATCCGGCCCCGGGCGCCGGGGAGCGCGCCGAGATCCTCGCCGACCTGCGGGAGGGCCACGACCGGCTGCTGGAGCTGCTGGTGATGCTGCGCGCCCTCGCCCAGGGCGACCTCGTCGAGGCCGACGCCTTCGTACCGGCCGACCTCGCCGACATCCTCGACGCCGCCGTGCGCGACCTGCGCCGCGACCACCCCGGAGCCCAGGTGTCCGTCGACGCCCCCGGGCCCTGCCCCGTGCAGGGCTGGCCGCCCGGCCTGCGCAGCGCCGTGGACAACCTGCTCCGCAACGCGGTGCTGCACGGCGCCGGAAGGGTCGAGGCCGCCCTGCACCGCACCGCGGACGGCAGCGCCGTACGCCTCACCGTCGCCGACCACGGCCCCGGGGTCCCGCCCGGTGCCCGCAGCGGGATCTTCGCGCGCTTCCGCCGCCGCCCCGACAGCCCCGGAACCGGACTCGGCCTCGCCCTCGTCGGCCAGCAGGCCGCGCTGCACGGCGGCACCGTGACCGTCACGGACCGGCCCGACGGCGCGCCCGGCGCGCACTTCGTCCTCGACCTTCCCGCAGCCCTCCCCGAACTGCCCCGGCAGCGCGACTGGCTGGGCGGCGAGGGCGGGGGAACGGAGAGCCCCGGAGCGGTGCGGGAGGCGCCACAGGATTTCCACAAAGAGCGCACCTAGCCTCCCGGCGGAACCGGCACCGCGCCCGCGGCGCCGCCATCGAGGAGGTCACCCCATGCGCACCACCCGTACGGTCGTGCCCGCCGTCGCAGCGGTCGCGGCACTGCTCGCCGCGGCGGGCTCCGCCACCGCCGGCACCGGCGCCACGCCGTCGCCCTCGGCCACCGCGACGTCCGCCGCCAAGGCGCCGAAGGGCGACGGCGCCCGCGCCCTGTGCCGCCGGCTGCCCACCGTGGACGCGCGCATCGACCGCGCGCTGGCCCGGCTCAACGGCCCCGCCACCGAACGCGGGTCGGTCGCCCGGCTGCAGCAGCGCGTCAGCAACGCCGAGGCCAAGGGCGACACCGCGGTCGCCACCTACCTCAAGGACCGGCTCACCTTCCGCACCTCCCTCGTCACCACCCTCGGCGCGCGCTCCACCGACCTCGACGCCGTCCGCACCTGGTGCGGCACCCAGAACTTCCCGGTGAAGAAGCGGCCGGAGGCCGGGAAGGGCACCGGCAAGTGACCCGGCGGCAGGCCCTGGCCCTCCTCCCGGCCGGTGCGCTGGCCGCGGCCCTCCTGCTCACCGGCTGCGGGGGCCACGACGGCGCGTCCGGCAGCCCGGGCGCCACCTCCCCGGCGCCCGCCGCCTCGGACCTGGCGCACATGCGCAAGCTCGTGGACGACGCGGACTCCGCCGCCGCGGTGGCGGACTCCGACGCCGCATCGGACAAGTGACCGGCCCGGAGGGTTACTTGGCGTCCGCGTAGCACTCCACGGCGTGCGTCTCCAGGGGGAAGGGCACCGGCGTACGGCCGAAGACCAGCCGCCGGGCCTCGTCCGCGGCCGAGGCCACCGCGGCCTCGACCGCGGGCGCCAGCTCCGCCGGTGTGTGCACCACCACCTCGTCGTGCTGGAAGAAGACCAGCCGCGGCGCGGATCCGATCACGGCCAGCTCACGGCGCAGCGCCGCCAGCATCGCGAGCGCCCAGTCGGCGGCGCTGGCCTGGATCACGAAATTCCGCGTGAAGCGCCCCCAGGAGCGCGCGGCCCGGCGGTCCGTCGAGGCGCCGTCCGCCGGATCCGCGGTGTCGTCGAGGAAGCGGTCGGCGGACGGCGCGGGCGACGTACGGCCGAGCTGCGAGCGGACCGTCCCGCCCGCCTCGCCGGTACGGGCCGCGGACTCCACCAGCGCGAGCGCGACCGGGAAGCGGCGCCGCATCACCGCGAGCAGCTGCCCGGCCTCCCCGCTGGTCTGCCCGTACATCGCCGCCAGCAGCGCGATCTTGGCCCGCGGCCGGTCGCCGGCGAAGGCGTCCCGGGCGAGCGCCGCGTAGAGGTCGCCGCCGGCAGCCGCCCGCGCCAGGCCCGGGTCGCCGGACATCGCCGCCAGCACCCGCGGCTCCAGCTGGCCCGCGTCGGCGACCACCAGCAGGTGCCCCGGATCGGCGACCACCGCGGCCCGCAGCGGCCGCGGGATCTGCAGCGCCCCGCCGCCACGGGTCGCCCACCGGCCCGACACCACGCCGCCGGCCACGTACTCGGGGCGGAAGCGGCCCTCGCGCACCCACGCCTCGCGCCAGGCCCAGCCGTGCGCGGCGTGGATCCGGGACAGCTCCTTGTAGCGCAGCACCAGCTCCGCCGCGGGGTGCGCCACCTTGCGCAGCTCGTGCGAGCGGGTCGACGCGAGCGGCACGCCCGCGCGGGCGAAGGCGGGCAGCAGCTGGGCGGGGGAGTCGGGATTGACCGGGCGCCCGCCCAGCGCGTCCTGTATCTGCCGTGCGAGGCCGGACAGCAGGGCGGGCCGCGCCCCGGCGGCCGGACGCGGGCCCAGCAGTCCCGTCAGCAGCTCGTCGTGCACCGCCGCGCTCCACGGCAGTCCGTCCCGCCCCATCTCGACCGCCGCGAGCGCGCCTGCCGACTCCGCCGCGCACAGCAGCCGCATCCGCTCCGGATGCCCGCCCTCGGCGACCCTGCGCTGCTGGTCGGCGTGCACCTCCACCAGCGCGGCGAGCGCGTCCGCACCCGGCGGCAGCCGCAGCCGGTCGGCCGCGAAGAGCACGGGCTGGCCCTGCGCGCCGTGCTCCGGGGCGTCCGGCGGCTCCGGCAGGCCGTGCAGCCGCGCCCACGCGGCGCCGAGCGACCGCGGCCTGCCGTGCCGGCCCTCCACGCCGAGCAGGAGCGACTCGACCAGCCGCACGTCGTGGCACCGTGCGAGTCTGACCCCGCCGCGGTCCAGGAGGTCCGGATAGACCTCCTCCGTCCCCGCCCACACCCAGCGCGGCGCGACCTCCGCCTCGATCTGGCGGACCGCCGCCGCGAGATCCCCGACCGCGTGCACCTCCCCGGCGCGCGCACCCTCCTCGTCCAGCCCGCACATCCGCCCGCCGCCGCCCACCGGGTCGGCCACGACGGCCACCCGCCCTGTCCCGGCGTGCACGGCTCCCCTCACACCGCGAGCGTAGGCGCCACCACTGACATCCCGGCCGGTCGCGGCCGCGTGCGGTGCGCGTGCGGGCACGGCAGAGAGCCCGGCGGCGCGGGGGCGCCTGCCGGGCTCAGGGGCGGCGGACGGTCAGCCCTGCTGTTCGGCCTGGGCCTGCTCCACGGACTTGTGGACCTCGGCCATGTCGAGCGCGCGCGCCTGCGAGATGACGTCCTCGAGCGCGGGCTCGGGCAGCGCGCCCGGCTGCGCGAAGACGGCGACCTTCTCCCTGATGATCATCAGGGTGGGGATCGACTGGATCCCGAAGGCCTGCGCCAGCTCGGGCTGCGCCTCGGTGTCCACCTTCGCGAAGACGAGGTCGTCGTGCTTGTCCGACGACTTGTCGTACACCGGGGCGAACATCCGGCACGGGCCGCACCAGGCGGCCCAGAAGTCGATGAGGACGAAGTCGTTCGAAGACACGACCTCGTCGAAGTTCTCCTTGGTCAGCTCCATAGTGCTCATGCCCCCCACAACGGGTGGCGCTGCCGGGAAATTCCGCACCCGCGACCGGGCTCTTCACCCGTTCGGGTGATACCGCGCGCCGCCGCGGCGCGGGCGGCGGGGCCCGCTCGTTGGTCCGCGTATGGCACCGACGCAGACGAAATGGACCCGCCAGCCGGACCCGGTGACGGCACCCCCGCCCGCCGGAACGGTTCTGCATCCCCTGGCGGAGCCCCCCGTCTTCGCGGCTCTCGCCGCCCAGTGGCGTTCCGCGGGCCGCATGGTCCCCGGCCAGACCGACCCCGAGTGGTCCGCCCTCGTCACCGACGTCCCCCGCCTGACCCGCACCTAGCCCCGGGCGGCCACCGGCCGGTGGCCCGGCGCGAGCCCGGGACCGCCCCTCCGGGCCGGCGACGATCCGCGCGGCGCGCGCCGGCGGGCGCGCCCGGGACGCGGCCCGGTCTCCCCGGCGGGGCCTGCCCCCCCGGCGCGGGTCTAGCCCGCCGGCCGGGGCAGGGGCCGGGGCGGCGGAGGGCCCGCGTACGTGCCCGTGGGGCGCAGGCGGAGCGGGGGCTCGGCGTACTCCTCCAGGGCGTGCGCGATCCACCCCGCGGTGCGGCCCACGGCGAAGACCGCCTCGCCCGCCTCCGCGGGCATGCCGGAGGCGACGGAGAGCACCGCGAGGGCCAGGTCGACGTTCGCGTGCAGCGGCTGGTGCCGGGCCACCGTGCCGACCGTGTCGCGCGCCGCGGCGAGCGCGTCCGCCGCCCCGGGCACCTCCGCGAGCCGCTCGAAGAGCAGCCGCGCCCGCGGGTCCTCGCCGGGGTAGAGCCGGTGGCCGAGCCCCGGTACGCGCTGCCCGGCGCGCAGGTACTCCGCGACGACGGGCCCCGCCCCGCCGCGGTCCAGCACCTCCCCGAGCATGCGGTGGGCGAGCGCGCTGGCCTGGCCGTGCAGCGGGCCGTCGAGCGCGCCGAGACCGGCGGACACCGCCGCGTAGGGATGCGCCCGCGCGGAGGCCGCGACCCGGACCGCGAGGGTGGACGCCGCCAGGCCGTGGTCGAGGAGCAGCACCAGCGCGGTGTCCAGCACGCGCAGCGCCGCCGGGCCCGGCTCCCGGCGGGTCAGCCGCGCCCAGAGCCGCCGGGCGATCGGCTCCCCGGCGTCCGGTACGTCCCCCGCTGCCCCGCCGGCCGGCGGCAGCGCGTCGACCAGGGTCGGGATGAGCCCGCGCGCGGACCCCAGGACCGCTTCCGGCGCGAGGTCGAAGCGCAGCGGGTCCGCGCACCCCGCGGCGATCACCGCGACGCGCATGCGGTCCATCACCCCGCTGTCCGCGGGCAGCGCGGCCGCCGCCGCGCGGGCGGCCGCCAGCGGCGCGGGGGGAGCGGTGAAACGTGTGCCGGGCAGCACCCGCCCGGTCCACAGCCACTCCGCGGCCTCCTCGTACGCGTACGACTCCGCGAGCGCGACGGCGTCGACGCCGCGGAAGGCGTACGCCCCGGTGGCGGTGTCGATGCGGGTGACGCCGCTGCGGATGCGTCCCCAGCCCCCGTCCGGCCCGCCGGGCCCGTCCGCCCCCTCCGCGCCCGCGCCTTCCGCGGGGCCCGGTCCGGAACGGCCGCGGGCGGCGAGCGCGGCGACCTCCGCCGGGTCGAAGGTGCTGCCCCGCCCGCCGGGCAAGCGCCTGCTGCCGAGCAGCCCGCGGCTCACGTACGCGTAGAGCGTCTCCGGCTTGACCCCGAGCCGCCGCGCGGCCTCCCGCGTACCGATCCGCTCGGCGGCCTGCCCGCCACCGGCGGTGCCGTCCGCCGTCCCCTCAGTCATGCACGCCACCGTACCCACTTTCCGTCAACCCTCGTCCATATTGATTCAATCAACATTGACAGATTTTCAATCAATCATGGACAGTCGAATCAAGAGCCGAGGAGGAAACCCATGCGCACCACCCAGTCGCCCGCCCCGTCCGCCCCGCTGGAGGCCCCGCGCGGGCTGAAGGGCGTGATCGTGACCGACACCGTGCTCGGCGACGTCCGCGGCGCCGAGGGCTTTTACCACTACCGGGAGTTCTCCGCGGTCGAGCTGGCCGCGAGCCGCAGCTTCGAGGACGTCTGGCACCTGATGGTCCACGGCACGCTGCCCACGCCGGCCGAGCGCGCCCGCTTCACCGCGCAGACCGCCGCGCTGCGCCACCTGTCGCCGGAGGTCGGGGCGGCGCTGCCGGCGGTGGCGCGGGCCACCGGGCCCTCCGGGCCGCTCGCGGGGCTGCGCACGGCGCTGTCCCTGACCGGTGCCGCCGCGGGCTTCCGCCCGGTGTACGACCTGGATCCCGCCGCCCGGCAGGCGGACGCGCTCGCCGCCTGCGCGGCAGTGCCCACGCTGCTGACCGCCCTGCACCGGCTGGGCCGCGGCCTGGAGCCGGTCGAGCCGCGCGACGACCTGCCGTACGCCGCGAACTACCTCTACATGCTCACCGGCGAGGAGCCCGACCCCGCCCGGGCGCGGGCGGTCGAGCAGTACCTGATCTCCACGGTCGACCACGGCTTCAACGCCTCCACCTTCACCGCCCGGGTCATCGCCTCGACGGGCGCGGACCTGGCGGCCTGCCTGGTCGGCGCGGTGGGGGCGCTGTCCGGGCCGCTGCACGGCGGGGCGCCGAGCCGTGCGCTGGACACGCTGGACGCGATCGGCACGCCGGAGCGCATCGACGGCTGGCTGCGCGAGCACATCGCCGCGGGGGAGCGGATCATGGGCTTCGGCCACCCCGTCTACCGCACCGAGGATCCGCGCTCGCGGCTGCTCAAGGGCATAGCCCGGGAGATCGGTGGCGAGCTGGTCGACTTCGCCGTTCGGGTGGAGGAGCGGGCCGAGGCGCTCCTCGCCGAGCTGAAGCCGGGGCGGGAGCTGCACATCAACGTGGAGTTCTACGCGGGCGTGGTGATGGAGCTGTGCGGGCTGCCGCGCGAGATGTTCACCCCGACCTTCGCCGCCGCGCGCGTCGTCGGCTGGAGTGCGAACATCCTGGAGCAGGCGTCCGACAGCAAGATCATCCGACCGTCCGCGCGCTACGTGGGCACGCCGCCGCCCCGCCCCGTCCCCGCGGCCTGATATACGTACCGACCGGTCGGTAATATGAGCGCGCCGGGAGGTCCCCGGTGCGAGGCCCACCCGGGAGGAGTCGCCCGTGCGCGCGATCCAGATCACCGAGTTCGGCGGACCGGAGGTCCTGAAGGAGACCGAACTGCCCGACCCCGTCCCGGCGGAGGGGCAGCTGCTTCTGGACGTGGACGCGGCGGGGGTGAACTACGCCGACACGCACACGGTGGAGAACTCCTACCTCTCACGCACCGAACTGCCCCTCGTGCCGGGCGCCGAGGTCGTCGGGCGCACCGACGGCGGCCGCCGGGTGGTGGCCCTCACGGGCAACGGCGGCTACGCCCAGAAGGCCGTGGTCGCCGAGCGGATGGCGCACGACGTGCCCGACGGCGTCACCGACGCGCAGGCGCTCGCGCTGATCGTCCAGGGCCTGACCGCCTGGCACCTGCTGCGCACCTGCGCGCGGCTGGCGGGCGGCGAGAGCGTCGTCGTCCACGCCGCCGCCGGCGGTACGGGTTCGCTCGCCGTCCAGCTGGCCCGGCACTTCGGGGCGGGGCGGATCATCGCCACCGCGTCCACGGCGGACAAGCGCGCCCTCGCCCTGGAGCTGGGCGCCGACACCGCCGTCGACGCCGACCCGGAGGGCCTCACCGAGCGGCTGACGGAAGCCGGTGGCGGGCGCGGGGTGGACATCGTGCTGGAGATGACCGGCGGCCCCGTGTTCGACGCGTCACTCGCCGCGCTCGCCCCCTTCGGCCGCCTGGTCACCTACGGCATGGCGTCCCGGGTCCCGCCCACCCCGGTGGAACCCGCGCAGCTCATGGGGCGCTCGCGGGCCGTCGTCGGCTTCTGGCTCGCGCACTGCGTCGGCAGGCCGGGGATGTACCACGAGCCGCTCGGTGAACTGCTGGCGATGACCGCGGACGGCAGGCTGCGCCCGCAGGTCGGCGGCGTGTACGGCCTGTCGGAGGCGGCGCGGGCGCACGCCGACCTGCGGGCCCGGCGTACGGTGGGGAAGCTGGTGCTCGACGTGACCCGATGAGCGGAACCAGTCGGTCGCCCAGCACGTTGCACCGGTGCAGGAGAGGAAATCTCAGGCACAATCACCACCAGGCGAGCACGCTGGGCCGCCGCCCGCGACCCGCGCCCCCGCACAGCTCGGGAGGGGCCCATGCCACGCAACCGCTTCGCAGCCGACCGGGGCCTGACGACCCGGATGGTCGTCACGATGTTCCTCATCGGGCTGCTCTACGTCGTCTTCGTCGGCGCGCTGCTGGCGCTGCTGCGCGGCTCGTGGCCGATCATCCTGGTCATCGCGGGGCTGCTCTTCGTGGCGCAGTTCTGGTTCAGCGACCGCATCGCCGCCTTCAGCATGGGAGCCCGCGAGGTCACCCCCGAGGAGCAGCCGGAGCTGCACGGGGTGGTCGACCGGATCTGCGCGCTGGCGGATCTTCCCAAGCCCAAGGTCGCCGTCGCTCAGTCGGACGTGCCGAACGCCTTCGCGACCGGCCGCAACCGGAAGAACACGGTGGTGTGCGTGACCAGCGGGCTGCTGCGCCGGCTGGAACCGGAGGAGCTGGAAGGCGTCGTGGCGCACGAGCTGGCCCACGTCGCGCACAAGGACGTCATGGTGATGACCGTCGCGTCCTTCCTCGGGGTCCTGGCCGGTGTCATCACCAGGATCGGCCTGTGGGGCGGCTTCCGGCGCAGCCGGGATCCCGGCACCACCGCGCTCGTCGTCCTGGTGCCGCTGGTCAGCGCCGCGGTCTACGCGGTCAGCTTCCTGCTCACCCGGATGCTGTCGCGCTACCGGGAGCTGTCCGCCGACCGCAGCGCCGCGCTGCTGACCGGGCGCCCCTCCGCGCTGGCCTCCGCGCTCACCAAGGTCAGCGGCGAGCTCGCCGCGATCCCGACGAGGGACCTGCGCGCCACCGAGCCCTTCAACGCCTTCTACTTCGCGCCGGCGCTGACCTCCAGCGCCACCGTCTCCAGGCTGCTCGCCACCCACCCGAGCCTGGAGCAGCGCCTCGCCCAGCTCGCCGCCGTCACCGTCGAACTGGACCGCCGCTGATGGGACTGCTGGATGTGCTGCTGGGCCGCAGCAAGCCCGTGAAGCCGGATCTCGACCAGCTCTTCGGGCTCGCCTCGGCCGCGCTGACCCTGGAGGCCGCGAGCGCGCTGCGCCCGACCGGCCGCGGAGCGGTGTGCTTCGCGGCCGTCGAGGGCGGGGCCTTCACCGAGATCCAGCAGGATCTGCACGCCCTGCTGCCGCTGGAGTCCAGCCGCGACTCCTACGGCTACACCTGGCTGGAGTCCCGGCACGCCCCGGACGAGACGAACGACCTCGTGACGGATCTGCACGCGGTCAATTCGGCGCTGGAGTCCGGCGGGTTCGGCCCGCAGCTGCTGTGCTCGCTGGTTGCCTTCCACGACCCGCAGGACCCCGAGGACCGCCGGATGGCCCTGGTCTACCTCTACAAGCGCGGGTCCTTCTACCCCTTCGCCCCGCTGCCCGGTGAGAAGCGCGACCACGCCCTGGAACTCCAGGTCAAGGCCCTGGTCGCCAATGACCTGCGGCTGGAGCAGGACCTGGCGCGGTGGTTCCCGGTCTGGGGCGCGCCCGGCATGGGCGGCTGAAGACCGGGCCTGCGGGGCACACGGTGCCTATGGTGGAGCTGTTGCAGGACGGACCCGTCAGGAGGCGCACGGATGACCACGTACGACCCCGCCACCGTGAAGATCAGCCCCGAGTCGTGGGTGGCGGACCAGGCCAGACGGTACGAGGAGTCGGACGGCACCGAGGCCACCGACATGAAGGGCTCGCCGTGCCTGCTGCTGGACTACCAGGGCTGGCGTACCGGCGAGTGGCGGCGCACGGTGCTCATCTACGGGCGGTCCGGTGAGGACTACCTGATCGTGGCCTCCAAGGGAGGTGCCCCCGAGCACCCGCTGTGGTTCAGGAGCCTCGTCGCCAACCCCGAGGTCCACGTGCGGGTGCTCGGCGAGCGCTTCACCGCCCGCGCCGAGGTGCTGACCCCCGAGGAGAAGGCCGAGGTCTGGCCGGGCCTGGTGGAGGTCTACCCGCCCTACGAGGACTACCAGAAGAGCACCGAGCGCGAGATCCCCGTCATCCGCCTCACCCGCGTCTGACGCCTCCGGCGAGCACGCGCACCGGCCCGTAGCGGGCACGGGTAAGGGGCGCCCCTCCCGGAGGGGCGCCCCTTACGTCCTGCGTCATGCCGTCCGCCGGCGCCTACCGGTCGGCGGGGGCCTTGCGCACCGCCATCCAGGTGGTCAGGGCGGCCAGTGCCAGTTCGAGCGCCAGCAGGAAGGCGAGGCCGAGGCCGAAGGCGTGCGGGTAGCGGCCCGGCGCCCCGGCACCCACCGCGCCGTAGAAGACGATGCCGATCAGCGCGATGCCCAGCGCGCCGCTGACCTGCTGGATCGTCGCCACCACGCCGGAGGCGGCGCCCACCAGGTGGGCGGGGACGGTGCCGAGGGAGGCGTGGGTCAGCGGGGCGATGACCAGGCCCATGCCGGCGCCGTCGAGGAAGAGCCCGGGCACCAGCTCCCACAGGCTGCCCGTGGTCCCCGAGGCGTGCACGGCCTCCCACAGCGCGCCCAGGCCCGCCGCCATGACCAGCGCGCCCACCGGCACGGTCCGGCTGCCCAGGCGTTCGGCGATGCGGTGCGCGGTGGTCGACGTCAGCAGGTAGCCGGCGCCGATCGCCACGAAGACCACGCCCGAGGTCAGTGCTTCGAGCCCGCGTCCGGCCTGCAGGTACAGCGCCAGGACGAGGAAGAACGAGCCCTGCCCGGACCAGAAGACCAGCTGCGCGACGGCGCCGGCCGCGAAGCCGCGCTGCCGGAAGAGCGCGATGTCCACCACCGGGTCGCCGCCCGCCGCGCCCACCCGGCGCTGGTGCGCCACGAAGCCCGCGAAGAGCACCGCGGAGCCCGCGAGGCACACCCACGTCCACACCGGCCAGCCCAGCGCACGCCCCTGGATCAGGGGCAGCACCAGCGCGATCGTGGCGGCCGTGGACAGTGCCACACCGGTGTTGTCCAGCCGCGGGCGGCGCGGCGCCCGCGACTCGGCCAGCGCCCGCGGGGTCACGGCGAGCGCCGCCAGCCCGATCGGCACGTTGATCAGGAAGCAGGCCCGCCAGCCGAGCCCGAGCACGTCCGCCTTGATCAGCAGCCCGCCGATGAGCTGCCCGAAGACCGCTCCGACGCCCATCGTCATGCCGTACATCCCGAAGGCGCGGGCCTGTGCCCTGCCCGTCCAGGCGGTCTGCAGGATCGACAGCACCTGCGGGCCCATCAGGGCCGCGGACAGCCCCTGGCAGACCCGTGCCGCCACCAGGCTCCCGGAGGTCGGCGCGAGGCCGCAGGCGGCCGACGTCGCGGTGAAGAGCGCGAGCCCCAGCATGAACATCCGCCGCCTGCCGTGGATGTCGCCCAGCCGGCCCGCGGTGATCAGCCCGGTGGCCACGGCGAGGGCGAAGCCCGCCACCACCCACTGGATCGCCGCGCTGCCGGCGTGGAGGTCGCCCTGCACGGCCGGTATCGCCACGTTGACGATGAAGAGGTCCAGCGAGGTCATGAAGGTCGCTGCCAGCAGGACCGGCAGACCGAGCCCCGGCCGCCCGGCGGCCGGTGCCGCGTCCGCGGGAGCGGACGCCGAGAGCGTGGAGGTGGCCGAGGCCATGGCTGAATCTCCTGTCGGGAAGAGGGGCGGGGGAGCGGGGCCGGTCAGGCGCCGGCCGGGACCTTGTCGAGGAAGCCGTGGACCCGCTGGATCAGGCCGTCCTCGCCGGTCGAGATGACGTCGAAGCCGACCACCAGCGACTCGCCGCCGGCCGGTCCCAGCTCCCAGGTGAAGCGGGCGATGTCGTGGTGGGTGTCGACCGGGCCGAGGGTGAAGACCAGGCCCGCGAACTGCGCCTGCACCGCGCCGACGACGGCGTCCAGGGCGTCGGGGCCGGTGACGTCCGCCAGCGGGTCGGTGTAGCGGGCGTCCGCCGCGAAGACCTCGCCGATCGCGGCGCGCCGGGCGGCCGGGTCGGTCTCGTTCCAGAGGGCGATGTACTGCTCGGCCAGCTGCTGGATGTCGCTCATGACGGGGTGTCTCCCTGCTGTCTGCGGCGCCGTGTTGCGCCGTGTCCTTGCAGGTCATGAAGTTACGGACCGCGCCGTACGGCCGAATCGGTCATCGTTAGGTAATCGCCGACCGGTCACCGCTGTACACGTCCGCGGCTCCCTGCCGGAGGGGACGGGCAGCAGGTCACAGGGCTGCGCGGCGCGGTGGTGGGCGGTGGCGCGGTGGGGCGCCGGCCGGACGGGGCGCCCGCGCTAAGCGCCCGCTCAGCCGAACCCTTGCGAAAACTGGAACACGTTTCTACGATCGCGGGTGTGACATCGTCAGTGTCAGACCCGCCTCCACCGCCCGCTCCGCCCGGGCCCGGCCCGCTGGCCGGGGTGCGGGTGGTCGAGCTGGCGGGCATCGGCCCCGGCCCCTTCGCGGCGATGCTGCTCGCGGACCTGGGCGCCGACGTCGTCCGGGTCGACCGCCCCGGCGGTCCCGGCCTGGGGGTCGCCCCCGCCGCCGACCTGACCAACCGCAACAAGCGCTCGGTGCTGCTCGACCTCAAGACGCCGGAGGGCACCGCGGCCGCCCTCGACCTGGCAGGGCGCGCCGACATCCTCGTCGAGGGCTACCGCCCCGGCGTCGCCGAGCGCCTGGGCGTGGGCCCGCAGGAGTGCCTGGCCCGCAACCCGCGGCTGGTCTACGGCCGGATGACCGGCTGGGGCCAGCACGGACCGCTCGCCGCCAGTGCCGGGCACGACATCGGCTACATCGCGATCACCGGTGCCCTGGCCCTCAGCGGCCCCGCCGACGGAGCCCCCACCGCCCCGGCGAACCTGCTCGGCGACTACGCGGGCGGTGCGCTCTACCTCGTCACCGGTGTGCTCGCGGCCCTGCACCACGCCCGTGCCCACGGCCGCGGGCAGGTGGTCGACGCGGCCATCGTGGACGGCACCGCCCACCTGGGCACCCTGCTGCACGGCATGGTCGCCGCGGGCGCCTGGCAGGACCGCAGGGGCGTCAACCTGCTGGACGGCGGCGCGCCCTTCTACGGTGTGTACGCCACCTCCGACGGCGGCCACATGGCGGTCGGCGCCCTCGAACAGCGCTTCTACGACACCTTCAGCACCCTGCTCGGCCTGTCCCCGCAGGAGGCCGCGCTCCGCGACGACCCGGCCCGCTGGGCCGAGCTGCGGGCCGCCGTGGCCGCCCGCTTCCGCACCCGCACCCGCGAGGAGTGGACGGCGGTCTTCGCCGGCACCGACGCCTGCACGGCGCCCGTCCTGTCACTCACCGAGGCCCCGCGGCATCCGCACCTGGCAGCCCGCGGCACCTTCGCCGAGGTGGACGGAACCGTCCAGCCCGCCCCCGCACCCCGCTTCTCGGCGACACCCGCCGCGCTGCGCCGCCCGCCCGCCCTCCCGGGCGCGCACACTGCGGAGGTGGCGCGCGACTGGGACGTCCCCGCCCTGGCCGGCCGCCGGGACGGCGGCGCCCGGCCGTCCGGCCCCGCCCCCGGCCGCCCATGACGTACGACCGCACGCACGCCGCGCCCCGCGGCCCACGGCCGCACCCGGGGCCCCATCCGCCGCCCGCACCGAACCCGCACAGAAAGGCCCGACGTTGAGCACCGACGCCTACGTCTACGACGCCGTCCGCACCCCGCGAGGGCGCGGCAAGGCCAACGGATCGCTGCACGGCACCAAGCCGATCGACCTGGTCGTCGGCCTCATCCGGGAGCTGCGCGAGCGGTACCCCGCGCTCGACCCCGCCGCGATCGACGACATCGTGCTCGGCGTCGTCAGCCCGGTCGGCGACCAGGGCTCCGACATCGCCCGGATCGCCGCCGTGGCCGCCGGTCTGCCCGACACCGTGGCCGGCGTGCAGGAGAACCGCTTCTGCGCCTCCGGCCTCGAAGCGGTCAACATGGCGGCGGCGAAGGTCCGTTCCGGCTGGGAGGACCTGGTCCTCGCCGGCGGCGTCGAGTCGATGTCGCGGGTCCCGATGGCCAGCGACGGCGGCGCCTGGATGATGGACCCGATGACCAACTTCGAGGTCGGCTTCGTCCCGCAGGGCATCGGCGCCGACCTCATCGCGACCCTCGGCGGCTTCAGCCGGCACGACGTCGACAGCTACGCCTCCCTGTCGCAGGAGCGGGCCGCCGAGGCCTGGAAGGAGGGCCGCTTCGCCCGCTCCGTGGTGCCCGTGCGGGACCGCAACGGCCTGGTCGTCCTCGACCGCGACGAGCACCTGCGGCCCGGCACCTCGCCCGAGTCGCTCGCCGCGCTCAAGCCGTCCTTCGCCGACATCGGCGAGCTGGGCGGCTTCGACGCCGTCGCCCTGCAGAAATACCACTGGGTCGAGAAGATCGACCACGTCCACCACGCCGGCAACTCCTCCGGCATCGTCGACGGCGCCGCGCTCGTCGCCGTCGGCAGCCGGGAGATCGGCGAGCGCTACGGGCTGACGCCCCGCGCCCGGATCGTCTCCGCCGCCGTCTCCGGGTCCGAGCCCACCATCATGCTCACCGGGCCCGCGCCCGCCAGCCGCAAGGCGCTCGCCAAGGCCGGCCTGACCATCGACGACATCGACCTGATCGAGATGAACGAGGCCTTCGCCGCCGTCGTGCTGCGCTTCGCCGCCGACATGGGCGTCGGGCTCGACAAGGTCAACGTCAACGGCGGCGCGATCGCCCTGGGGCACCCGCTCGGCGCGACCGGCGCGATGCTGCTCGGCACCCTCGTCGACGAGCTGGAACGCCGCGACGGGCGCTACGGCCTGGTGACCCTCTGCGTCGGCGGCGGCATGGGCGTCGCCACCGTCGTCGAACGCCTCTGACCCGCCCACGCCCCCACCCCGCCGCTACGGAGCCACCCGACATGAGCGAGCCCACCACCATCCGCTGGGAGCAGGACGCGGACGGCGTCGTCACCCTCGTCCTGGACGACCCGGCGCAGTCGGCCAACACCATGAACGCCGCCTTCACCGCCTCGATCGAAGCGGTCGTCGACCGCCTCGAAGCCGAGGCCGAGGGCATCCGCGGAATCGTCGTCACCTCCGCGAAGAAGACCTTCTTCGCCGGCGGCGACCTGCGCGACCTCATCCGCGCCACCCCGGAGGACGCCGCCGAGGTCCTCGCCGGCAGCATGCGCGTCAAGCGCGCGCTGCGGCGGCTGGAGACCCTCGGCAGGCCCGTCGTCGCCGCGATCAACGGCGCCGCGCTCGGCGGCGGCTACGAGATCGCGCTCGCCTGCCACCACCGTGTCGCCCTCGACACCCCCGGGACGAAGATCGGCCTGCCCGAGGTCACCCTCGGCCTGCTGCCCGGAGGCGGCGGGGTCGTCAGGACCGTACGCCTGCTCGGCATCGCCGACGCGCTGCTCAAGGTGCTGCTGCAGGGCACCCAGTACTCGGCGCGGCGCGCCCTGGCCGCCGGCCTGGTCCACGAGGTCGCCGCCGACCGCGACGCGATGCTCACCGCGGCCCGCGCGTACATCGACGCCCACCCGCAGGCCCGGCAGCCGTGGGACGAGCCCGGCTACAAGATCCCCGGCGGCACCCCCAAGAGCCCCGCCTTCGCCGCCAACCTGCCCGCCTTCCCGGCCAACCTGCGCAAGCAGCTCGCGGGCGCCCCCTACCCGGCGCCGCGCAACATCCTCGCGGCCGCCGTCGAGGGCTCCCAGGTCGACTTCGACACCGCCCAGCTGATCGAGGCCCGCTACTTCACCGAACTCGCCTGCGGCCCGACGTCGAAGAACATGATCCAGGCCTTCTTCTTCGACATGCAGGCCGTCAACTCCGGTGCCGCCCGCCCGGCCGGCATCCCCGCGCGCCCCGTCACCCGGGTCGCCGTCCTCGGCGCCGGCATGATGGGCGGCGGCATCGCGTACGCGTGCGCCCGGGCGGGCATCGACGTCGTCCTCAAGGACGTCACCCCCGAGGCGGCCGCCCGCGGCAAGGCCTACTCCGAACGGCTGCTGGACAAGGCGCTCGCCAAGGGGCGCACGACGCCGGAGAAGCGCGAGGCGCTGCTCGCCCGCATCACCCCGACGGCGGAGCCCGCCGACCTGGCCGGCTGCGACGCCGTCATCGAGGCGGTCTTCGAGGACGCCGCGCTCAAGCACGAGGTCTTCCGGGAGATCCAGCACGTCGTGGCGCCGGACGCGCTGTTGTGCTCCAACACCTCCACGCTGCCGATCAGCACGCTCGCGGAAGGAGTGGAGCGCCGCGCGGACTTCATCGGCCTGCACTTCTTCTCGCCGGTCGACAAGATGCCCCTGGTGGAGATCATCAGGGGCGAGCGGACCGGCGACGAGGCGCTGGCCCGCGCCTTCGACCTGGTGCGCCGGATCCGTAAGACGCCCATCGTCGTCAACGACTCGCGCGGCTTCTTCACCTCGCGGGTGATCAGCCACTTCATCAACGAGGGCGTCGCGATGCTCGCCGAGGGCGTCCCCGCCGCGTCCGTCGAGCAGGCCGCGGCGCAGGCCGGCTACCCGGCGAAGGTGCTGTCGCTGCTGGACGAGCTGAGCCTGGCGCTCTTCGTCCGGATCAGCCGCGAGACCCGTGCCGCGGTCGAGGCGGCCGGCGGCGTCTGGACCCCGCACCCGGCGGAGGCGGTCATCGACCGCATGGTCGGCGACTTCGGCCGCACCGGCCGCAGCGGCGGAGCGGGCTTCTACGACTACGCCGAAGGCCGCAGGACCGGGCTGTGGCCGGGCCTCGCCGAGCACTTCGAGAAGCCGGGCGTGGAGATCCCGCTGGAGGACCTGAAGGAGCGGATGCTCTTCGCCGAGTCGCTGGAGACCGTGCGTCTGCTGGAGGAGGGCGTGCTCACCTCGGTCGCCGACGCGAACGTCGGCTCGGTGCTCGGCATCGGCTTCCCCGCCTGGACCGGGGGCGTGCTCCAGTACGTCAACGGCTACCCCGGCGGCGTGGCGGGCTTCACCGCCCGCGCCCGTGAGCTGGCGGCGACGTACGGCGCGCGGTTCACCCCGCCCGCGCTGCTGGTCTCCACCGCCGAGAGCGGCGGGACGTTCACCGACGGCGCACGGAAGCGCTGACCGGTACCGGACGCGCCGGGCGGCCTGCTCAGGGCCGTCCGGCGTCCCCGGCGTCCCCGGCGTCCCCGGCGTCCCCGGCGTCCCCGGCGTCCCCGGCGTCCCCGGCGTCCGGGGCGGTTCGCGGTGGGTCGCCGGCGGGTGAGGGCCGCCCGGCCCACAGCTGCTCCTTCAGCGACCGCTGGAAGGCCGTCACGAGCGCCTGCACCACCAGCGGCTGCATCTGCGCCGACAGCGACCGCGCGGCGGGATCCGGACCGGCCTCGTGGCCGGCCCCGCCCACCGTCTCCCGGAAGATCCGGCTGATCGCGCCCGCCGCCGCCCGCGCGTGCTGCTGCAGCGCCTCCCGGGCCGCGACGACGGCCTCCAGCGGGACGGGCGCGTCCAGCAGCCGCAGCCCCAGGTGCAGGATGCCCGGGTCGGCCACGAAGACGTCCGGGTCCGCGGTGCGTTCCAGCACCGCCATCGCCGCCAGCCGTGCCACGTCCGCCTCGCCCAGCGGGCGGCCCGCCCGCCGCTCCAGCTCGGCGCGGTCCAGCCGCGCACTGCCCTCCGGCAGCCACGACGCCACGAGCGCGCGGTGGACCGCCAGATCGTGCTCGCCGGCCCCGGGCGGCAACTGCGCCAGGTAGCGCCCGACCGCCGCGAGCGTCAGGCCCCGGCTCCGCAGCTCGCCGATCAGCGCCAGCCGCGACAGGTGCCCCGGACCGTACCGCCCGACCCGGCGCGGGCCGATCTCCGGTGGCGGAAGCAGCCCGCGGGCGCTGTAGAAGCGGACGGTGCGGACCGTCACCCCCGCGCGGGCGGCCAGCTCGTCGACGGTCAGGGCGGTCTGCGGCACCGCATCAGTATTGCCCCGGCGGCGCCCCCGTGAAAGGCGCCCGCCGGGTCCTGCACGGAGGCCTGCCCCGGGCCCGGCCCGCACACCGCGCCGCCGGGCCGGCACCCGCCGCCCGGCCGCGCCTCGTACGCTGGCCTGCGTGCCCCGACCCCGTACCGCCCGCGCCCGGCGGATCGCCGCCGTCTGCCTGGCGGCCGTCCTCCCGGCCTGCCTGCCGTCCTGCTCCGGCGGCGGCTCCCCGGATCCCACGGCGGGCGCCGCGGGACTCGGCGACCGGCTCTTCCCGCGCGCGGGCAACGGCGGCTACGACGTCACGCACTACGGCCTGGACCTGTCCTACGACCCCGGCAGCGGCCGGCTGGCCGGCACCGCCGTCGTCAGCGCCACCGCGACGCAGGACCTCACGCGGCTGAACCTCGACCTCGCCGGTATGACCGTGGCCCGGGTGAGCGTCGACGGCCGCACCGCACGCACCTCACGCGCCGGCACCGAGCTGACCGTACGCCCGGCCTCTCCGCTGCACCGGGGCGCGCGCTTCGCCGTCACCGTCGCCTACGGGGGCGTGCCGCGCCTGCTCACCGACCCGGACGGCTCTCACGAGGGCTGGTTCCGTACCGACGACGGCGCCCTGGCGCTCGGCGAACCGGTCGGCTCCATGGCGTGGTTCCCCGGCAACGACCACCCCTCCGACAAGGCCGCCTTCGACCTCACCGTGTCCGTTCCGGCCGGGCTGACGGCCGTCTCCGGCGGCGAGCTCGCGAGCACCCGCACCGCGGGCGGCCGTACGTCCTTCCACTGGCGCAGCACCGCGCCGGTGGCCACCTACCTGGTGACCGCCGGCATCGGGCACTACACCGTCACCCGCTCCCGTACGCCCGGCGGGGTGCCGCTCCTCAAGGCCGTCGACCCGCGTGCGGCGGACGCGGCGACCACCGCCGCGCTGGGCCGCCTGCCGGAGATCCTGGACTGGGAGACCGCCCGGTTCGGCCCCTACCCCTTCGGCTCGTCCGGCGCGATCGTCGACCACCTGCCCCGCGGCTCGGTCGGCTACGCGCTGGAGACGCAGAACCGCCCCGTCTTCCCCGGGGACGGCGACGGGCCCGCGGTCGACGTCACGTCCCTCGTCCACGAGCTCGCGCACCAGTGGTTCGGCGACTCCGTCACCCCGCGCAGCTGGCAGGACATGTGGCTCAACGAGGGCTTCGCCACCTACGCCGAATGGCTGTGGCAGCAGCACGACACGGGAGTGCCGCTCTCCCGGAGCGCCGCCGGGGCCTTCGCCGACCCCGCCACCTGGTCCTTCCCGCCCGCGGCGCCACCGACGGCCGCGGACGTCTCGGCCCCGCCGGTCTACGCCCGCGGCGCCCTCGTGCTCTACGAGCTCCACCAGGC
This sequence comes from Streptomyces sp. NPDC020983, assembly GCF_044333485.1. Classification (NCBI taxonomy): domain Bacteria; kingdom Bacillati; phylum Actinomycetota; class Actinomycetes; order Kitasatosporales; family Streptomycetaceae; genus Streptomyces; species Streptomyces sp. NPDC020983. Next base: position 148,189 of record NZ_JBIRRA010000003.1, on the reverse strand, counting down.
GCTCGGCGGCACGGTCTTCGACCGGCTGCTCCGGGGCTGGAGCGCCGCGCGTTCCCACGGCAACGCCTCCACCGCCGACTTCACCGCATATTGCGCCCGCTTCACCGGCCGCGACCTGACCCCGCTCTTCGCGACCTGGCTCTACGGCAGCGCCAGGCCCGCCCGTCTGTGAGCGCGCACGCCCCGCGGTTCAGCGCAGCGGCTCGCCCACCGCGTGCATGTGGCCGAGCGCCTGCGCGTAGGAATCCAGCAGCCCCGTCTCGGTGTAGCGCACGCCGAGCCGGGCGCAATGTGCGCGCACCAGCGGGCGGGCGAGCCGCAGATGCGGGCGCGGCATGCTCGGGAGGAGGTGGTGCTCGATCTGGTAGTTGAGCCCGCCGAGCAGGAAGTCCACCACCGGATTCCCCCGTACGTTGCGCGAGGTCAGCACCTGGCGGCGCAGATGTCCCCAGCGCGCACCGGGCTCCGGCATCTCCATGCCCTTGTGGTTGGGGGCGAAGGCGCATCCCAGGTGCAGCCCGAAGAGGGCGTGGTGCAGCGCGGCGAAGGCGACCGCCTGCGGCCACGGCAGCGCGGTGAACAGCAGCGCCGCGTAGCCGGCCAGGTGGGCGACCAGCAGCGCGCCCTCCACCAGCCGCTCCCGGCGGTCCAGCCGCCGCAGGTCCTGGAAGCTCGCCACCTTCAGGGCGAGCCCTTCCAGCAGCAGCATCGGGAAGAACAGCCGCGCCTGGTGCTTGGTCAGGAAGCGGGCGAAGCCCTGCCGTTCGACGGCCTGCGCGCGCGTCCACACCAGGGCGCCCACCTCCACGTCCGGGTCCTTGCCCACGTGGTTGGGGTTGGCGTGGTGCCGGTTGTGCTTGTCGCTCCACCACGCGGCGCCCATGCCCAGCAGCAGGTTGCCGTGGAAGAGCGCGATGAGCCGGTTGGCGCGGCGGCCCGCCGCTATCTGCTGGTGCCCGGCGTCATGCCCGGTGAAGCCGCTGCGCGCCGAGAACACCGCAGCCGGCAGGGCCAGCGCCAGCACCCACCACGACCCGGTGCCGCCGACCACGACGACCGCCGTCCACACCGCGGCGATCGCCAGCAGGTCGGCCGCGATCGACAGGGCGTACCGCCGCCGGCGCCGCCGCAGCAGCCCGGCCTCGCGCACCGCGCGCAGCAGCGGGGCGAATTCGCTGGCCTCCCCGCCGGGGGCCTTTTCGGCCGGTTCGAGGATGGTCAGAACGGTCGCCATGGGCGCTCCTCAGTGACGGGCGGTGTCTGTCCCACGGCCCGGACGGGCCGTACGGCGACGCTACGGACAACCGCCCGCCGCGGACCATGGCGCCATCACCCGGCTTCCCGGGGTGCCACTCCCCCCGGAAACGCGGGGGATATCCCCACCCCGAACAACCGTGAGGGGACCGTACTGGCCACGGACGATCTCTGCCCGGCCGCATCGCGGCGGCCGCGCCCGGCCCAGTGTGCCATCCCGGCGGCCCGGCCGGGAGCGCTCCGGCACTCCCGTCGGCGCGCAACCGGCCGCGGCGCCTTGCCGCGTGCCGCCGCCCGGTGGCGTCTACGATGCTGGACAACCGCCAAGCGGCAGGTGTCTTGGCCAGGTCTGAGGAGCACCATCATCAGCGGCAACGTTTCGGTCGAACGCAGGATCGCCGAGGAGCTGGGCGTACGCGAAGGTCAGGTACGGGCGGCCGTCGATCTGCTCGACGGCGGGGCCACGGTGCCGTTCATCGCGCGCTACCGCAAGGAGGCCACCGGCACCCTCGACGACGAGCAGCTGCGCAACCTGGAGGAGCGCCTGCGCTATCTGCGCGAGCTGGACGAGCGGCGTGCCGCGATCCTGGAGTCCGTCGAATCGCAGGGCAAGCTCGACGACGCCCTGCGCGGGCAGATCATGGCGGCCGATTCCAAGGCGCGGCTGGAGGACATCTACCTGCCGTACAAGCCCAAGCGGCGCACCAAGGCGCAGATCGCGCGCGAGGCGGGCCTGGAGCCGCTCGCCGACGCGCTGCTCGCCGACCCCGGGCTGGACCCGCAGACTGCCGCGGCGCCCTACGCCGACGCCGAGAAGGGGGTGGAGGACGCGGCGGCCGCGCTGGAGGGCGCCCGCGCCATCCTCACCGAGCGCTTCTCGGAGGACGCCGACCTGGTCGGCGAGCTGCGCACCCGGATGTGGAGCCGCGGCCGGCTGGTCGCCAGGGTGCGCGAGGGCAAGGAGGAGACGGGCGCGAAGTTCGCCGACTACTTCGACTTCGCCGAGCCCTTCGCCAAGCTGCCCTCGCACCGCGTCCTGGCCATGCTGCGGGGCGAGAAGGAGGAGGTCCTCGACCTCACCCTGGAGCCGGAGGAGCCCACCGAGGGCCCCAGCAGCTTCGAGCGGCGCATCGCCCAGCACTTCGGCGTCGCCGACCGCGGCCGCCCCGGCGACCGCTGGATGCTGGACACCGTCCGCTGGGCCTGGCGCACCCGCATGCTGGTCCGGCTCGGTATCGACCTGCGCGTGCAGCTGCGCCAGCAGGCCGAGGACGAGGCGGTACGGGTCTTCGCCGCCAACCTGCGCGACCTGCTGCTCGCCGCCCCGGCCGGCACCCGCGCCACCATGGGCCTGGACCCGGGCCTGCGCACCGGCGTCAAGGTCGCCGTCGTCGACGGCACGGGCAAGGTCGTCGCCACCGACACCATCTACCCGCACGCGCCGCGCAACCGCTGGGACGAGTCCCTCGCGACGCTGGCGAAGCTCGCCGCCGCGCACCGCGTCGACCTGATCGCCATCGGCAACGGCACCGCCTCCCGCGAGACCGACAAGCTGGCCGGGGACCTCATCAAGGCGCACCCGGAACTGAAGCTCACCAAGGCCGTCGTCTCGGAGGCAGGCGCCTCGGTGTACTCGGCCTCCGCCTACGCCTCCGCCGAACTTCCGGGCCTGGACGTGTCGCTGCGCGGCGCGGTGTCCATCGCCCGCCGCCTCCAGGACCCGCTGGCGGAACTGGTCAAGATCGACCCGAAGTCCATCGGGGTCGGCCAGTACCAGCACGACCTCTCCGAGGTGAAGCTGTCGCGCTCGCTCGACGCGGTGGTCGAGGACTGCGTCAACGGCGTCGGCGTCGACGTCAACACCGCGTCGGTGCCGCTGCTGCGCCGGGTCTCGGGCATCACCGAGGGCCTGGCCGCCAACATCGTCGCCCACCGCGACAGCAACGGGCCCTTCCGCAGCCGCAAGGCCCTCAAGGACGTCGCCCGGCTCGGCCCGAAGGCGTACGAGCAGTGCGCGGGCTTCCTGCGCATCCTCGGCGGCGACGACCCGCTGGACGCCTCCGCCGTGCACCCGGAGGCCTACCCGGTGGTCCGGCGGATCGGCCATAGTGCGGGCACCGCCGTCCCCGAACTGATCGGCAACGGCGCCGTGCTGCGGCGGCTGCGCCCGGAGGACTTCGTGGACGAGTCCTTCGGCCTTCCGACCGTCACCGACATCCTGGCCGAGCTGGAGAAGCCCGGGCGCGACCCGCGGCCGGCGTTCAGGACCGCGGCCTTCAAGGAGGGCGTGGAGGAGATGAAGGACCTGCGGCCGGGGATGCTGCTGGAGGGCGTGGTCACCAACGTGGCCGCCTTCGGCGCCTTCGTGGACGTCGGTGTCCACCAGGACGGTCTGGTCCACGTCTCGGCGCTGTCCAACCGCTACGTCTCGGACCCGCGCGAGGTTGTCAAGCCCGGGGACATCGTCCGGGTCAAGGTGCTGGACGTCGACCTGCCGCGCAAGCGGATCTCGCTCACGCTGCGGCTGGAGGACGAGCCCCGCGCGGCGGGCGGTGGCGGCGGCGAGCGCCGCGGCACGGCGCCGCGTCAGGGTGGCGGACGGCAGGGCGGCGGGCGCCAGGGCCAGGGGCAGGGCGGCACGCGGCGCGGCGCCTCCGCGCCCGCCCCGCAGAACGGCGCGATGGCCGACGCCCTGCGCCGGGCGGGCCTGACCGGCGGTCGGTGAGCTGCGGGGCGCCGTGCGGGCCGGGTGCACCCGGCCCGCACGGCCCCCGGCCTCCGGCGGCCGCGGGGAACCAGGACGGCCGGGTGGACGTTGTGGTGGGTAGGCGGTAAACGTGCGAGGGAGCGGCGGCCGGCCGCCGGACGCCGTGAACGGAGGCGGGGACAGATGTCGAACCGTGCGAAGGTCGCCATCGGTGGTGTGGCGGTCGGGCTGATCCTGCTCTTCGTTCTCCCCTGGTGGATCTCCTTCCTGATCATCGTCGGCATCCCGGCGGCGGCGTATCTGACGCTGGACTCCTCGCAGCGCCGCCGGCTGCGCCGGGTCTCCCGGCGCCAAATCGGTCGCTGACCGGGACGACGCGCCGGTAGCGTGGCCGCTCGCCCCGCCTGACGCGGGCGGGGCGGCGAGCTGGGAGGGATCCCGTCCGATGTCGCTTCTTCCCGCCACCGTGCGGTCCGTCGACGAGCTGCTCGCGTACGCCGCGGGCGGCGCGCGCGTGAAGTACCTGCACTTCTGGGGCCACCGGCCGCAGCGCGGCGGCGGCGTGGGCCCCGGCTGCCTCAGCCAGTGGTGGCCCGCGCCCTTCACCGTCGGCGGCGCCCGTTACGCCACGGCGGAGCACTGGATGATGGCCGGCAAGGCGCGGCTCTTCGGCGACCAGGAGGCCGAGCACCGCGTCCTGGCGGCGGCCTCGCCCGGCGCCGCCAAGGCCGCCGGGCGCACGGTGCGCGGCTTCGACGACGCGGTCTGGGCGCGGGAGCGCTTCGCCCTCGTCGCCGAGGGCAGCCGCCACAAGTTCGAGCAGCACCCCGACCTGCGGGAGTACCTGCTGGCGACCGCGGGCCGGGTGCTCGTCGAAGCCAGTCCCGTGGACCGGATCTGGGGCATCGGCCTGGCCGTGGAAGACGAGCGCGCCGGCGACCCCGCGCGCTGGCGTGGCCTGAACCTGCTGGGCTTCGCCCTCATGGACGCCCGCGACGCCCTCGCATGACCCGCCCGGCCGGACGTGCGCCGCACCGGATGCGCGGACCGGCCGCGCCGGGTCCTGCCCGGTGCGGCGTCCCCCGCTTCCAGGAGCAGGCCCGGCGCCAGGAGGCGCCGCCGGGGCCGGCGCGGCGCCGCGCGTAGGGTGATCACGGTGCGGCAGCCGCGGCACCGCCCGGCTGCGAGGGAAGGTGGGTCGCGGACATGACGGAGCGCCTGGTGGTCATCGGCGGCGACGCCGCGGGAATGTCGGCCGCCTCGCAGGCCCGCCGCCGCAGAAGCGCGGCCGAACTGGAGATCATCGCCTTCGAACGCGGCCACCACACCTCCTACTCGGCCTGCGGCATCCCCTACTGGATCGCGGGCGACGCCGCGGGCCCCGGTGCCCTCGTCGCCAGGACCCCGGCGGAGCACCGCGAACGCGGCATCGACCTGCGGCTCGCCACGGAGGTCGTCGCGATCGACCCCGAGCGCGGCCGGGTCCGCAGCCGCGACGCCGCGGGCCGCGAGGAGTGGACCGGCTACGACCACCTGGTCGTCGCCACGGGCGCGGAGCCCGTACGCCCGCCGGTACCGGGCATCGACGCGCCCGGGGTCTTCGGCGTGCAGACGCTCGACGACGGCGAGGCCGTCCTGCGCGGCCTGGAACGCTCCGGTGTGCGCCGGGCCGTCGTGGTCGGCGGCGGCTACATCGGCGTCGAGATGGCCGAGGCGCTGCTGCGGCACGGCCTCGACGTGACCCTGATCGACCGCAACGAGCAGCCGATGACCACCCTCGACCCGGACATGGGCCGCCTGGTGCGCACCGCGCTCGAAGGCCTCGGGGTACAGGTCGTCTCCGGCGCCCCCGTGCGCGAGGTGCTCACCGGCGCGGACGGCCGGGTCCGCGCGGTGGCCACCGACACCGCCGAACACCCCGCCGACCTGGTGGTGCTGGGCCTCGGCGTACGGCCCCAGACCCGGCTCGCGGCCGCCGCCGGGCTGCCGCTCGGCGCCCACGGCGGCCTGCTCACCGACCGCGCCATGCGGGTGCGGGGCAGCGAGCGCATCTGGGCGGGCGGCGACTGCGTCGAGGTGCTCAACCTGGTCTCCGGAGAGCTCCAGCACATCGCCCTCGGCACGCACGCCAACAAGCACGGAAGGATCATCGGCATCAACGTCGGCGGCGGCTATGCCACCTTCCCCGGCGTGGTCGGCACCGCCGTCAGCAAGGTCTGCGACGTCGAGATCGCCCGCACCGGCCTGAAGGAGTCCCAGGCGCGCGCGGCCGGGCTGCAGTTCCTGACCGCGGCCGTCGAGTCCACCAGCCGCGCCGGCTACTACCCGGGCGCGGCCCTCATGACGGTCAAGGTGCTGGCCGAGCGCCGCAGCGGGAGGCTGCTCGGACTGCAGATCGTCGGCGGGGAGGGAGCCGCCAAACGCGTCGACGTCGGGGCGGCCGCGCTCACCGCGGGTATGACGGTCGAGCAGATGACCGGCCTCGATCTCGGCTACGCCCCGCCGTTCTCCCCGGTGTGGGATCCCGTGCTGGTGGCCGCCAGGAAGGCGGCCGACGCGGTGTCGGCGGACCTCGCCGCCGGCTGAGGCCCGCGGTCGCAGGGCGGCTCGCCGCGGCCCGGCCCGGCGGCGATTGCGAAGGTGCGCGCGGACCCGTCCCGGCGCCGGCGTGCGTACGTGCGCGGGAGGCGTGCGGCCGCCGCCGTCAGGACGGTGTTCCGGCGAGCTTGCCGAGCCCTTCCAGGAGCTGCGGCAGCGCCTTGCCGCGACCGACGGGCATCACCTCGCCGGGGGCCTCGTCCAGCAGCACGAAGGCGATGTCGTCGGTCCGGGCGACCAGGCTCCAGCCCGGGCCGTCGGCGCGCAGGGCGCCCGCGGTGGTGCGTATCCGGCCGGGCGGCGGGGGAGTGCGGAGGTACTCCGCGGCCTCCGACAGCACGCGGCGGACACCCGGGTGGGAGATCCCGGTCGCGTCCGGGCCGCCGCCGGGAAGGGGCGGGTCGCCGGCGTCCGGGGCGCCGCCGCCGTCCGCCGCGGTCCCGCCGGAGGAGGCCGCCTCGCCGGGCGTCGCTCCGCCGGTGCCCGTGCCGGAGGTGCCCGGCGCGGTCTCCGCGTCCGCCGCACCGGCGTCCGCGTCCGCCGCGTCCGGTCCGGTCCGCCCGGCCGTGCCGGGCGTCTCCTCCGGAGGGGCGTCCGCGGGGGCCGGGGCGGGGGCGAGGGAGGGCGGCAGCTGGTCGCGCCACTGGTGCCAGTGCACGGCGATCTCGTCCGCGCCCAGCCGCCGTTGCGGCGGGCCCCACACCGAGACGTCCGGCGGCGCGAGCGCGGGCCCCGCCTCCTCCTCGTCCGGGTCGTGCGGGTCCGGCACGTGGGGCACCGCCACCGCCACCGGCAGCGGCCAGCCGGGCAGGGACGCCGCGAGCGTGTCCTCCCGCGGCGCCAGCTCGTACTCCAGGCCGCAGTCCCACGCCGCGAGCGCGCACGCGACCAGGGCGGCGTCCGTGGTGACGACGGTCCAGCGCGCGCCGCGGCCGTCCTGACCGAACATCAGGCCGTAACCGCCGGGCAGCGGCTCGAGCCCCAGCTGCCCGCACGCGGCGGGGTAGTCGTCGCCGAGCACTCCGGGGAAGCGCTCGGCGGTCAGCATCGCGGCCGTCAGCACGAACAGCGCGTCCTCGTCCTCCGCGTAGTCGGCATGCTCGGCCGCGGCCATGTGGCGCCTCCCTCTCGTTCCGGTTCGCGCACCTTAACCAGCCGGTAACCACTACGTCGAGGGGGGCGGGAGTGCCGTGAATCCGTTCGGGCGCGGCCGTCGCCGTCACCTATCCTCGAACGCATGGGACGTATCCGCAGCACCCACTACGTCTGCATGCCGTGCAGGGCCTCGTGGAAGGTGCCGCTCGGCCGCGGCTCGGCGGGGACGTGCCCGCGCTGCGCGGGCCGACTGGTCGACGCGGGCACGCAGTTCGCCGCCCCCAAGCGCCGCGACACCGCGGCGTGGCGCGCGCTCGGCGTGGTCCTCGCGTCCGGGCTGCGCTTCAACTCCGCCTGCGAGTGCTGTCAGGACGGACCGGGCTACCGGCCGCGCACACCGCGGGAGGTGCGGGAGCGGCTCGCGCACGCGGCGGTCGCCGGGGTGCCGGTGGCGGTGGCGCTCCAGTGCCGGGACGTGACGCACGGTGGCGACGGCGCCGGCCGGTGCCTGCCGTAGCCGCGCCTTCCGCGGCGGTCGGTCCGCCCGCGCGGCGGTCCGCCGCCTCCGCTCCGTCCGCGGATACCGGCCATGCATCATGGGGGGATGATCACCCTGCGTTCCATGGCCCTGTTCGTCCTCGCCGCCGTCCTGGAGATCGGCGGCGCCTGGCTGATCTGGCAGGGCGTGCGTGAGCACCGCGGAACGGCCTGGACCGTCGCGGGCGTCGTGGCCCTCGGCCTCTACGGATTCGTCGCGACCCGCCAGCCCGACGCCGAGTTCGGCCGCATCCTGGCGGCGTACGGCGGCGTCTTCGTTGCCGGGTCGCTCGTGTGGGGCGTGGTCGCCGACGGTTACCGGCCGGACCGCTTCGACATCGCCGGGGCCGTGATCTGCCTGGTCGGAGTGGGCGTCATCATGTACGCCCCGCGCGGCGGCTGAAACCCGCCGGTCCCTCCTCGCCGCCCGGCGGTTGTGCACGCGCGGTGCCCCGAGGCGGGGTTGCCGAAGCGCCTCCGGAGCGACAGGCTCTAGGGCAGGGGAGACGGGAGGCAGGGGCGATGACGGTGAGCAACAAGCTTGCGTGGCTGCTCGATGATCTGACACAGCGTGTGCCGCACGTCCGACACGCCCTCGTCCTGTCCAACGACGGACTGGTGACCGGCGCCAGCGGGAGCCTGGACCGTCCGACCGCGGAGCACCTGGCTGCGGTCTCGTCCGGATTCCACAGCCTTGCCAAGGGGGCCGGCCGGCAGTTCGGCGTCGGCGGGGTACGGCAGACGATGGTCGAGTTCGACGAGGGCTACCTCTTCGTGACCGCGGCGGGCGACGGGAGCTGCCTGGCGGTGCTCAGCGGCATGGAGGCCGATGTCGGCCGGGTCGCCTACGAGATGACGCTGCTGGTGCACCGGGTCGGCGAGCACCTCGGAGTGGCGGCCCGTCAGTCGAGCTCGCCCTACTGACGTCCGCGCCGCCGGCGCCTCGCCGCGGCGGTGCGGGCGGGCACCGCAGGCGGGCCGAGCTGCGGGGACAGGAGTTTTCCACAGGACCGGGAACGGGTGTTCGCCGGCGCGCGCTATCGTCGTGACTGTCAGTGATGGAGTGACAGCACAGAGAGATGGTGGCGGCGATGACGTCGACGAGGAGCGAGACGAGGGCGGACCGGACGACGGGGAAGTCCGGCGCGGGCAGCCGCGGTGAGGCAGCGGCGGGCGCGGGTCCCGCGGAACGGCGGCCGGCGGGCCGGCCGGCCCGCCGCCCCGGGCCGGGTGCCCGGGCGGTGCGCGGCGCGCCGGTGGCGCAGCCGGCACAACCGCCGGGCAGGGCGGCGGACGTCCCGCCGCGGACGTTCACGCTCGACCGCGCCCGCGAGGAAGTGGGTCTGCCCTTCGCCGAGTTCGAGCTGGCGCTGCAGCTCGGAGAGATCGCCACGGTCCCGGGCGGCGGCGAGCGGCCGCGGGTGTCGGCCGAGGAGATCGCCCGGGTGCGCGACCAGGACGGCGGCACGGCGGCCCTGCTGTCCCGCATCGAGCTGGTCAACAGCACCGCGGCGGCCGGTCTGCTGGGGATCGGCCGCGACCGGCTGCTGCGCCTGACGCGGGCGGGCCTCGTCCTGCCCGTGCGCTGGTACGTGAACCGCTACCGGGCCCTGGTGTGGCTCTACCTCGCCGGTGAACTGCGGGAGCTCGCCGTGGCCCGGCCCTCGTTGCTGGCGGGCCGGCTGCCGGCGGAGCTGCGCGAGGCTGAGGCGGAGGGCGTGGATCTGCGACCGCGCGGCTGGCGGTCCCGCCAGGTCGCCCGGCTGGTGAAGGACGCGCCCGGCCCCTGGGAGGAAGCGGCGGTGTGGGCCGCACTGCTGGGACCCGAGGTCACCGACGCGGCGGTGCCCGATCCGCGCGAGCGCAGGCGCCTGCGCGCGATTCACACCGTGCTCCCGTACGGCCGCCCCGGACCGCTGGCCGGTGCGGCCCTGATCAGACGGCTGACCGTCGCGGACGCCCCGGACGAGGTCGCCACCGGTTTGCTGGCGCTCTCCGAGGCCCTCGGCCGTGCCCGGGGCGCCGACAGGGCCGCGCCGAGGCCGCCGCACCGGCCGGGGAGCACGCCGCCGGAGCGGAGGGCCGCCCTCGCGCCCGGGCCGGGCGAGGTGGCCGTACCGCGGCCGGAGCCGGTACGGGTCCTGCGGCCGGCACCGGGCGCGGCGCGGGCGCCGCTGCCGGATCCGTTGTCAGGTCCCGGGCCGGGCGGGGCGTCGGCCGTGCCCGCTCCCGCGGGAGCACCGGCCGGCCGGGTGGGCGGGGCGGCGCCCCCGGCAGGGGCCCCTCGGCCTGCCGCGGCCGCCTGGGCGGTGGGGGAGCGGCCGAGACGCAGCCTGCTCCGGCTGCTGCGCGGGCGGCGCCACGCCGTCGAGGGCTGACGCCACCCGCTCGGGCGCCGCGTTCAGAGCTCGCCGACGCCGGTGACCCTGACCACCGCGCGGCCCTCCTCGTCGGAGGCCGCGAGGTCGACCTCGGCCGAGATGCCCCAGCCGTGGTCGCCCGCGGGGTCGGCGAAGGTCTGCCGCACGCGCCACAGGCCGTGCTGCGGCTCCTCCTCGATCATGAGCAGCTTCGGGCCGCGGGCGTCCGGGCCGGTACCGAGGTCGTCGTACTCGTCCCAGTAGGCGTCCATGGCGTCGGCCCACGCGTCCGCGTCCCAGCCGGTGGCCCCGTCCAGCTCGCCCAGCAGCTCGTACTTCTCCAGCGCGGCCAGCTCCACGCGGCGGAAGAGCGCGTTGCGGACGAGGACGCGGAAGGCCCGGCCGTTCGCGGTGACCGGCTTGACCTGGTCGGCGCGCTCGGCGGCCTCCTCCGCGGTCTCCTCCTCGGGGTTGGCGAGCTGCTCCCACTCGTCCAGCAGGCTGGAGTCGACCTGCCGGACCAGCTCGCCGAGCCACGCGGTGAGGTCCTGGAAGTCCTCGGACTTCAGGTCGTCGGGCACGGTGTGCTCCAGCGCCTTGTACGCGCTCGCCAGGTAGCGCAGCACGATGCCCTCGGTCCTGGCCAGCTCGTAGTACGACACGAACTCGGAGAAGGTCATCGCGCGCTCGTACATGTCGCGCACCACCGATTTGGGGGACACCGGATGGTCACCGACCCACGGGTGGCTCTTGCGGTACACGCCGTAGGCGTGCAGCAGGAGCTCCTCCAGCGGCTTGGGGTAGGACACCTCCTGCAGCCGCTCCATGCGCTCCTCGTACTCCACGCCGTCCGCCTTCATCGCGGCCACCGCGTCGCCCCTGGCCTTGTTCTGCTGGGCCGCCAGGATCTGGCGCGGGTCGTCGAGTGTCGACTCGACCACCGAGACCATGTCCAGCGCATAGGACGGGGAGTCCGGGTCGAGCAGTTCGAAGGCGGCCAGCGCGAACGTGGACAGCGGCTGGTTGAGGGCGAAGTCCTGCTGGAGGTCGACGGTCAGCCGGACGATCCTGCCCTCGGCGTCCGGCTCGTCCAGCCGCTCCACCACGCCGCCGTCCAGCAGCGAGCGGAAGATGGCGATGGCCCGGCGGATGTGCCGCAGCTGGGAGCGGCGGTCCTCGTGGTTGTCCTCCAGCAGGCTGCGCATCGCGTCGAAGGCGTTGCCCGGGCGCGCGATGACCGACAGCAGCATCGCGTGCGTGACGCGGAAGCGCGAGGTCAGCGGTTCCGGCTCGGAGGCGATGAGCTTCTCGAAGGTGTTCTGCGACCAGTTGACGAAGCCCTCGGGAGCCTTCTTGCGCACCACCTTGCGGCGCTTCTTCGGGTCGTCGCCCGCCTTGGCCAGCGCCTTCTCGTTCTCGACGACGTGCTCGGGCGCCTGCGCCACCACGAAGCCCGCGGTGTCGAAACCGGCTCGGCCCGCGCGCCCGGCGATCTGGTGGAATTCCCTGGCCCGCAGTACACGTACCCGCTGCCCGTCGTACTTGGTGAGCGCGGTGAAGAGCACGGTACGGATCGGCACGTTGACGCCGACGCCGAGCGTGTCCGTCCCGCAGATCACCTTCAGCAGCCCGGCCTGCGCCAGCTTCTCCACCAGCCGACGGTACTTGGGCAGCATCCCCGCGTGGTGCACGCCGATGCCGTGCCGGACGTAGCGCGAGAGGTTGCGGCCGAAGGCTGTGGTGAAGCGGAAGTTGCCGATCAGCTCGGCGATGGCGTCCTTCTCCGCGCGCGTGCACATGTTGATGCTCATGAGCGCCTGCGCGCGCTCCACCGCGGCGGCCTGCGTGAAGTGCACGATGTACACCGGCGACTGACGGGTCTCCAGCAGCTCGGTGAGCGTCTCGGTCAGCGCCGTCATGCGGTACTCGTAGCTCAGCGGCACGGGGCGGGTCGCCGAGCGCACCACCGAGGTGGGCCGGCCGGTCCTGCGGGTCAGGTCCTCCTCGAAGCGGGAGACGTCGCCGAGCGTCGCCGACATCAGCAGGAACTGCGCCTGCGGCAGCTCCAGCAGCGGGATCTGCCACGCCCAGCCGCGGTCCGGCTCGGCGTAGAAGTGGAATTCGTCCATGACGACCTGGCCGACGTCGGCGTTGCGGCCGTCGCGCAGCGCGATCGAGGCCAGCACCTCGGCGGTGCAGCAGATGACCGGCGCGTCCGGGTTCACCGAGGCGTCGCCGGTGAGCATGCCGACGTTCTCGGTGCCGAACAGCTTGCACAGGTCGAAGAACTTCTCCGACACCAGCGCCTTGATCGGCGCGGTGTAGAAGGTGACCTCGTCCCGGGCCAGCGCGGCGAAGTGCGCACCGGCCGCGACCAGGCTCTTTCCGGAGCCCGTGGGGGTGGAAAGGATCACGTTCGCCCCCGAGACCACCTCGATCAGCGCCTCCTCCTGGGCGGGGTAGAGCGTGATGCCCTGCTCTTGCGCCCACGTCGAGAACGCGTCGAAGAGGGCGTCGGGGCCGGGGTCGGACGGCATCTGATCGATAAGGGTCACCCCACCATCTTGCCTGTCCCGGCCGCTCCGGGCGGAACCGGAGGCGCCACCGGTGATCGCCGACGATATGGTGTGCCGTCGAACCACGCGTCAACTCCGCCTGCGGGCGGCACTTTCTGGGGGGCGGAGCAGCCTGATGATGGGACCTGCGCATTCACTGTCCGGGGCTGTGGCCTGGCTGGCCGTCGGGGCGGTGGCCGCGGGCCTCGACCATCCGATGCCCTGGCCGACCCTGCTGGTCGGTGCCCTGATCTGCGCAGGGGCGGCACTGGCGCCGGACCTCGACCACCAGGCCGCGACGATCTCCCGGGCCTTCGGCCCGCTGTCGCGGGGGCTGTGCAAGATCGTCGACGCCGTCGCGCACGCCACCTACAAGGCGACCCGCAAGGCGGGCGACCCGCGCCGGGCCGGAGGGCACCGCACCCTGACGCACACCTGGCTGTGGGCGGTGCTCGTCGGCGCCGGATTCTCCGCCGCCGCCGTGTACGGCGGGCGCTGGGCGGTGCTGGCCATCCTCTTCGTCCACATGGTGCTGGCCGTCGAGGGCCTGCTGTGGCGGCAGGCCCGGGGCGCGCACGACGTCCTGGTGTGGCTGCTCGGCGCGACCAGCGCATGGATGCTCGCCGACGTGCTGGACGACCCGGGCAACGGCAAGGACTGGCTCTTCACCCAGCCCGGCCAGCACTACCTGTGGATCGGCCTGCCGATCGTGCTGGGCTCACTCGTGCACTGCCTCGGCGACGCGCTCACCGTCTCCGGGTGCCCGGTGCTGTGGCCGATCCCGGTCGGGCGGCGCCGCTGGTACCCGGTCGGCCCGCCGAAGTTCATGCGCTTCCGCGCCGGCAGCTGGGTCGAGATCAAGGTCCTCACGCCCGTCTTCTTCGTGGTGGGCGGCGGCTGCGCCCTGGGAGCGCTGGGCCTCGTCGGCTGACACCGGGAGCGTCCGGACGGCCCGGTGGACGGCCGGACCGCTCAGCCGTGCCAGGACCGCCACAGGGCCGCGTAGGCGCCGTCCGCGGCCACCAGCTGGTGGTGGCTGCCGAGCTCGCTGATCCGGCCGTCCTCGACCACCGCGATCACGTCGGCGTCGTGCGCGGTGTGCAGCCGGTGGGCGATGGCGACGACCGTGCGGCCGTCCAGCACACGCGACAGCGAGCGCTCCAGATGGCGCGCGGCGCGCGGGTCCAGCAGCGAGGTGGCCTCGTCGAGCACCAGCGTGTGGGGGTCGGCCAGCACCAGCCGCGCCAGCGCGAGCTGCTGCGCCTGCGCCGGGGTGAGCACCGAGCCGCCGGAGCCGACCTCGGTCTCCAGGCCGCCCGACAGCGCCCGCGCCCACCCCTCGGCGTCGACGGCGCGCAGTGCCTCCCACAGCTCGTCGTCGGCCGCCCCCGCCCTGGCGAGCAGGAGGTTGTCGCGCAGCGTGCCGACGAAGACGTGGTGCTCCTGGTTGACCAGCGCCACGTGTTCGCGCACCCGCTCGGCGGGCATCCGGGCGAGCTGCGCGCCGCCGAGGGTGACCTCGCCGGTGCGCGGGGCGTAGATCCCGGCCAGCAGCCGGCCCAGCGTGGACTTGCCCGCGCCCGACGGGCCGACCAGCGCGAGCCGGGTACCCGGCCGCACGTGCAGGCTCACACCGTGCAGCACGTCGCTGCCCGCGCGGTAGCCGAAGCGCACCCCGTCGGCGGTGACGTCGCGGCCGAGCGGTGCGATCCGCTCGTCCCCGGCCTCCTCCTCGATCTCGCGTACCCCCACCAGCCGGGCCAGCGAGACCTGCGCGACCTGCAGCTCGTCGTACCACCGCAGGATCATGTTGACCGGGTTGATCAGCATCTCGGCGTAGAGCGCCCCGGTCGTCAGCTGCCCCGCGGTCACCCAGCCGTGCAGCGCGAACGCGCCGCCGATCATCAGGACCGACATCAGGACCAGCACATGGGTCGCGTTGACCACCGGGAACAGCACGGTGCGCAGCCACATGGTGTAGCGCTCCCACGCCACCCACTGCCCGATCCGCGTCCGCGACAGCTCCTCGCGGCGGCTGCCGAGCCCGTGCGCCTCGATGGTGCGGCCCGCGTCGACGGACTCGGTGAGCGCCGCGGCGACCGCGGCGTATCCCGCGGCCTCGGAGCGGTAGCCCTGCGGGGCGCGCCGGTAGTACCAGCGTGCGCCGACGAGCAGCACCGGCAGCGCCACGAGCACCGCCAGGGCCAGCGGCGGCGAGGTCACGCACAGGGCGCCCAGCAGCAGCCCCGCCCACACCACGGCGATCGCGAGCTCGGGCACCGCCTCGCGCATCGCCGCGGCCAGCCGGTCGATGTCGGTGGTGATCCGGGACAGCAGGTCGCCCGTGCCCGCCCGCTCCAGCACTCCCGGGGGCAGCGACACCGAGCGCACCAGGAAGTCCTCGCGCAGGTCGGCCAGCATCCGCTCGCCGAGCATCGCGCCGCGCAGCCGCACCAGGCGGACGAAGAACGCCTGCACCACCAGCGCGGTCAGGAAGAAGGCCACGGCCCGCCCGAGGTGCACCTCGCGCCGCCCCTCGGACAGGTCCTGGACCATCCCGCCCAGCACGTAGGGGCCCACCATGGACGCCAGCACCGAGACGGTGTTGACGCCCACCAGCAGCAGGAAGGCGCGGCGGTGCCGGCGGGCCAGCTCACGGACGTACGCGCGCACCGTCGCCGGCGAGCCCACCGGAAGGGTGCTGCTCTGCTGCGGCGCGGCCGGATCGTGCTCGGGCGGTCGCACGCCGATCATGCGGACTCCTCCATCGGGGCGGTCGGGTGCGCGGCGCCGGCGGGAGCCGGCAGGGCGCCGTTGCCGTCGGGCTCGCGGGTGACGACGGCGCGGTAGCGGGGCTCCGTGCGCAGCAGGTCGTGGTGGCGGCCGGCGGCCACCACGGTGCCGCCGTCGACGAGGACCACCCGGTCGGCCCGGTCGAGCACGAGGGGGCTGGAGGTGAGGACGACGGTCGTGCGCCCGGCCCGCACGTCGCCGAGGGCGCGCGCGATCCGCGCCTCGGTGTGGGCGTCGACCGCCGACGTGGGCTCGTCCAGCACGAGCACCCCGGGATCGGCGACCAGCGAGCGCGCCAGGGCCAGCCGCTGCCGCTGCCCGCCGGACAGGGACCTGCCGCGCTCGGTGATCCTGGCGCGCAGGGGATCCGGTTCCGGCTCCGAAGCCGGCAGCGACTGCACGAGCGACTCCAGCACGTCGCCGCACTGCGCGGCGGCCAGGGCCTCGGACGGCGTGACGCGGCCGGAGGACGGCACCGCGAGCAGTTCGGCCAGCGTGCCCGACAGCAGCACCGGCTCCTTGTCCTGGACCAGCACCGCGGCCCGGGCCACGGTCAGCGGGAGGGCGTCGAGCGGCCGGCCGCCCAGCGTCGCCGAGGGCGCGCCGTCCTGCCCCGACGGGCTGTGCCCGCCCAGCCGGTCGGCGAGCCGCCCGGCGGCGTCCGGGTCACCGCACACCACCGCGGTGAGCAGCCCCCGGGGGGCGCACAGCCCGGTCAGCGGATCGCACAGGTCCCCTGCCGGCGCGGGCACGCCGTCGCCGGACGCGGTGTCCGCGGTGTCCCCAGCAGACTCCCCGCTCCTGGACAGTGCCAGCACCCGGGCCGCGCGCTTCGCCGAGGGCCGGGAGAAGGACCAGGCCATGGCGATCTCCTCGAAATTGCGCAGCGGCAGCAGCAGGAAGCCCACCGCGCCGTACACGGTGACCAGCTCGCCCGCCGTGATCTGCCCGTCGAGTGCCAGCCGCGCGCCGTACCAGGCGACGCCCACGAGCAGCAGGCCGGGCAGCAGCGTCTGTACCGCGCTGATCAGTGCCCACATCCGGGCGCTGTGCACGGCCGCGGCGCGTACCTGCTGCGAGGCCCGCCGGTAGCGGTCGAGGAAGAGGTCCTCACCGCCGATGCCGCGCAGCACGCGCAGCCCGGCGACGGTGTCGGACGCCAGCTCGGTGGCCTTGCCCGCCTTCTCCCGCTGGATGTCGGCGCGCCGTGTCGCCGCGGGCAGCAGCGGCAGCGAGGCGAGCGCCAGCACCGGCACCGCGGCGGCCACCACACGGCCCAGCTGCGGCTCGTAGACCAGCAGTGCGGCCGTGACCCCCGCGGTGGCCAGCAGCGCGGAGGTGAAGCGGGCGAGGGCCTCGACGAACCAGCCGATCTTCTCGACGTCGGCGGTGCTGACGGCCACGACCTCGCCCGCCGCGACCCGGCGGGTGAGCACCGAGCCCAGCTCCACGGTCTTGCGGGCCAGCAGCTGCTGGACGCGGGCGGCGACGCTGATCCAGTTCGTCACCGCGGTGCGGTGCAGCATCGTGTCGCCGACTGCGGTGAGCACCCCGAGCAGCAGCATGAGGGCGCCGGCCGCCAGGAGCCGCCGGCCGGAGTGGTCCACCACCGCCTGCACCGCCAGGCCGACCGGCACCGGGAAGCCCGCCACCGCCGCCAGGTGCAGGGTGCCCCAGGCGGTCGCGAGCAGCTGGCTGCGCCACTGCCTCATCTCCAGCCAGAGCAGCAGGCGCGTTCCCGAACGCGCGTCGGGGACGCCGGGATCGGACAACGGGAGATCGCGTAGGGACGGCATGATGTCCTGGGGTCGTGGCGGGCGACGGCGGTCGCATGCGGTCCGGTGGGCCGGACGGCGGGCGGGCGGGCTCGGACGGTCCGGTGGGGCGGGGGTCCGGGGCGGTAGGACGCCGAGCGCCCCGGAGCGCGGTCCTGAACCGTGCAACCTTCCCGAAACCGCCGCCGCCCGGTCAACAGGTTTTCCGGCCGCCGAACCCCCGCCCGGTCCTGCGCCGGGGACCTCCGCCCGGTCCCGCGCGGGACCCCGGCCCGCCCGGCGAGGCGCTCCGCACCGGGCACGCAGGAGCCGCCAACCGGACGCAAGGGGGTGGACCGGACCGCGGGCCGCCCGGTTCACCCGTACGCAGCGGGAGCGGGCACACTGTGGACGTCACACCGCTCATGATCCACAGAGGGGACCCCACCCATGAAGGGCTTCCGCGCCTTCCTGCTCCGCGGCAACGTCGTCGACCTGGCCGTCGGCATCGTCATCGGTGCCGCCTTCACCGCGCTCGTCAACGGCTTCGTCAAGGCGTTCCTCACGCCGGTCGTGGGTCTGGTCAGCGGTGCCACCGGCGACTTCAGCGCCCGGACCTTCCACGCCTCGGGGGTCACCTTCCCCTACGGCGTCTTCATCGACGCCACGATCAGCTTCGTCATCGTCGCGGCGGTGATCTACTTCCTGGTCGTCCTGCCGATGAACCGCATGCAGGAGCGGTTCTTCCCCAAGGCCGCGAGCGCGCCGATGCGCGAGTGCCCGGAGTGCCTGACGGCCATTCCCGCGGCGGCGAAGCGGTGCAGCGCCTGCACCGCCCCGATAGCGCCGACCGCCGTCCCGGCGCAGGACGGTGCTCCCGGCCTCGGGAAGTAACCGCGGGCCGGCGGGTGCCGGACGTGCCGCGCGGGGGCTGTGGGGGCCCCGGGGGTCCGCAACCCCGGAGCCCCCGCAGCCCCCGCGCCGTGCGGGGGGCGCGGGCCGTCCTCAGTGCGGGGCGCCCGTGCCCTCCGGCTCCTCCTGGTCGAGCACGGCCAGCAGCCGCGTCAGCGCGGCGCGCCCGTCGTCGTCCAGTGGCGAGAGGATCTCCGCCGCCGCCGTCCGGCGCGCCTGCCGCAGCTCCTGCACCGCGCCGCGCCCGCCCTCGGTCAGCTGGATCCTGATCACCCGCCGGTTGGACGGGTCAGGGGCCCGTCGCACCAGCCGGCGTTCCTCCAGTGCGTCCACCAGCGTCGTCACGGCCCGCGGCACCACCTCGAGGCGCTGGGCCAGGTCGGCCATCCGGGGCGGTTCGGCCCCGTGCGCGTCCCAGTGCGAGAGGGCCCGCAGCAGCCTGGCCTGCGCCGGTGTGATGCCGAGCGGGTCCAGCCTGCGGCGCTGGGCGCGGTGCAGCCTGCGGCTCAGCCCGAGCAGCTGGTCGGACAGCCTGCCCGTCAGGTCGTCCCTCCGGTCGGAGGCCGCGGTCGTGGCACCGGCAGCCTCCGGAAGCTCGGCCTCCACCGCGGTCGCGGGGCCGTGCGGGGCTTCCGCGGCGGGGTCTGCGGTGCGGGTCTCCATGGAATACATCATAGCAGAGCGACGTTCATTGTGAGCATAGGTAACAATGACCTACACTCTCCGTCGAGAGAGCCCCGCCGTCTCCCAAGGAGTCCCTTGCGCCCCGAAGAACTCACCGACCGGTGGTCGCCGCCGGAGAAGAAACCCGGCAGGTCCACCGACGTCCGCCGCATCGTCCGGCTGTTCCGCCCCTACCGCGGCCGGCTGGTCGTCGTGGGCCTGCTCGTCGCCCTGTCCTCACTGGTGTCCGTCGCCTCGCCCTTCCTGCTGCGGGCGATCCTGGACACCGCCATCCCGCAGGGGCGCACCGGCGTGCTGAGCCTGCTGGCGCTCGGCATGATCGCCACCGCGGTCGCCAACGGCGTCTTCGGCGTCCTGCAGACCCTGATCTCCACCACCGTCGGCCAGCGCGTCATGCACGACCTGCGCACCGCCGTCTACGCGCGCCTCCAGCGCATGTCGCTCGCCTTCTTCACCCGCACCCGCACCGGCGAGGTGCAGTCGCGGATCGCCAACGACATCGGCGGCATGCAGGCCACCGTCACCTCCACCGCGACCTCGCTGGTCTCCAACGCCACCTCCGTCATCGCCTCGGTCGTGGCCATGGCCGCACTCGACTGGCGGCTGACGATCGTCTCCCTCGTGCTGCTCCCGGTGTTCGTGTGGGTGGCCCGCCGGGTCGGCCGCGAGCGCAAGAAGATCGCCACCGAGCGGCAGAAGCAGATGGCGTCGATGTCCGCGATCGTCACCGAGTCGCTGTCGGTCAGCGGCATCCTGCTCGGCCGCACCATGGGCCGCGCCGACTCCCTGACCCGCGACTTCTCCACCGAGTCCGAGCGGCTCGTCGACCTCGAAGTGCGCTCCAACATGCAGGGCCGCTGGCGGATGGCCGTCATCGGCATCGTGATGTCGGCGATGCCCGCGCTGCTGTACTGGGCGGCCGGCCTGACCGCGGGGCACGGCGGTCCCGTCGTCTCCATCGGCACCCTGGTCGCCTTCGTCTCGCTGCAGCAGGGCCTCTTCCGGCCCACCGTCTCGCTGCTGGCCACCGGTGTCCAGGTGCAGACCTCGCTCGCGCTCTTCCAGCGCATCTTCGAATACCTCGACCTGCCGGTCGACATCACCGAGCGGCCGGGCGCGCGGACCCTGGAGAAGGTCCGCGGCGAGGTCGCCTTCGAGGGCGTCGACTTCTCCTACGACCCCGGTTCCGCCGCCGGCCCCACGCTGCGCGGCATCGACGTCACCGTGCCCGCCGGCGGCAGCCTGGCCGTGGTCGGGGCGACCGGCTCCGGCAAGAGCACCCTGAGCTACCTCGTGCCCAGGCTCTACGACGTCACCGCCGGCCGGGTCGCCATCGACGGCACGGACGTGCGCGACCTGACCTTCGGCACACTGGCGTCCGCCGTCGGCGTCGTCTCCCAGGAGACGTACCTCTTCCACGCCTCCGTCGCGGAGAACCTGCGCTTCGCCAAGCCGGACGCCACCGACGACGAGATCCACGCCGCCGCGAAGGCCGCCCAGATCCACGACCACATCACCCACCTGCCGGACGGCTACGACACCATGGTCGGCGAGCGCGGCTACCGCTTCTCGGGCGGCGAGAAGCAGCGGCTGGCCATCGCCCGCACCATCCTGCGCGACCCGCCGGTGCTGATCCTCGACGAGGCGACCAGCGCCCTGGACACACGCACCGAGCAGGCCGTCCAGGACGCCATCGACACGCTCTCCGCCGGACGGACCACGATCACCATCGCCCACCGGCTCTCCACGATCCGCGACGCCGACCAGATCGTGGTGCTCGACGCCGGGCGGATCGTCGAGCGCGGCACGCACGACGAACTGCTCGCCGCCGACGGCCGCTACGCCGCCCTGGTCCGGCGCGACGCGCGCGTGGCGACCACCGCGCCGTGACCGCGGGCGGCGCCGGGCCGGGCGGCTACGGCGTCACCAGCACGACGTCGAGGGTGCGCGGCCCGTGGACGCCCTCGACCCTGCTCAGCTCGATGTCGCTGGTCGCGGAGGGCCCGGAGATCCAGGTGAGCGGCCGGGCCGGGTCCAGCCGCGGCAGCGCCTGGGGCACCGAGTCGACGACCTGCTCGGGCACCCGCACCACGCACACATGGTGGTCCGGGATGAGCGTGAGCAGCCGGCGGCCCTGGTCCGGGCCCGCGTCCAGGACGATCGTGCCGGTTTCCGCGATCGCCACCGCGCAGCCGGTCACGACGCTGCCGACCTCGTCCAGCCGCGCGGCCGCCAGGGGGGTCCCGTCGTCCAGGACCTCGACGCCGGACGCCTCGGACAGCCAGCCGCGCGGTGCCCGCTCGGGGACGACGACGCTGCGCGAGCCCTGTTCGGCCAGCAGCCGGGCGACCGTCGCCGGCAGGCCCGCGGCGTCCGTGCGGTGCACGCGGGCACGGTAGTCGGTGAGGTTCTCCGCGAGCAGGTCCACCCGCTCGTCCGCGCTCCGCTCCGCATGCACCGTCAGATAGCCGCGCTCCGGACCCTCGTCGCCCGGGGCGCCTCCGTCGGAGGTGGCCGCCAGGGCCTGGCGCACCCGGCGCAGGATCTCGGTGCGGCTGTCCCCGCTCACTGCTGACCGCCCTTCGGTTCGCCGCTCCGCGTGCCGCCGCCCGCCTCGCCCCCGGTTTCCGCCGGTCTCCCGGCCTGCCGCTCGCGCTGCCGCCACCACTCGCGGAAGGACTGGCCCGGCAACTCGGGCAGTTCGCGGCTCGCGGTCCACGCCTTCGCCGCCTTGCCGGGCAGCCGGCGCGGGTGCAGCGCCCGGGTGCCCAGCGCCAGCCGCTGCGTGGTGCGCCAGGCCGCCGGGTGGTCCAGGGCCCAGCGGCCGGCGCGCATCGCGGCGCGCTCGGCGGCGTGCCCCTTGGCGGGCTTGATGGTGGTGCGGATGCCCGCCCGGGTGACCTCGCCGCCCTCCACGACCCGTTCGCGCAGGTGGACCAGCACTTCGGGGATGTCGATGGCGACCGGGCAGACCTCGTAGCAGGCCCCGCACAGCGAGGAGGCGTAGGGGAGCGAGGCGTCCAGCGCGGTGCCGGTCCCGCGCAGCTGCGGGGTGAGGATGGCGCCGATCGGACCGGGGTAGGGGGAGCCGTAGGCGTGGCCGCCGGCCCGCTCGTAGACCGGGCAGACGTTGAGGCAGGCCGAGCAGCGGATGCAGCGCAGGGCCTGGCGCCCGACGGCGTCGGCGAGGGTGTCGGTGCGGCCGTTGTCCAGCAGGACGAGGTGGAAGGTGCCCGGCCCGTCGCCGTCGGTGGTGCCGGTGAAGGTGCTGGTGTACGGGTTCATGCGCTCGGCGGTGGAGGACCGCGGCAGCGTCTGCAGGAAGATCTCCAGATCCCGCCAGGTGGGGACGACCTTCTCGATCCCGGCGACGGTGATCAGCGTCTCCGGCACGGTCAGGCACATCCGGCCGTTGCCCTCGGACTCCAGGACGACCACCGTCCCGGTCTCGGCGACCATGAAGTTGGCGCCGGAGACCGCGACCTTGGCCCGCAGGAACTTCTCCCGCAGGTGCAGCCGCGCCGCCTCGGCGAGATCGGCGGGGCTGTCGCCGAGGCCCTCGGGGGCGGGCCTGCCCCAGCGGGCCATCTGCTCGGTGAAGGTGTTGCGGATCTGCCGCCGGTTCTTGTGGATGGCCGGCACCAGGATGTGCGACGGCCGGTCGTCGGCGAGCTGCACGATCAGCTCGGCCAGATCCGTCTCGTAGGCCGTGATGCCCGCCTCGGCCAGCGCGTCGTTGAGCTCGATCTCCTGCGTGGCCATCGACTTGACCTTGACGACCTCGGTCTCGCCGGTCTCCTGGACGAGCCGGGTCACGATCCGGTTCGCCTCGGCGGCGTCGGCCGCCCAGTGGACGGTGCCGCCGGCCGCGGTGACCGCGGCCTCCAGCTGGAGCAGGTAGTGGTCGAGGTGCCGCAGGGTGTGGTCCTTGACGGCGGCGCCCGCGGCGCGCAGCTCGCCCCAGTCGTCGAGTTCGGCGACCGCGGCGGCGCGCTTGGCACGGATGGTGTGCGTGGCGTGCCGCAGGTTCGCCCGCAGCTGCGTGTCCCGGGTGGCGGGCGCGGCGGCGCGCGGGAAGGTCGGCAGGCCAAGGTAGGTGGAGCTCATCGGACCTCTTCCGCACGCCGGCCGGGCTTTCCCTGCACAATGTGCCGCGCCTGGGCGTCGGGCGCCCGGTACGGCTCCTCGCGGGTCGACGCGAGCACCTCGGCCAGGTGCACGGTGCGCATCGGCGCCCCGTCCCTGCGCAGGATGCCGTCCAGGTGCATCAGGCAGGAGTTGTCCGCGCCGCACAGCAGTCCGGCGCCGGTCCCGAGGGCGTTGGCGGTCTTGTCGCGGCCCATGGCGGCCGACACGTCGGGGTTCTTGACCGCGAAGGTGCCGCCGAAGCCGCAGCACTCCTCGGCGCCCGGCAGCTCCCGCAGCTCCAGGCCCGCGACGGCGTCCAGCAGCCGCCGCGGCCGGTCGCCGAGCCGCAGCATGCGCAGCCCGTGGCAGGAGGGGTGGTACGTCACCGTGTGCGGGAAGTACGCGCCCACGTCCGTGACGCCCAGCACGTCGACCAGGAATTCGGTCAGCTCGTACGTCCTGGCCGCCAGCGCCGCGGCGGCCCGCTCCAGGCCGTCGCCCCGGCCCTCGGCCTTCGCCCTGGCGCCGATCCGGGGGTAGTTGTCGCGCACCATGGCCGCGCAGGAGCCCGAGGGGGTGACGACGTAGTCGTAGCCCTCGAACGCCGCGGCCATGCGCAGCACGAGCGGTTCCGTCTCCCGCCGGTAGCCGGTGTTGAACTGCGGCTGCCCGCAGCACGACTGGGCCGCGGGGAAGTCCACCGCCACGCCCAGCCGCTCCAGCAGGCGCACCATCGCCTGCCCCGTGCCGGGGTGGAGCAGGTCGTTCACGCAGGTCACGAACAGCGCTACGCGCATGGGTCCTCCGCGCCGCACCGGCGCGGGCCGGGCTGGTCTCGATCACGCATGCGCCCATACTGCCGCAGTCCCCTTCCCGGGGGAAGGAGACATCCGATGTTTCTTGCGCCGACGTGGCAGAAGCGCCGGATCCGGTGGGGCGGCGCCGGACCTTCAGTGCGCGGGTGCCGGTACGGGCCCGGGCGCGGGGACCGGCACCCTCCCGGCCAGCAGCGACCGGATCTCGCGCACGGCGGTACGGCCCGCGCGGTTGGCGCCGATGGTGCTCGCCGAGGGCCCGTAGCCGACCAGGTGGATGCGCGGGTCCTTGACCACCCGGGTGCCCTCCACCCGTACGCCGCCGCCGGGCTCGCGCAGCCTCAGCGGAGCGAGGTGGTCGAGGGCGGCGCGGAAACCGGTCGCCCACAAGATCACGTCCGCGTCCAGCATACGCCCGTCGTCCCAGGCCACGCCGTGCGGGGTGACGCGGTCGAACATCGGCCGGCGGCGCAATGTGCCGCTCTCTCGTGCCTGCCGCACGGACTCGGTCGCCGCCAGCCCGGTCACGCCCACCACGCTCTGCGGGGGCAGCCCCCGGCGCACCCGCTGCTCGACGCGCGCCACCGCCTCACGCCCCCAGTCCTCGTCGAACGGCGCGTCGCGGAAGACCGGCGGACGCCGCGTCACCCACGTGGTGCGCGCCACCTCCGCCAGCTCGATCAGCAGCTGCACCGCCGAGGTGCCGCCGCCGACCACGACGACGTGCCTGCCCGCGAACTCCTCGGCCCCGCGGTAGCCGGCGGTGTGCAGCTGGCGCCCGAGGAAGGTCTCCTGACCCGGGTAGTACGGAACGAAGGGCCGGTCCCAGGTGCCGGTGGCGTTGACGAGGGCCCGCGCCGCCCACGTGCCCGCGTCCGTCTCGACCAGCAGCCGTCCGCCGTCGCCGTCGCGCACCGCGGTGACGTCCACCGGGCGGCGCACCCGCAGGTCGAACGCCCGCTCGTAGCGGGCGAAGTACTCGGACACCACCTCGGCGGACGGCCGCCCGGGGTCCGTGTCGCCGAGCGGCATGCCCGGCAGCTCGTGCACGCGGTGCGCCTTGCCGTAGGTCAGTGACGGCCAGCGGTACTGCCAGGCGCCGCCGGCCCCGGGGGAGTGGTCCAGCAGGACGAAGCCGCCGTCCGGCCGCAGCCCGGAGCGGCGCAGGAAATACCCCGCCGACAGCCCGGCCTGCCCGGCGCCGACCACCGCCACCTCGACCTCGCGCACCGCGTCGTCCATGCAGACGGCAACGGTACGGACCCGGCAATGCTTCCCGGGCGTCCCTCGGGCGCCGCCGAGGGACGCCCCGGCCTATACCGGCATCCGCGGCTCGGACGCCCAGCGGCGCAGCCGCGCCACCCGCTCCGCCGCCTCCTCCAGCCGCCGCTGCGGAAGGTCGCCGTCCGCCACCGCGCGCGCCGCGGCCGCGTGGATCGCGTCCCGCACCCCGGCGCCGCTCGACGGCCCGAGCCGTACGAGGTCCACCCCGGCGATCCAGGCCAGTACCGCGGCACCCGGTACTCCCCAGCCGTCGACGATCGCCGGCTCGTCCAGGGCGTCGCTCAGGACGACCCCGCGGTAGCCCAGTTCGCCGCGCAGTACGCCGGTCACGGCGCGGGCGCTGAGCATGGCGGGCACCTCCTCGTCGCCGGGCGCCGGCGCGCGGCCGGCGGTGATGGCGCGCACGCCCGCGGCGGCGCCCTCCGCGAAGGGCCGCAGGCTGGTCGCGCCGCCCGCGGTGAAGGGGCCGAGGGCCGCGGCGACACCGTGTGTCTGGAGGTCGGTGACGAACACCCGGGTGTCGTCGGCCCGCGTACCCGGGCGCACGGCCAGGTGCAGGTTCGCGCCCGCCGCGACGAGTTCGGCCGCCGCGGCGCAGCCGTCGGTGCGGGCGGCGTGCTGCGCGCGCCGGCTCCGGGGCGGGCCCGGGTGGCCGGTGAGGGCGTCGGGCACCGCCGCCCTGAGCGCCTCGGCCGTGGCGCGGGCCGCGGGGTCCCGGCCGTCGACGGCCGCGCCGGGGGCGCCGTTCTCCAGGCTGTGCAGGACCCAGTCGGGCAGCCGCCCGCCGTGCCCCCGCAGGGTGGGCAGCAGGCAGGAGTCGACCAGTGCGGTGAGCCGGCGCAACGCGAATGCCCCCTCCGGGCCGCGGGCTTGGGCCGGACGGTGGTCCGGGTCCGCAGAATGGTACAGACCAATCCCCGTCCCCGGCAACGATCCCGGCGACCGGCCCTCCGGCCGCCGTGCCGTACGCGGAAGGGCGCCGGACGCCCCGGCTGCCCGCCGCCGGGCCGTACCCCGGGTGGTGCCGCGGGACGGGCGGGGCACAATGGCCGTATGGGTGATCGTTTCCGTTCCCGCCTGATCGAGGTCGCCACCGGCTCGGCCGAAACCGTGCACGACCTCACCGCGGACTGCGCAGCCTTCCTGCGGGAGGCGGCTCCGGGCCGCGACGGCCTGCTCAACGTCTTCGTGCCGCACGCCACCGCGGGCGTCGCCGTCATCGAGACCGGCGCCGGCAGCGACGACGACCTGCTGGCCGCGCTGCGCGACCTGCTCCCCGCCGACGACCGCTGGCGCCACCGGCACGGCTCCCCGGGCCACGGGCGTGACCACGTCCTGCCCGCCCTCGTCCCGCCGCACGCCACCCTCCCGGTGCTCGGTGGAGCCCTGGAGCTGGGCACCTGGCAGTCCGTGGTGCTGGTCGACACCAATCGCGACAATCCGCGCCGCCAGGTCCGGCTGAGCTTCCTGGGCTGAAGCCGGGCGGCCGCGGCGCCGCCGAAGCCGGAGGAGCCGTCAGCCGCCCGGCCGCCCGGTGGCAAGGAAGTCCGCCAGGTCGTAGCGCACCGGCTCCTCCAGCTGGCCGTACGTGCACTGCTCCGGCTCCCGGTCCGGACGCCACCGGCGGAACTGCGCCGTGTGCCGGAAACGGTCGCCCTGCATGTGGTCGTAGGCGACCTCCAGGACGCGTTCGGGGCGCAGCGGCAGCCACGACAGGTCCTTCTTGCCCGTCCAGCGGCTCGGGCCGCCGGGGAGCCGGCCCGCGCCCTGCGCCTCCTCGCTCGTCCAGTCCTGCCACGGGTGCCCGGCCACCGAGTCCATGAGCAGCGGCGCCAGTTCCTCCATGAGCTGGGCCCGGCGCCGCATCGGGAAGGACGCGCAGACGCCGACGTGCTGGAGGCGGCCCGCGCCGTCGTACAGCCCGAGCAGCAGCGAGCCGACCACGGGGCCGCTCTTGTGCTGGCGCAGGCCCGCGACCACGCAGTCCGCGGTGCGCTCGTGCTTGACCTTGACCAGGACCCGCTCGCCGGGCCGGTAGGGCAGCTGCGGGGGCTTGGCGACGACGCCGTCCAGGCCCGCGCCCTCGAAGCGGTCGAACCACTCCTCGGCGAGCGCCCGGTCGGCGGTGGCGGGCGCGGTGTGCACCGGCGCGTCCGCGTCCCGCAGCGCGGCCGTCAGTGCCTCCCGGCGCGCGGTCTGCGGCTCCTCCATCAGCGACCGGTCGTCCAGGGCGAGTACGTCGAAGGCGACGAGGCTCGCCGGTGTCACCTCCGCCAGATGGCGTACCCGCGACTCGGCCGGGTGGATGCGTTCCAGCAGCGCGTCGAAGTCCAGCCGCCCGTCCCGGGCGATGACGATCTCGCCGTCCAGCACGCAGCGCCGCGGGATCCGGTCCCGCAAGGCCTCGACCACCTCGGGGAAGTACCGGGTCAGCGGCTTGCCGGAGCGGCTGCCCAGCTCGATCTCGTCGCCGTCGCGGAAGACGATCGCCCGGAAGCCGTCCCACTTCGCCTCGTACTGCATGCCCGGCGGAATGGCCTTCGCGGGCTTGGCGAGCATCGGCTGCACTGGGGGCATCACCGGCAGATCCATGCTCCGATTGTGCCCGCGGGCGGCGTCCCGGGCGCGGCGGCGGGCCGTCCGGCCTAGCGTGGGGGGCATGGCAGAGACGCTGGAGCTGACCGTCGGCGAGCGCACCGTGCGCGTCTCGCACCCGGACAAGGTCTACTTCCCGCAGCGCGGGCTGACCAAGGCCGATCTGGTGCGCTACTACCTCGCCGTGGGCGACGGCATCCTGCGGGCGCTCCGGGACCGCCCCACCACCATGGAGCGCTACGTCGACGGCGTCGAGGGCGAGTCGTTCTTCCAGAAGCGCGCTCCGAAGAACCTCCCCGGCTGGATCCCGACCGGCCGGATCGCCTTCCCCAGCGGCCGCTACGCCGACGAGATCTGCCCCACCGAGGTGGCGGCTGTGCTGTGGGCGGCCAACCTCGGCACCTTCACCTTCCACCCGTGGCCGGTCCGCCGCGGCGACACCGAGCACCCCGACGAGCTGCGCATCGACCTCGACCCGCAGCCCGGCACCGGCTTCGCCGACGCCGTACGGGCCGCGCTGCAGCTGCGCGAGGTACTGGACGACCTCGGCCTGCGGGGCTGGCCCAAGACCTCGGGCGGGCGCGGGCTGCACGTCTTCGTGCCCATCGCGCCGGAGTGGACCTTCGTCCAGGTGCGCCGCTCGGCCATCGCGGTGGCGCGCGAGCTGGAGCGGCGCGATCCCGGGCGCATCACCACGGCCTGGTGGAAGGAGGAACGCGGGGAGAAGATCTTTGTGGATTACAATCAGACAGCCCGCGACCGCACCATCGCCAGTGCGTACTCCGTGCGTCCCTTCGCGCACGCGCCCGTCTCCGCGCCGCTGCGCTGGGAGGAGCTGACCGACGTCGCGCCGGCCGACTTCGACCTGGTCACCATGCCCGCCCGGTACGCCGAGCTGGGCGACCTGCACGCCGACATGGACGACCACGCCTTCCGCCTCGACGAGGCCCTCGACCTCGCCGACCGCGACGAGCGCGAGCACGGCCTCGGGGACCTGCCCTACCCGCCCGAGCACCCCAAGATGAAGGGCGAGCCCCGGCGCGTCCAGCCGAGCCGGGCGCGCAGGCCCGCGGACTGACGGCCCGTCGGCCCGCACCGCGCCCGCCGGGGTGGACTACCTGGCGGCACGCCGGCCGTCCTGCCCTGACGGGCCGGCACCGGCGTCCGGCACGCCCGCCTCCGCCGCGAGTGACTCGACGAGGGGCAGCAGCCGGTGCGCGACCCGCTCGCTCAGCGCGATCTCGGTGCGGATCCGCATCACGCCCGGCAGCCGGCCCAGCCGCTGGATGACCGCTTCCAGGTGCCCGTTGTCCCGGGCCACCACCCGGGTCAGCAGATCACCGCCGCCGCCCGCGACGGAGAACGCCTCGACGACCTCCGGCACCGCGGCCAGCGCCCCGCCCACCTCGTCCAGATGCCCCCGGGTGACCTCCAGCCGCACGAAGGCCAGCACCGGGTGGCCGAGCGCGGTGGGGGAGACCCGGGGACCCGCCACGGTGATGACCCCGTCGTGCTCCAGCCGCTCCAGGCGGGCCTGGAGGGTGCCGCGGGCCACGCCCAGGATGCGGGCGTATCCGCGGACGCTCGTACGGGGCTGATCGAGCATCAGCCGCACTATGCGGGCGTCCAGGGTGTCGAAGGGCATGGTGCGGCCGTACTCCTCGCAAGCAGGGGCGATCGTCGGGGATCTCATGATCACCGTACTGACGGTCCCCGCCGGACCGGTTACTTTGAGCCATCGCGGTCGTGAACGGCCGCCGTGACGCCCAACGGCCCGCGGCGGCCGTAACGTCGGCGGACACCGGCGGGCGACAGACCGCCCCCGGACGCGACGCGGCCGCCGCGAGGCACTACTCTCGGCCGCCGTACAGACATCGGGCGGAAGAGGTACGGCAGTGGCCGGGCACGCATACATCGGTTCGTTCACCTCGGGGGGCGGGCGCGGCCTCACCACCGCAGCCGTCGACCCGAAGACGGGAGCGCTCACCGCGCTGGGCGCCACCGCCGACGTGGTCAACCCGTCGTTCCTCACGGTGTCCCCCGATGGGGGGACACTCTACGCGGTCAGCGAGACCGATCCCGAGGGCGCCGCAGCCGCCTTCTCACTCGCCGACCCGGCAGCGCCCGCGCTCATCGGCGAGCCGGTCGCGGTGCGCGGCGGCTCGCCCACCCACCTGGCCGTCCACCAGGGCCACCTGCTGACGGCCAACTACTCGGCGCCCGGCAGCGTCAGCGTCCTGGCGATCCGCGAGGACGGCGGGCTCGGCGCGCTGCGCTCGGTGCTGGAGCACGAGGGCGACGGCCCGAACCAGCAGCGCCAGGAGGCCCCCCACGCGCACGCGGTGCTGCCCGACCCGACCGGCCGCTGGGCGGTCAGCGTCGACCTGGGCACCGACTCGCTGCGGGTCTGCGAACTCGACACCGCCACCGGCGAGCTGGAGATCGAGCGCGAGCTCGGCCTGCGCTCCGGCATCGGACCGCGGCACCTCGCCTTCCACCCGGACGGGCGACACGTGTACGTGATGAACGAGCTGGACTCCGTCGTCACCGTGTGCGGCTGGGACGCCGAACGCGGCAGCCTGCGCCCGCTGTCGGAGACCCGCGTGCTGCCGGAGGGCGTGGCCGGCGAGAACTACCCCTCCGAGCTGGTCGTCTCCGCGGACGGGCGCTTCGCGTGGGCCTCCAACCGCGGCCACAACAGCATCGCAGTGCTCGCCGTGGACGAGGGCGGCGAGCGGCTCGAACTCCTCGGCACGGTCGGCTGCGGCGGCGACTGGCCGCGCCACCTCACCCTCGACCCCGAGGGCGTCCGGCTCTACGCGGCCAACGAGCGCTCGGGCGACGTCACCTGGTTCGACGTCGACCCGGCCACCGGCATGCCCGAGCAGGCCGGCTCCCTCGGCGTCCCCGCCGCGTCCTGCGTCGTCTTCGGCTGAAGCGGCCGCTCCCACGGCGGCACGGCGGCGCGGAACGCCCGGGGCGGGCGGCCCCGGCCGGGACCGCCCGCCCAGCGAACGCGGTGGGACCCGCGCTCAGCGCATCGGCACGCCGCTGCCCTGCTGCGGCATGGGCAGGCCCAGCGCCGCTGCGTACTGCGTGACGACCAGCCGGCCGACGGCCGGGTAGGGACCGAGCGCGTCCGCGGCGGAGCAGCCCGCCTCCTCGGCCGCGGTGTGCAGCACCTGCGGGGCGATCTCCGGGCCGATCAGGCACGGCGCGAGCGCCAGGGTGCCGGAACCCGAGGACCGCAGCTGCTCGGCGGCGGACGCGATCGCGCCGTCCTCGTCGAGCGCGGCCGCCAGCACCGGCACCGCGAGCCGGGCGGCGAGCAGCAGCCCGGTCACCCCGGCGGCCTGCGCGGCCTCCTCGCCGCCGACCGTGGCGAGGATGATGCCGTCCGCCGCCGTCGCCACCGTGAACAGCCGCGCCCGGTCCGCGCGCGCCAGCCCCGCCTCGGACAGCCGGACGTGCAGCGCCTCGGCGAGCAGCGGGTGCGGGCCCAGTACGTCGGTCAGCTCCACCTGCGCCTTGCTGTCGGCGACCGCCTGCCGCACCCGGCGCAGCACCGACGCCTCGGGACCGGCCAGCAGCGGCACCACGACCGCCGACGTGTCCTCGCCGGCGCGCTCCACGGCCACCTGGTCGAGCACGCCGCGCAGCGAGGGGAATTCGGCGTCCTCGGCGTCGCCTCCGTCGACGAAGCCGATCCGCGGGTCGAGCCCGGACAGCTCGGAACGCGCGATGCTGACGACCTCCTCGGCGAGGCTCAGCGCGGCGGTCGAGGGCGTGCCGGGAACGGCGAGGACCAGCACCGGGGCGCCCTCGGGCGCGGAGAGCGCCTCGGGCCGGCGGTGCCGTCCGGTCTGGCGCGGGCGCGGCATGCGAACAGGGAGACCGGAGGCGGGACCGCCTGTGGTAGTGCTCATGGCGTGGCATGCTAACGCCTCGCGGCGTACGGCCGTCCAGCCGGGTGCGGGACGGTGCGGCCTGTCCTGAACTGTCCGTTTCCCCGTCCGTACCGGCCGTCACCCACCGTCAGAAGACCGTCATCGTACGCTTCTGAGCAGCGGCGATCGCCCTGCCGCCGCCCTCTAGCGACTGCTGACGGTCAGCAGCGCGCCGTCGCACGGCAGCGCCAGCGAACCGGAGTGCAGCGCCCCGGCGATCATCAGCGCACCGTCCAGCGGGTCGCCCGCCGCGGGCACCAGGACGGCGTCGGGCAGCAGCCACTCCGCCTGGTCGCGCAGCGGCGCGAGCAGCGGCTCGCCCATCCGGAACAGCCCGCCGGCCAGTCCCACCTCGACGGTGCCGTCGCCCGGCGGGCGGGCGGCGGCGGCCGACTCCAGGATGTGCTGCGCCGCCTGCCGCAGGATGCCGGACGCCACCGGGTCCTGCGCGGCGCAGCGCGCCACCTCGGGCGCGAAGGACGCGAGCACCGCGGGCCGGTCGGGACGCGGGTAGAGCCGGGCGGGCAGCGCGTCCGGTGGCCCGAACCGCTCCCGCAGGCGGGCCAGCAGCGGTTCCGAGCCGCCGGCCCGGCCGTCGTGGGCGCGCATCGCGGCGTCCAGGCCCGCGCGGCCGATCCAGGCGCCGCCGCCCGCGTCACCCAGCAGATGCCCCCAGCCGTCGACGCGCCGCCAGCCGTCGCCGGAGGTGCCCAGGGCGATCAGCCCCGTACCGGCGGCGACCACCACGCCGGGGCGCAGCCCCAGCGCGCCGGCGTAGGCGGTGACGGCGTCGCCGGCCAGCGCCAGGGCGCGCACGCCGAACGCGTCGCCGAGTGCGGCGGGCAGCTCGGCGCGCAGTTCGTCACCGAGGGTCGCCATCCCCGCCGCGCCGACGCAGGCCGCGGCCACCGAACCGGCGCCCACCTCGCGCAGCAGACCGGACGCCAGCGGCAGCACCCGGTCGAGCAGGCTCGCCGCGTCGATGCCGCGCTCGCCGGTCACGGCGGGGCGGTCGCCGGTGACCGGCGCCGGACCCCCCGAGCCGTCGGCGCGGGCGACGGCGACCCGCACCCCGGAGCCGCCCGAGTCGACCCCCAGCACCCAGTGCGCCATTCCGGGCTCAGCCGAGCCCGCGCGAGTCCTGCTTGAGGGCGGTGTCCACGGTCAGGGCGGAGGCGACGACCATGCTCAGCAGCGGGTCCTGGAGCGGCCGGTGGATCTGCAGGACGTAGTTGTCCGCCGTCGTGAACAGGGTCTTGGCCAGGCCCTCCCACGTCTTGGTGATCCGGGCGATCTCGGTCTCGGTGTGGTCGACGATGGCGAAGTTCCAGGCGCGCCAGTTCTCCGCCTTGATCGCGCCGATCTGCTGGCCGTTGTACATGAAGCCGAAGCGGATCTTGCCGAAGGCGTTCTGCTGGACGATCTCGCCGAGCGGCTCGCCGTTGGCCCGCTGCACGACGACCTTGGACTTGATGAACTTCGCCGGCCGGGTCAGCACCAGGTGCGGGGTGCCGTGGGCGTCCCGGACCTCCAGCTTGTGGGTCAGGAACTGGTCGACGCTGGAGACGAAGCGCAGCACCTTCTTCGCCGTGCTCTGGCCGACCTCGACGACGGAGCCCAGGGTGTTGCCGTGCTGGTCGAAGACGCTGTACTCGTTGACCAGCTCGATCAGCTTGGCCTTCTGGTTCACCACCAGGACCGGCTCGGTGAACAGCGTGCCGCCGCCGAACCCCGCCGGGGACACCCCGGCCTGCTGCTGCACCTGGTGCTGCACCTTCGCCGGGTCGGGGGTGCGGCTGACGTTCAGCTCCCAGGCGTTGCCCCCGCTCTGCTGCTGCTGGGGCACCTGGCCGGGATTGGTGTGCTCCGTCCACTGGGTGCCGTCCCAGTAGCGGAGCAGATTCGGGGTGCCTTGCGGGTCCGCGTACCAGCCCGCCGGGGTATTCGAATGCGTTGTCACCCGGGCAGGGTACCGTTTTCGGCCGCTCAGGGGAGCTGCCAGTTCACCGGCTGTCCGCCCTGCTGCAGCAGCATCTCGTTCGCGCGGCTGAAGGGGCGGGAGCCGAAGAAGCCGCGGTCGGCCGACATCGGCGAGGGGTGCGCGGACTCGATCGCCGGCAGCCGGCCCAGCAACGGGCGCAGATTGCGGGCGTCGCGCCCCCACAGGATGGCCACGAGCGGCTTGTCCCGCGCGGCCAGCGCCCTGATCGCCTGCTCGGTGACCTCTTCCCACCCCTTGCCGCGGTGTGCGGCCGGACGCCGCGGCGCGGTGGTCAGCGCGCGGTTGAGCAGCAGCACCCCCTGCCGGGTCCAGGGCGTGAGGTCGCCGCTGGACGGCCGCGGCACTCCGAGGTCGGCGACCAGCTCGCGGAAGATGTTCTCCAGGCTGCCCGGCAGCGGGCGCACGTCGGGCGCGACCGAGAAGCTGAGGCCGACCGCGTGGCCGGGCGTCGGGTACGGGTCCTGGCCGACGATGAGGACGCTGACCTCGTCGAGGGGCTGCTGGAAGGCCCGCAGGACGTTGGGCCCGGCGGGCAGGTAGGTACGGCCCGCGGCGATCTCCGCCCGCAGGAAGTCGCCCATCGCCGCGATCCGGCCCGCCACGGGTTCGAGCGCCCGGGCCCACCCCGCCTCGACAATCTCGTTCAACGGTCGTGCTGTCACGGTCCGTCACTCTACTGGCTCAACAGGCCTGCCACGGACGGGGATCGGAGACGGCGAGCCCCTCCCGCGGCGGCCCGCGGCGGAGATCACACGACGGCCGCCCTAACGCAGAGCACGTCCGGCAGGTGCCCGGCGACCAGTCCCCAGGTGTCGCCCTGGTCGGCGCTCGCGTACACCTCGCCGTTGCGGTTGCCGAAGTAGACCCCGCCGGGGTCGGCGTCGTCGGTGCACAGGGCGTCGCGCAGCACCACCCCGTAGGACGGCTCGTCGGGCAGGCCGTCGGACAGCGCCGTCCAGCTGCCGCCGGCGTCCTCCGTGCGGTAGACGCGGCAGCGGAAGCCGGGCGGCATGCGCAGGCTGTCGGCGGCCACCGGGAAGACGTACGCCACGTCACCGCGGCTCCTGTGCGCGGCGACGGCGAAGCCGAACTCCGCGGGCAGCCCGTCCGCGATGCCCTGCCAGCGCGCCCCGCCGTCGTCGCTGCGGTAGACCCCGCCGTGGTTCTGCAGATACAGCCGCTCCGGATCGGCCGCGTCCTGGGCGATCTTGTGCACGCACTGGCCGAACTCGGGATAGCGCTGCTCCTCCGGCAGGAAGGTGGCCTGCACCCCGGAGTTGGACGGGGCCCAGCTCTCCCCGCCGTCCTGCGACCGGTAGACGCCGCCGGTCGACACCGCGACCGTGACCCGCCCGGCGTCGGCGGGGTGCGTCACCACCGTGTGCACGGCCTGGCCGCCGAACCCGGCGTCCCACCGCGGGCGCTGCGGATGCTCCCACAGGCCGCGGACCAGCTCGAAACTCTCCCCGCCGTCCTGCGAGCGGAAGAGCGCGCCCGGCTGGGTGCCGGCCCACACCACGTCAGGTGCGGCGGGTCCGGCCGGATGCAGCTGCCACACCCGCTCCAGCGAGGCGCCGGTGCCGTCGGGGAAGCGCACCGCGGGTCTGGACGGCTCCTGCCACGTCGCCCCCAGGTCGTCGGAGCGGAAGACGGACGGGCCGAAGTGCGAGCTGTCGGCCCCGGCCAGCAGCCGCGGCACGGACCGCCTGGTGTCGATCCCCACCGAGTAGACGGCCTGCATGGGGAAACGCGGGCCCTCCACCTCCCACCGGCCGTTCCCGCCCTTTCTCCGGGCGAGGAACAGCCCCTTCTGCGTGCCCACCGCGAGCAGCACGTCGTCCATGGCGTGTCACCTCCGTCGCACCGATGTGACCGGCACCACGCAGTCTGCACCCCACCACCGACAACAGCCCGTACGGCACGCGCCGCCGCAGCTCACAGCGGCGTTGCCCGGCCGGTGGCGCCTGCCGCGGCCGCGGGCCCGGGCGCGGGGGAGGGCTCCGGCGGGGGGAAGCCCCACTCCCACTCCAGGCCGTAGCGCTGGAACAGCTCGCCCCGCAGCCGGCGCAGCGGCATCGGCGCGCCCGGCAGCAGCATCGCCACCGTCGCGCCCATCAGCAGGGCCCGCAGCAGCCGGTACTCCTCCTCCGGGTCGGCGGCGCCCCAGCAGGTCACCGTGTCGCGGAGCAGCAGCGCCAGCCGCTGCTGCTCGGGGCACTGGATGAAGCCCTCCTCCTGGAGGATCGCCGCCATGTGCGTGCGCATCAGCGTGGTGTGCCGGACGCTGATGCCCAGCATCCCGTCGATGGCCCGGGCCAGCAGCTGCCGGCCGTCGTCGGTCCTCGGCTCGAATTCCAGGGCGGCGGCCAGCTCGTCGGCCATCAGACGGTGCACCGCCGACTGGAGCAGTGCCCGCTTGCCGGAGAAGTAGTACGAGACCAGGCCCCTGGCCGACCCCGCCCGCTGGGTGATGTCGGCCAGGGTGGTGGCCTCGTAGCCGCGCTCCTCGACGAGCTCGACGGTGGCGCGCAGCAGCCGTTCCCGGGAACGCCTGCGCATCGCTTCATTGACCGAAGCGCTCCGAGGGGACATGCTTTACTCCTGCGTTGACTGGCTGCGAGCCAATATACTCAGCGCATCCCGCCGGACCAGGGTCCGCACGGGGTATCGGGGACGGGCGCCGTCCCGGCGACGCGGGGGATCGCCGGGACGGCGCCCGTCGCCCTTCCGGGCGCCCCCATCAGGTCAGGGCGTTCAGGCCGGGGCCGAAGGCGATCAGCAGCGGCACCGCGGGGACGAGCAGGGCGTACGCGCTCATCCGCACGCGGCGCGCCAGCGGCAGCCGCGGCGCGGGGTCCAGCAGCCGGCGCACCCGGCCGGGAAGCGCGGCGAGCGCGGCCGGGGCCGGGCCGAAGACCCCGCGCTCCTCGTTCAGCTCCACCAGTGCCAGCGCGGTGGTGAGCCGGCCGACACGGCGTGAGGCGGTGTCGTCCGCCGCCAGTTCGACCAGGTGGTGCACCTGGTCGCGGAAGGCCGCGAAGACCGGCACCTGCGGGAAGCCGCCGGCGAGCGCGCCCGCGCAGTGCAGCAGCACGTCGTGGCGGGCCCGCATGTGCCCCTGCTCGTGCGCCAGCACGGCGTCCAGCTGCCGGCCCTTGAGCCGCTGCAGGGCCGCAGTGGTGATCACCAGCTGCGGCTCCGCGCCGGACAGCCACCAGGCGTCCGACCGCGGGTCCTCCAGCACGACCAGGCGCTCGCCGGGCGGCACCTCCTCGCCCGGCAGCCGGGGCGAGCGCACCCGCAGCTCCGCCCGGCGCTGCCGGCGCCTGCCGCGGGCCCCGCGGACCTCCCGGGTGAGCATGGCGACCGTCCACAAGCCGCCGAGCGCCAGCGTCACCGCCAGCGCCGCCGCTCCGCGGCCGTACTCCGAGAGCCCGTACGCGTCGACCACGCCGTGCGGTGCGAAGGCGAACACATGGCCGCGCACCGCCGCCCACGCGGCCGAGGCCGTCAGGGCCAGCGCGGAGAGGCAGCACAGCAGCACGGCGGCGACCACGCACTGCCACACCCACAGGGCCAGCACGGGCTCGCGTCCCGGCCACTCGGCACGGGACAGCAGGCGCGGCGCCATCGCCGCCGTCAGTGCCCCCAGGACCAGCAGCACGAACGGGACCGTCATGACGATCACCCTAGGAGCGGGCGGCGGGCCGCGGGTGCGGCCCGCACACGATGTGACGTATCACTCACGCAACATCGTGCGCCCCAGGCGTCCCAAGGCTCCCACGCTCCGCGGGAGCGCCGGTCACATCGTCAGCAGCATCGCGAACATGCCCATCGCCATCGCCGCGCGGCACGCCGCCGCCACCTCCGGGGCGTGCCGCAGGCGTATCGCGCCGCCGGCCGGCGCGGCGGGGTCCGCGGCGGCCAGGCGGGTGCCCGCGCGCAGCACGTAGCCGGCGAAATACGCCAGCAGCAGCCCCGTCAGCACCGGAGTGCCCATCGCGGCGCCCCCCGCCGCGTGCCCCGCGTGGTCCGCGTGCGCACCGCCCGCACCTGCCGAGGCGGCCGCCATGTACACCATCGCCCCCGCGCACACGGAGTGGTGCACCCGATGCGTGGCCGCGCGGTGCGCGGAGGGCCGGAGGGCGTGCACCGCGGTGCCGGCGAAGACGACGGCGAGCACCGCGGGGGCCCAGCGCGGGGGCTCGTACGCGGAGAGCGGGACGGCCATGAGCGCCATGCCCGCGCCGAGCAGCGCCTCCGTCCGCGCCTCGCGGCGCAGCACGCACGACAGTGCCGTCGTGGCGCTGAGCGCCACCAGCAACCACGCGACCACCGGCGGTCCGTGCACCGCGTCCACCCCCCTCGGGCTCCCGCCCGAACCGGCGGCCCCCCAGCAAGCTGCCCGCGCCCGGCGGCGCACACCCGAGCGCACGGAGGCGTCCCCCGGCGTGAGCCCACTCCTTTCGCGCCGGCCCCCGCCCGCCGGGAGCCCCGGGCCGGAGGGGCGCCCTGGTGCGTTCCGGACCGCCGGCCGGGAAAGGCCGCTCGTGTCCCCGCGGTGCCCGCCGCACACCCGGGGCCGGAGCCGGGCCACCGGGGGCGCTCCGGAGCGGCCCGCGGGCCCCGGGGGCCGGGTGGTGGCCGGGAGCGGCGGGATATTCTGCGGGGTCATGGACACCACCGCCTCACCGAGGTTTCGCCCCGCGACCGCCGCAGACGTTCCCGCGCTGGTCGCGCTGATCGAGTCCGCCTACCGGGGGGACGCCAGCCGGGCGGGGTGGACGACGGAGGCGGACATCCTCGGCGGGCAGCGCACCGACCCCGAGGGCGTGCTCGCGGTGATCGAGAGCGCGAGCAGCCGGCTCGTCGCGGTGGAGCGCGACGGCGAGCTGGTGGCCTGCTGCCAGCTGGACCACCGCGGGGCGCACGCGTACTTCGGGATGTTCGCCGTGCGGCCCACGCTGCAGGGCGACGGGCTGGGCAAGGCCGTCATCGCGGAGGCGGAGCGTTTCGCCCGTGAGGAGTGGGGCGTCGCCGAGATGCACATGACGGTGATCTCGGTCCGGGAGGACCTGATCGCCTGGTACGAGCGGCGCGGTTACCGGCGCACCGGGCAGACGAGCCCGTTCCCGTACGGCGACGAGCGGTTCGGCCTGCCGACCCGCGACGACCTCGAGTTCGAGCTGCTCACCAAGAAGCTCTGAGGCCGGGGCCCGGCCCGGCCGTCATGCGGCCGGTTCGGCGGGCAGGTCGGTCACGGCTCCGTCCAGGCCCAGGGCGCGGGCGAGCGCCCAGTCCTGGGCGGTGTTCACCGTCCACGCGATGACCCGGATGTCCGCGGCGTGGCAGCGGCGGACCACGTCCAGGGTCAGGTGCGTGAGGTCGAGGCTGACCAGGCGCGCCCCGACGGCCTGGGCGCGCGGGACGACGTCCGGGCCGGACCTGCCCGCGACCAGCACCGTCGGTACCCCGGGCAGCAGCGTGCGGATCTCGGCGAGGGCCTCGTCGTGGAAGGACAGCACGCTGACCCGGCCGGTGGCGCCGCGTTCGCGCAGCGTGGCGGCGAGCGCCCGGGCGGCCGCCGTGTCCTTGATCTCGGCCTGGACGGGGCCGCGCACCGCGTCGAGCACTTCCTCGAAGACCGGCACCCGCTCGCCGAGCCCGGCGTCCAGCGCGCGGATCTCGTCGAGGGTGAGGTCCCGGACGAGCCCGCTGCCGTCCGTGGTGCGGTCCACGTCCGCGTCGTGCATCACCACGAGCGCGCCGTCCTTGCTCAGGTGCAGGTCGAGCTCGACCTGGTCCAGTCCCGCCTGCTCGGCGCGGCGGAAGGACCGCAGCGTGTTCTCCGGCTCGACGCCCATGACCCCGCGGTGACCGACAGTGAGGAAGCTCATGACCGCAGCCTAGGCCGCGCGGACGGCGCGGGGCCGACGACGCCGCGACGCATCGGCGGTGCCGGAGGGATTCCGGAAGGAGACCGGACGAAACGGGTCATCCGCCGCAGGAAAAGCGACTGTTCGGCGCTCCCGCCGGAGGATCGCCTCTTCGTCCGCTTGAAGCCGGAACAAGGTCGCGGATACGGTGTCGGTACGGCAATTTTTCCTGTGAGGGAGCGGTCATGGCTGACATTCTTTCGTCGAGGGCGGCACCTGCTCAGGGGATATCCGGTGACGACGTCATCGGGCACCCGGTGTGGGCCGAGCTGAAGGAGGCCGTCGAGACCGTCCGGCCGTGGCAGCTCAAGGACGGGTCGATCGACTTCGACGCCGAGGACGCGCCCGGCCGCACGGACGCGGCGCAGGCCGTGGACCGGATCGCCGGCGCCGTGGACCGGCTCACCGAGCTGCTCCCGCACGACGCGGCCTACCACCGCGCGCTGGCCGCCGACCTGCGCCGCTGGGCGGAAGAGGGCTTCGGCGTCCCGGACTTCCTGGACTCGCTGCTGGCCTTCCAGCCCGCCGCCGGGCGCACCGACGGCCGCCGCCATGTCGTCGTCTTCCCGATGTACACCCAGAACGGCAATCCGGACCGCAACCTGGAGGCCGTCGCGCTGCGCGTGATGTGGCCGGAGTGGATCGCCGAGCTGGAGCGCACGCGCTTCGACAACCCGCAGTTCGTCCCGATCGTCTTCGAGGACTTCACACCCGGTTACGACACCGACTCCGCGGTGCTCTTCCCGGAGACCGTCGCCGTGCGCAAGCCCCCGGCCCGCTGGAGCTGGGGCGCCATCTTCTGCGACCGGGAGGCCGCCCGCTTCCGGATGGTGACGGAGGCGGCCGTGGACATCCTCGGCCTCGACCTGCCGCCCGAGGCGGCCCGGCTGGTGTCCGACCAGGAGCTGGCGCAGCAGACGTACATGCTCTGGGACATGATCCACGACCGCACCCACAGCCACGGCGACCTGCCCTTCGACCCGTTCATGATCAAGCAGCGGGCCCCGTTCTGGATGTACGGGCTGGAGGAGCTGCGCTGCGACCTGACCACCTTCCGGGCGGCCGTCCAGCTGCAGGCCGAGGGCCACCCGATGGGTCTGGGCGTGCAGTACGCGATCCTCTTCGACCGCCTCTTCCGCTTCCCCGTCACCGGCGCACGGGTCCGCAACTACGACGGACTCGGCGGACAGCTGCTCTTCGCCTACCTGCACAAGCACGACGCCGTACGCTGGACGGACAACACCCTGCACATCGACTGGGAGCGTGCACCGCAGGTCACCAACCAGCTCTGCGAGGAGATCGAGACGCTGTACCGGGACGGCATCGACCGCCCCAAGCTCGTGCACTGGTTCGCCGCGTACGACCTGGTCGCGAGCTATCTCTCGCCGCACCCCGGCTCGGTCTGGGCCAAGGGACCCGACGCCCTGGACCTGTCTCTTCCTCCGCGCAAGCTGGTGGACGACGTGCTCGCGGACGAGTTTCCGCTCAGCATGTTCTACGAGGCCCTGTCCAGGAAGCTCCGCGACACGATCGCCTCCACCAAGGGGATCACCGGTGCCGGCCTGGTGCGGAGCGCCGCGTGACCGGTGCGGCCGAGGAGGCGGAGATGACGACCGACACGTATTCCGGCGGTCTCGACGGAGCGGTGATCGCCGTGGCGGGCGCGGGCGGCCCGGCCGGCCGGGCCGTGCTGCAGCGGCTCGCGCGGGCCGGCGGCCACGTCGTGGCGGCCGACCACGACCCCGAGCGGCTGGCCGA
The DNA here is from genome assembly GCF_044333485.1 of Streptomyces sp. NPDC020983. Lineage (NCBI taxonomy): Bacteria > Bacillati > Actinomycetota > Actinomycetes > Kitasatosporales > Streptomycetaceae > Streptomyces > Streptomyces sp. NPDC020983. The sequence goes on along the minus strand of NZ_JBIRRA010000003.1, from coordinate 106,475 downwards.
GGCGGTCGACGCGGCGCGCTACGACGCCGGCGGCGCCGACATCACCGGCGAGATCGTCGACCTGCTCGACCTGGAGGCCACCCAGGACTGGGCGGGCCGGATCGAGAAGGACCACGGCAGGGTCGACGGCCTGGTGCACCTGGTGGGAGGGTGGCGCGGCTCGGCGTCCTTCCCGGAGACGGAGCTGGCCGACTGGGACGTGCTGCACCAGCTGCTCGTCCGCACCGTCCAGCACACCTCGCTGGCCTTCCACGACGGGCTCATGCGCAGCCCCGGCGGCCGCTACGTGCTGGTCAGCGCGGCGGGTGCGAGCCGCCCGACCGCGGGCAACGCCGCCTACGCCGCCGCGAAGGCCGCCGCCGAGGCCTGGACCCTCGCGCTCGGTGACTCCTTCCGCCGTCTCGGCGGCGAGGACGGGCCCACCGCGGCCGCCACCGTCCTGGTGATCAAGGCGCTGGTGCACGACGCGCTGCGGGCCGAGCGCCCGCAGTCGACCTTCCCGGGTTTCACCGACGTCACCTACCTCGCCGAGGCGATCGCGACGCAGTGGAACCGCAACGCAGCAGAAGTGAACGGGACCCGCCAGTGGCTGACGCCCCAACCGTGACCGGCACCTCCGGCAACGCCGGTCCCGTGCCTCCCACCGACGCCGTGCGCCGGCACGACCCGGACGTCCGCGGTTTCGCCAGCGACAACTACGCGGGCGTGCACCCGGAAGTGCTGGCGGCGCTGGCGCTCGCCAACGGCGGCCACCAGGTCGCCTACGGCGAGGACGCGTACACCGCCGCCCTCCAGGAGATCTTCCGGACGCACTTCGGCCAGGCCGCCGAGGTCTTCCCGGTCTTCAACGGCACGGGCGCCAACGTGACCGGCCTCCAGGCGGTGACCGAGCGCTGGGGCGCGGTGATCTGCGCCGAGAGCGCGCACATCCACGTGGACGAGTGCGGCGCGCCCGAGCGTGTGGGCGGCCTGAAACTGCTCACGGTCCCGACTCCGGACGGCAAGCTCACCCCCGAGCTGATCGACCGGCAGGCGTACGGCTTCGACGACGAGCACCGTGCGCGGCCGCAGGTCGTGTCGATCGCCCAGACCACGGAACTCGGCACCTGCTACACACCGCAGGAGGTCGCGGCGATCTGCGACCACGCCCACCAGCTGGGCCTGGCCGTGCACATGGACGGGGCGCGCCTCGCCAACGCCGCCGCGACCCTCGGGGTGCCGCCGGCCCGCTTCACCACCGAGGCGGGCGTCGACATCCTCTCCTTCGGCGGCACCAAGAACGGGCTGCTGTTCGGCGAGTGCGTGGTCGTACTGGCCCCGGAGAAGGTGCGCGGGCTGCCGTACCTGCGCAAGGCCTCGATGCAGCTGGCGTCCAAGATGCGCTTCGTGTCGGTGCAGTTCGAGGCGCTGCTGGCCGGTGACCTGTGGCTGCGCAGCGCCGCGCACGCCAACGCGATGGCCCGCCGGCTGGAGGCGGCCGTGCGCGGCATCGAGGGCGTGCGGGTCACTCGGCCCGTGCAGTCGAACGCGGTCTTCGCGGTGCTGCCGCGCGAGGCCGCCGAACGGCTGCAGAAGCGCTTCCGCTTCTACTTCTGGGACGAGTCGACCGGTGAGGTGCGGTGGATGTGCGCCTTCGACACCACGGAGGCGGACGTGGACGGCTTCGCGGCGGCCGTCGCGGAGGAGCTGGCCGCGATGCGTGGATAGATATGCGGTAGTGGGTAAATTGATTGATCGATGGCCGATGGCTCTCTAGGGTCTGCCCATGGAACCGATCCCGGAGACCGACGACCTTTCCGCCTTCCTCGCAGCCGACGACGTCATCGACCACCACGACCCGGTGGTGGTCGAGACGGCGGCCCTGCTCGCAGAGGACGCGGACACCCTGCATGAATATGCGCACACGGCGTTCGAATACGTGCGCGACATGATCCCGCACTCCTTCGACTCGGGCGACCCGCGCGTCACGTGGCGGGCGTCGGACGTACTGGCCCAGCGCAACGGGATCTGCTACGCCAAGTCGCACGCCCTCGTCGCCCTGCTGCGGGCCCGCGGCATCCCCGCGGGCCTGTGCTACCAGCGGCTCACCGAGGACGACGGGTCCGATCCCGCCCTGCACGGCCTGATCGCCCTTCGGCTGCCGGGCACGGACCGCTGGAGCAGGCTGGACGCCCGCGGGAACAAACCCGGGGTGCGGGCCGCTTTCTCCCTCGACGTGGAGCAGCTCGCCTTCCCCGTGCGCCCGCACCTGGGGGAGTGCGACTACCCGACCGTCCACGTGGCACCGCTGCCGCAGGTGGTGGAATGTCTGCGGGCGGCACCGGACAGCTCGCGGATCGTGCTGCCGACCGAACTGCCCTGACTGCCCCGAGGAGGACGCGCATGGGCGCCACGGACGACGCCGGGCGGCTGACCGCCGCCGATCTCGGCGGGCCCCTGGGGGAGCGGGCCACCCTGGTGCAGTTCTCCAGCGCCTTCTGCGCGCCCTGCCGGGCGACCCGGCGCGTGCTGGCCGAGGTGTCGGCGATGGTCGAGGGGGTGGGCCACGTGGAGATCGACGCCGAGGCGCACCTCGGCCTCGTGCGGCGGCTGCGGATCGAGAGGACGCCGACCGTGCTGGTGCTGGACGCGGACGGCGCGGTGGTGCGCCGTGCTGCCGGCCAGCCGCGCAGGGCCGACGTGATCGCGGCGCTCGGGGCCGCGGTCTGAGCGGCGTCCGCACGGCCTCTTCGCCGGGCGGGCGTCGGGCAGGTCACAGTCGCGGGCCTTGCGAAGGGGCGGCGCAGTCTGTGTACTGGCGAGTAATATAACCGCAGGGGACTTGCCGCGACGCGTGCCGTACGCGGCGGGGAGCCGATGCCACTGGCGCCTATGCTGCCAGTTCCGGGGCACTTGCCAGGGCGCTGCCGGGGCAGTTGACGAAGACGTGCAGGACGAAGCAGTAGGAGAGCAGGCGTGAGCTTGAGGATCGTAGTCGCTGTGAAGTACGTGCCCGACGCCACCGGCGACCGTCACTTCGCCGATGACCTGACCACCGACCGCGAGGCGGTCGACGGACTGCTGTCGGAGCTGGACGAATACGCCGTCGAGCAGGCGCTGCAGATCGCGGAGGCCGCCGACGACGCGGAGATCACCGTGCTGACGGTGGGCCCCGAGGACGCCAGGGACGCGCTGCGCAAGGCGCTGTCGATGGGCGCCGACAAGGCCGTCCACGTCGAGGACGACGAGCTGCACGGCACGGACGTCATCGGCACCTCGCTGGTGCTGGCCAAGGCCGTCGAGCACATCGGCTACGACCTGGTCGTGACGGGCATGGCCTCCACCGACGGCACCGCGGGCGTGGTGCCCGCGCTGCTCGCCGAGCGGCTCGGCATCCCGCAGGTCACGCTGCTGTCCGAGGTCGCGGTGGCCGACGGCAAGGTGACCGGGCGGCGGGACGGCGACGCGGCGAGCGAGCAGCTGGAGGCGTCGCTGCCCGCCCTGGTGTCGGTGACCGACCAGTCCGGCGAGGCCCGCTACCCCTCCTTCAAGGGCATCATGGCCGCCAAGAAGAAGCCGGTGGAGTCCCTGGACCTGTCGGACCTGGGCATCGACGCGGCCGACGTCGGCCACGCCGGCGCCTGGACCGCGGTGCAGGACGCCACGCAGCGCCCCCCGCGCACCGCCGGCACCATCGTCAAGGACGAGGGCGAGGGCGGCAAGCAGCTCGCCGCCTACCTCGCGGAGCAGAAGTTCATCTGACGGACGGCCGTGTCCGGCGCACACCGCCCGGGCCCGGCCACGCGCTCCCGCCCGCCCCCGACTCCCTTTCTTCCGCAGGAGAACGCACCCATGGCTGAAGTCCTCGTCCTCGTCGACCACGTGGACGGCGCCGTCCGCAAGCCCACTCTCGAACTGCTCACCCTGGCCCGCCGGATCGGCGACCCCGTCGCCGTCCACCTGGGCGCCGGAGCCGACACCGCGGCCCCGGTGCTCGCCGAGCACGGCGCCGTCAAGGTGCTCACCGCCGACGCCCCGGAGTTCGCCGACTACCTCGTCGTGCCCAAGGTGGACGCCCTGCAGGCGGCCGCCGCCGCCGTCTCGCCGGCCGCGGTCCTGATCCCGTCCTCGGCGGAGGGCAAGGAGGTCGCCGCGCGGCTCGCGCTGCGGCTCGGCTCCGGCATCATCACCGACGCCGTCGACGTGACGGCGGGCGAGGACGGCCCGGTCGCGACCCAGTCGGTCTTCGCCGCCGCCTTCACGACCCGCTCGCGTGTCACCCGCGGCGTCCCGGTCATCACCGTCAAGCCCAACTCCGCGCCCGTCGAGGCCGCTCCGGCGGCCGGCACCGTCGAGCCGCTGGAGGTCGCCTTCGGCAAGCTGGCCACCGGCACCAAGGTCGTCTCGCGCACCCCGCGCCAGTCCACCGGGCGGCCGGAGCTGACCGAGGCCGCGATCGTGGTCTCCGGCGGCCGCGGCGTCAACGGCGCCGAGAACTTCTCGCTCATCGAGGAGCTGGCCGACTCCCTCGGCGCGGCCGTCGGCGCCTCGCGCGCCGCGGTGGACGCCGGCTGGTACCCGCACAGCAACCAGGTCGGCCAGACCGGCAAGTCGGTCTCCCCGCAGCTCTACATCGCCAACGGCATCTCCGGCGCCATCCAGCACCGGGCCGGCATGCAGACCTCCAAGACGATCGTCGCCGTCAACAAGGACGCCGAGGCCCCGATCTTCGACCTCGTCGACTACGGCGTGGTCGGCGACCTCTTCCAGGTCGTCCCGCAGCTCACGGCGGAGATCAAGGCCCGCAAGGGCTGAACCGCCGTCACCGGCCGCCACCGTTCCGGCCCCCGTACGCCCCGCGCGCACGGGGGCCGCGGCGTGCCGGCGCGGTGTTGACCTGGCCGGACGCCCCGGTTAGCGTCACCTCGTCGATCCAGGGACACGACGTCGACCGGTACGGGGAAGGTGGCGCCTGTGACGGAGCCGGCCGGCAGGATGCTCAGCGACGCGGACGTGGCCCGTGCCGGCGCCTCGCTCGCGGCCACCGACGCCGAACTCGCCCGCCGCTACCCCGGCGACGCGGGCACCCGGCAGCCCGTCCACACCGTCTACGTACCCGCCGACGCCGCGAACCCCGGCACCCCGCGGGAGTGGGGCGACCGGGCGCTGGCCGCGCTGGACGCCCACGCCCCCGACGCCGCCGCCCTCGGCGCGGTGCTGGGACTGCCCGCCGCGCTCGCCGCCGAGGTGCACGACCGGGTCCGCGCCAAGCTGCTCCGGGAGCCGGTGGAGGACCTGCGCATCGACTTCGAGGACGGCTACGGCTCGCGGCCCGACGCGGAGGAGGACGCGGCCGCCCGCACCGCCGCCCGGACCGTCGCGGAGCTGGCGGAGCGGGAGGGGGCGCCGCCCTGGGCCGGGATCCGGATGAAGTGCCTGGAGGCCCCCGTACGCGACCGCGGCATCCGGACCCTCGACGTCTTCCTGACCGCGCTGCTCGGCGCCGGCGGGCTGCCGGACGGGCTGGTGGTGACGCTGCCCAAGGTGACCTTCCCCGCCCAGGCGGCCGCCATGGCCGAGCTGTGCGGGCAGTTCGAGCGGGCCGCCGGGCTGCGCGCGGGCCGGATCCGCTTCGAGATCCAGATCGAGACGCCCCAGGCCGTCCTGGGCCCCGACGGCACCGCGACGGTCCCGCGCCTCGTCGACGCCGCCGCGGGCCGCCTCACCGCGCTGCACTACGGCACCTTCGACTACAGCGCCGCCTGCGGGGTCGGCCCCTCCCACCAGGCACCCGACCACCCGGCCGCCGACCACGCCAAGGCCGTCATGCAGGTCGCCGCCGCGGGCACCGGCGTGCGGCTCTCCGACGGCTCCACCAACGTCCTGCCGGTCGGCGCCACGCAGGACGTGCACGCCGCCTGGCGGCTCCACTACCGGCTGGTGCGGCGCTCACTGGCCCGCGCCTTCCACCAGGGCTGGGACATGCACCCGGCGCACCTGCCCACGCGCTACGCCGCCGTCTACGCCTTCTGCCGGGAGGACCTCGACACCACGGCGGCGCGACTCGCGGCCTACGTGCGCACGGGGGCCGGGAGCGGTGCGGTGCTGGACGAGCCGGCGACGGCCCGCGCGCTGTGCGGCCACCTGCTGCGCGGTCTGGACTACGGCGCCCTGGACCCGGACGAGGTCGCCGCGCGCACCGGGCTGGCCCGGGCCGAACTGGACACGCTGGCCGGGCGCTGAACCGCCGCCCGCGTCAGGAGGACGGGGGGATCTCGCCGGAACCGCGCGGGACGAGCCGGGCGGGCAGTTCCACACGGCTGGTCCCTTCCTCCGCGCCGTCCAGCCGGCGGAAGAGCAGCTGCGCGGCCGTCCGCCCGAGGCCCGGGGCGTCCTGGGCGACGACGGTGACCGGGGGGTCGAGCAGGTCGGCCAGCTCGAAGTCGTCGAAGCCGACCAGCGCGATGCGCTCGGGACGGCCGGACAGCACACGCACCGCGGACACGGTGACGCGGTTGTTGCCCGCGAGGAGCGCCGTGACCGGCTCGGGCCCCGACAGCATCACGGCCAGCGCGGCCTGCACGCGCTCGGGCGTGGTGGGGCCCATCGCGTACCACTCGGGGCGGACGGCCAGTCCCGCGTCGGCCATCGCCTCGCGGTAGCCGCGCAGCCGCTCGGCGGCGGTGTGGATGCCGGGCTGGTCGCCTATGAAGCCGATCCTGCGGTGACCGTGCGCGATGAGGTGCGCGACGCCGGTGCGGGTGCCGCCCGCGTTGTCGGTGAGGACGACGTCGGCGTCGATACGGCCGGCGGGGCGGTCCACGAACACGGTGGCCACGCCCGCGTCGATCTCCGGGCTCAGGTAGCGGTGGTCGTCCCCGGCCGGCACCACGACCAGGCCGTCGACCCGGCGGGCGCAGAACGCGAGGACCAGCTCCTGCTCACGGCGCGGGTTCTCGGTGCTCGACCCGGTGAACAGCAGCGCCCCGTGCGCACCGGCGACGTCCTCCACGGCGCGGCTGAGCGCGGCGTAGAAGGGGTCGGCGAGGTCCTCGAGGACCAGGCCGACACTGGCCGTACGGCGGGTGCGCAGCAGCCGCGCGCTGTCGTTGCGCCGGAAGCCGAGGGCGTCGATGGCGGCCTGGACGCGGGCCGTCGTGTCGGGTGTGACGCCCGGTTCCTCGTTCACCACCCGGGACACCGTCTTGAGGCCGACGCCCGCGCGCGCGGCGACATCCTTCATGGTGGGCCGGGGGACTCGTCCAGGAGTTTGGGTCACGGTCGTAGTATTCCCTGCGGCAAGAGATGGACAACGTTGTCACGATCAGGCGAGACTACCCCCGGGCCCGCCGCCGCGGAACCCCGGCGGCCGGGCCGGCGTGATCCCCGGTACCGCGACCGCGCCGCCTCGCCACGGCGACCCCGCGGCACCTCGCAGGAGACCTGTGCGATCCCGCACGACACCGAAGGAGACCCCGAAGCATGCACCTGCACGGCGTGACCGGTCCACTCGTGGCCGCACTGGACATCGGCGGTACGAAAATCGCCGGGGCGCTCGTCGACACCGACGGCCGCCTGGTCACGCGGTCGCTGCGGCCGACGCCCGCCGGGCGGGACGGCGAGACGGTCATGCGGGCCGTCGCGGAGGTGGTCGGCGAGCTGCGCGCGGCACCGCAGTGGGACGCGGCCGTCGCCCTCGGGATCGGCAGCGCGGGGCCGGTGGACGCCGTCCACGGCACCGTCAGCCCCGTCAACGTGCCCGGCTGGCGGGACTTCCCGCTCGTCCCCCGGGCCGCCGAGGCGGCCGGCGGGCTGCCGGTGGTACTGGCCGGGGACGGCGTGGCGATGACCGCGGCCGAGCACTGGCAGGGCGCCGCCCGCGGCTACGACAACGCGCTGTGCATGGTCGTGTCCACCGGCGTCGGCGGCGGGCTGGTGCTCGGCGGCGCGCTGCTGCCCGGGCCCACCGGCAACGCCGGGCACATCGGGCACATCAGCGTCGACCTCGACGGTGACCCGTGCCCGTGCGGCTCCCGCGGCTGCGTCGAACGGCTCGCCAGCGGCCCCAACATCGCCCGCCGCGCGGTGGAGTCGGGCTGGACGCCGCCCGCGGGCACGCCGCCGACCGCGGCGGCCGTCGCCGAGTCCGCCCGGGCCGGCGACCCGCTCGCGGTGGCGTCCTTCGACCGTGCCGCGCAGGCGCTCGCGGCCGGCATCGCCGCGACCGCGACGCTGGTGGAGATCCACGTCGCCGTCATAGGCGGCGGGGTGGCCGGGGCCGGCCCGGTGCTCTTCGACCCGCTGCGCGAGCACCTCGCCCGCTACGCCACGCTGTCCTTCGCCGCGGGCGTCGACGTCGTCCCGGCCAAGCTCGGCACCGACGCGGGCCTGGTCGGCGCGGCGGCCGCGGCGGCCCAGGGACTGGGCCTGGCGGGCTTCGTCGGCGGCTGACGCGACGGCCGGAGGGGACCGGCTCGCGGCAGACCGGCGGAGCGCGGCCCGCCGGCCGCGAGGGGCGGCCGCGGCCGGACCGCCCGGCCGGAGCCCCGCTCAGGCTGCCGCACGGGCCGCGCGCCGGCCCAGCAGCAGGACGGCCGCGGCGCCGGCCAGGCAGGCGGCGGCGCTGAGCAGGAAGGCGTGGTTGGCGCCCGCGGCGAGGGCGGCGGCGGGCGAGCTGCCGTGCGCGGCCGTCACCACCGAGACGGTGAGCGCGACGCCGAGCGCGGAACCGACGTAGCGCGCGGTGTTGTTGGCGCCCGAACCCATCGCGCCGCGGTCGGCGGGAACGCTGGAGACGGCCAGCCGGGCGAGCGCGGCGTTGAGGATGCCGCTGCCGACGCCCCCGACCGCGAGGGCCGGGAACATCCGGCCGTACGAGCCGCCGGCGTGCAGGCCGTACAGCGCCGCCTGCCCGGCCCCGGCCACCGCCAGGCCCAGTGCCGCCTGCGCCGCGGCGCCCAGGTGCGGGGCGAGCCGGCGGGCCAGCAGGGCGGACACCGCCGACAGGCCCGACCAGACCAGGAAGAGCATGCTGGTGGCCACCGCGCCGGTGCCGAGCACGCCCTGCACGATGGTGGGCAGGTAGCTGAACACCCCGACCAGCGCGAGCCCGTTGGCCAGTGCGCCGAGGCCGGAGGCGAGGAAGGCGGGACTGCGCCACAGTGCCGGGTCCAGCATCGGCTCGGCGACCCGGCGTTCGACGGCCGCGAAGGCGGCGAGCGCCACCGCGGCCGCGCCGACCGGCACCAGGACCGCCGGGTGCAGCCAGCCGCCGCGGCTCTCGCCGAAGCCCGCGACGAGGGCGCCGACTCCCGCGCCGAGGGTGGCCGCCCCCGCCGGGTCCAGCCGCCGGGGGCGGGCGGCGCGCGATTCGGGGACGCCCGCGGTGAGCGCCGCGACCGGCAGCGCCAGCAGGGCCAGGCCCCAGTAGAGCGAGCGCCAGCCCCAGGCCTGTGTCAGCAGCGCGGCGTAGACCGGGCCGACGGCCACCCCCGCGCCGACCGTCGCGCCCCACAGCCCGAGCGCCCGTACCCGCTGGGGGCCTGACGGGTGGGTCGCGGCGACGAGTCCGAGGCCCGCGGCGAGGACGGCGGCGCTCGCGGCGCCCTGGAGGATGCGGGCGGCCAGGAAGACGCCGGTGGCGGGTGCGGCGGCCGCCAGCGCGGTGGACACCAGGAGGAGAAGGGTGCCGGCGGCGAAGGTACGACGCCGACCGCGGGCGTCGGCGACGCTGCCCATCGTCAGCAGCAGGGCGGCCAGGCCGACCGGGGTGCCGGTGAGCATCCAGGTCTGTGCGACGGGCCCGCAGTGCAGTCCGCGGGCGGTGGCGGCGAGCGTGGTGGCGGGGGCGGTGAAGGCCATCAGCGTCAGCAGGGTGCCGAGGCCGACGGCCGCCAGCGTGGTCCCGGCGCCCGGTGCGGGCTCCGCGGACCGGCGCGGCGGTGGGGCGGGTGCGGCGGCGGGCGGTGCGGGGGTGCGGGGTGCGGCCTGGGCCTTCATGGGTTCCTCCGCTGGGTGCGGTCGGGTCCGCGGGATGCGGGTGGGTGTGAGTCTGTTCACTGAACTCAAGCGCCGCCGCAGCGTAACACGTGAGTCTGTTCACCGAACTCAAAGGGTGGCCCGGCGGTACGCTGGCCCCATGGCACTCGGTACGGACTACGCGAAGCAGGACTGCTCCCTCGCGCGCGCCCTGGAGGTGGTCGGGGAGCGCTGGAGCCTGCTGATCGTGCGGGACGCCTTCTACGGGGTGCGCCGCTTCAGCGACTTCCTGGTCCACCTGGACATCCCGCGGGCCGTCCTCACCGCCCGGCTCGCCGCACTCACCGAGGCCGGGGTGCTGCGCAAGGTCGCCTACCAGCAGGCGCCCCCGCGCTACGACTACGTGCTGACCGATGCCGGGATCGGGCTGTGGCCGCCGCTGCACGCGCTGATCCGGTGGGGCGGCGAGCACGTGGCCGGGAGCGGGCCGAGCAGGACCTTCCACCACGCCGCCTGCGGCACCCGCCTCGACATGACCGGCGGCTGCCCGCACTGCGCCCTCGCGCAGGTGCCCCCGCCGGACGTCGAGATGCGCACCCCCGACCCCGACGGGCGCCCGCACCGCTCCGACCCGGTCGCCGCCGCGCTCGCCGCCCCCCACCGGCTGCTGCGGCCGCTGCGCGGGGCCGGCGCGTTTGCCGGTGCCGAGGATCCGGGCAATTCGTAGGGGTCGACGGAGAAGGGGGCACCGTGATCATCTGGGTGAACGGGGCGTTCGGAGCGGGCAAGAGCGCCGCCGCGCGCGAACTGCTCGACCTCATACCGGAAAGCACCCTGTACGACCCCGACGTCCTGACGGGCTGCCTGCGGCAGCTGCTGCCCGAGAAGCGGCTCCAGGAGGTCGCCGACTGCCAGGAGCTCCCCCTCTGGCGGCGGCTGGTGGTCGAGGCCGCCGCGGGGCTGCTCGCCGAGGTCGGCGGGGTGCTCGTGGTGCCGATGGCACTGCTGAGGCAGGAGTTCCGTGACGAGATCTTCGGCGGTCTGGCGGCGCGCGGGATCGAGGTCAGACATATCGTGCTGGATCCCGGAGAAACGATCCTGCGCAGCCGGATCGCGTCCCGCGCCGAAGACCGCGACCCCACCGCGGGCAGCCCGCCCCGAGCCCGCCGCGCGCCTGCGGACGAGGCGGCCCGCCGCAGGGCGCAGGAACGCGTCCCCGACTACCTCGACGCGCTGCCCTGGCTCGCCCGGGACGCCTGCGTGGTCGCCACCGCCGGGCTGACGCCGCGGCAGACGGCTCTGCGGATCGCGGAGGCGCTCGCCCGGGGCGAAGGCGCGTGCGGGATCGTCCAGACACCCGAGCCGCGGGCCGAGACGGTCGCGGCCGGCGTGCTGCTCTTCGACGACGCCGACCGGGTGCTGCTCGTCGACCCCACCTACAAGTCCGGCTGGGAATTCCCCGGCGGGGTCGTCGAGCGGGGCGAGTCGCCGGCCACCGCGGGGCACCGCGAGGTCGCCGAGGAGCTCGGCATCGAGCTGACCGGCGGCCTGGAACTCCTCGTCGTCGACTGGGAACCGCCGCATCCCACCGGGCACGGCGGGATGCGGCTGCTCTTCGACGGCGGGCGCGTGCCGGCCGCCGACATCGGCCGGCTGCTGCTGCCCCCGGCCGAGCTGCGCGACTGGCGCTTCGTCACCGAGGACGAGGCCGCGGGCCTGCTGCCGCCCGTGCGGCTCGACCGGCTGCGCTGGGCCCTGCGCGCCCGCGAGCAGGGACGCCCGCTCAACCTGGAGGCCGGCCACCCCGTGCGGTGAGCCGGAACACCCCGCCCCGCACGCCGGCGGGGCGGGGACACGCGTCTACGACGCCTTCGAGGCCGCGTAGTGCCGGAGGAACAGCGCCTCGGTGAGCGACAGCCGCTCCAGCTCCTCGGGGGACACGCTCTCGTTGACCGCGTGGATCTGGGCCTCCGGCTCGCTCAGCCCGATCAGAAGGATCTCGGCCTGCGGGTACAGCGTCGCCAGCGTGTTGCACAGCGGGATCGAGCCGCCCTGCCCCGCGACGGCCATCTCCTGCCCGTAGGCCTCCCGCATCGCCTCGGCCATCGCGGTGTACGCCGGGCTGCCGGTGTCGGCCCGGAACGGCTGGCCGCTGCCGCAGTGCTTCACCTCGACGTGCGCGCCCCACGGGGCCGCCGCCCGCAGGTGCTCCTCCAGCGCCGCCGCGGCGTGCTCGGCCGTCATGCCCGGAGGCACCCGGACGCTCACCCGGGCGCCCGCGGTGGCCTGCACCGACGGGGTCGCGCCGACGACCGGCGGGGCGTCGATGCCCATCACCGTCACCGAGGGCCGGGCCCAGAGCCGGTCGGCGACCGTGCCCGTACCGACCAGCTCGACGCCGTCGAGCACCTTGGCGTCCCGCCGGAAGTCCTCCTCCGGGTACTCCAGGCCGGCCCAGGTGCCCGAGCCGTCCAGCCCGGCGACCGTGGTCGCGCCGGACGCGTCGCGGAGCGAGTCGAGCATCCGGATCAGCGCCGCCAGAGCGTCCGGCGCCGCGCCGCCGAACTGGCCCGAGTGCAGGTTGCCTTCGAGGGTGGCCACCCGGACCTCGAGCTGCGCCATGCCGCGCAGCACCGAGGTGACGGTCGGCAGCCCGACCCGGAAGTTGCCCGCGTCGCCGATCACGATCGCGTCCGCGGCCAGCAGGCCGGGGTGCGCCTCGGCGTAGCGCTCCAGGCCGCCGGTGCCCTGCTCCTCCGAACCCTCCACGATCACCTTGACGGTGACCGGCACGCCGCCCTGCGCGGCGAGCGCCCGCAGTGCCGTCAGGTGCATGAGCACGCCGCCCTTGCAGTCGGCGGCGCCGCGGCCGTACCAGCGCCCGTCGCGCTCGGTCAGCTCGAACGGCGGTGTCAGCCACGCCGACTCGTCCAGCGGCGGCTGCACGTCGTAGTGCGCGTAGAGCAGCACCGTGGGTGCGCCGTCAGGGCCGGGCAGCACGCCGTAGACCGACTGCGTGCCGTCCGGGGTGTCCAGCAGCGCCACGTCCTGGAAGCCCTCGCCGCGCAGTGCCGCCGCCACCCACGCCGCCGCCTTCTCGCTCCCGCTGCGCGGGTACTGGCGTTCGTCGGCGACCGACGCGAAGGAGACCAGCTCCGCCAGTTCGGTACGCGCGCGGGGCATCAGCGAGGCCACGGTCTCGGACAGCGGAACGGACGTCATGGGCTGCTCCTCGTAGGAATCGGCGGGTCGCGGCGCTCGGTGGTGCACACGACGGTCGCTGCCGATGGTGCCACAGCAGATCCGGTCCGGCGGGCGCAATAGGATGCCCTGAGCAGGGGTGACGGACGGGCCGAGCGGGAGCGGATCAAGACGTGAGCGGTGAGCGGGCGGCGCAGGACAGCGGAGCGCAGGACGGGGAGACACCGGCGGTCTGGGACGTCGCGGTGATCGGCGGGGGTCCCGCCGGAGCGTCGGCGGCGCACGCGGCGGCGGTCACCGGACGGCGGGTCCTGCTGCTGGAGAAGGCCGAACTCCCCAGGTACAAGACCTGCGGCGGCGGCATCATCGGCCCCTCGCGGGACGCGCTGCCGCCCGGCTTCGAACTCCCGCTCCGCGAGCGGGTGCACGCCGTCACCTTCAGCCTCAACGGCCGCCGCACCAGGACCAAGCGCTCCCGGCAGATGCTCTTCGGGCTCATCAACCGCCCGGAGTTCGACGCCGCGCTCGTCGACGCAGCCCGCGAGGCCGGCGCCGTGGTGCGCACCGGCGTGACCGTCTCCCGCGTCGAGCAGCACGGTCCGGGCGTCCCGGACCGGCGCACGGTCGCGGTCGTCGTCGGCGCGAGCGGCGGCGGTGCCTCCGGCAAACGCGACGAGGAGATCGTCTACGCCCGCGCGGTCATCGGCGCCGACGGCAGCGCCAGCCGGATAGGAGCGCACGTCGGGGTCAAGCTCGACCAGGTCGATCTCGGCCTGGAGGCGGAGATCCCCGTCCCGCCGGCCGTGGCGGAGGACTGGGCCGGCCGGGTGCTGATCGACTGGGGCCCGCTGCCCGGCAGTTACGGCTGGGTCTTCCCCAAGGGGGACTCCCTCACCGTGGGCGTCATCTCGGCCCGCGGCGACGGGGGCGCCACCAAGCGCTACCTCGACGACTTCATCGCCCGGCTCGGGCTCGCCGGATTCGAACCCAGCGTCTCCACCGGCCACCTCACCCGTTGCCGCGCCGACGACTCGCCGCTGTCCCGCGGCCGGGTGCTGGTCTGCGGGGACGCGGCCGGGCTACTGGAGCCCTGGACGCGCGAGGGCATCTCCTTCGCGCTGCGCTCCGGGCGGCTCGCGGGGGAGTGGGCTGTCCGCATCGCCGAGGCGCACGACGCGGTCGACGCCCGGCGGCAGGCGCTCAACTACGCCTTCGCCGTCAAGGCGGGCCTCGGGGTCGAGATGGGCGTCGGGCGCAGGCTGCTCGGCGTCTTCGAGCAGCGGCCCGGGCTCTTCCACGCGGCGCTCACCACCTTCCCGCCCGCCTGGCGGGCCTTCGCGGGCATCACCAGCGGCAAGCGCTCGCTCGCCGAGATCGTCCGCACCCACCCCGTCGCCCGCCGTGCGCTGGACAGCCTCAGCCGGGCCTGACACCTCCGGCCACGCGCGGCCGCTTCCCGGCGGCCGCCCGTGGCCGCGTCGCGGCCGTCCCGCCGCACCCCGGGCGGCCGCCACCCTCCCCGGCCCTCACGCCCCCGCGCCCGCTCCGGTGGCCGCGCCCGGTTCCGTGATGCGGAAGACCGGGTGCCTGGGGGCTATCGCGCGCAGCCGGTCGTCCGGCGAATCCGGGCCCACGCCGTCGAAGAAGACCCCCACCTCGGCCTTCCAGCGCTTCAGGTAGGCGCGCAGCACCGGCACCTTGTCGTCGTCGCCGACCTCCACGGCGGCGAACTCCTCCGCCTTCTTCCCGAGGCGGAGCTCGCCGCCGCCCGCCGCCCGCATGTTGTGCGTCCACTGCACGTGGCCGCGCGGAGCCACCAGATAGCGCTCCCCCTCCAGCGACAGCACGTTGACCGGCGTCGTCCGCCACTCACCGCTCTTGCGGCCCCTGACGGCCAGGACCCGTGAGCCCCAGACGCTGAACCCGCGCCGGGTGAGGAAGGCGACCGCGCGGTTGACGACGTTGACGGTGACCCAGCCGGGCTTGCGGACGTGCAGGACCTGCTCGGACATGGCGGCCTCTCCTCTGTTCCGGTCTTCCGCTCCGTTGTGTGAGCGGTGCTCTCGCTTGAGAACAGTGTGCTCGCTCATGTCCTGCAAAAGCAAGAGCACCGCTCTCGTTTTCTTTCGCCGCTCTCGTTCTTGGTCGTCGCTCTCCCCGATGGCACACTGGACGTCATGAGTGCCATCAGGGGAGCAAGGGAACGCGCCAGGGCCGAGATCACCGAGGCGATCAAGGAGGAGGCGGCCCGGCAGCTCGCCGTCCAGGGGTCGGCCGGGCTGTCGCTGCGTGCCGTCGCACGGGAGCTGGGGATGGCGTCCTCCGCGCTCTACCGCTACTTCCCGTCCCGGGACGACCTGCTCACCGCTCTCATCATCGACGCGTACGACGCGGTCGGCGAGGCGGCGGAGCAGGCACTCGCCGCGGTCGACGCGGACGCCCGGGACCGCGCCGCCGCCGCGGTCGTCGCCGGGGCGGCGGCACCGGCCGGCGCCGCCCCCGTCGACCGCTGGCGCGCGGTGTGCGCCGCGGTCCGCGAGTGGGCGGTCGCCCATCCGCACGAGTACGCCCTGATCTACGGCTCGCCGGTGCCCGGCTACGACGCGCCGCAGACCACCGTGGGTCCCGCGTCGCGCGTGCCGCTCGTCCTCGTCTCGGTCGTGCGGGACGCCCACGCCGCCGGGCTGCTCGGGGTGCCGCCCGGCCGGCCGCTCGCCGAGCCGGTGCGGGCCGACGCCGTGCGGCTCGCCGCCGAGCTGGCGCCCGAGCTGCCGATACGCGTGGTCGCCGCGATGGTCGCCGTCTGGGCGCAGCTCTTCGGCATCGTCAGTTTCGAGCTGTTCGGGCAGTTCAACCGGGTGGTCGAGGCCCGCGGCGCGTTCTTCGGGCAGGCCGCCGACGCGCTCGCGGCCCAGGTCGGGCTGACGGCCGGTGCTCCGGACGGCGCCCCGGCCGCCCCCGCCGGCGTACTCCCCGGGGAGTAGCCGCACCGCCCCCGTGCAGTGGACGCCGCCCCGGTCGCCGCGGTCTAGCGTGGACGCATGACGTACGAGGTGCAGCCGGGCCCTCCGGGCGGCGGGTCCGGGCCGGCGCCCGCGGGGGAGTGGCGCCGCCGCGGGACGGTCTCGCTCTGGGTGCCGGTCATGCTGCTGGCCTTCCTCCAGGTGGCCGGCTCCGGCGCGGCCGGGCGGCACCAGTCCGTACGCGTCGCGCTCGACGGGCCGGGCTACCTGCTGCTGCTGGCGGGCCCCGCGCTGCTGCTGCTGCGCCGGCGTGCACCGGTGCCGGTGGCAGCCGGCACCGCCGTCGTGACGCTGCTGTACGTCGTGCTCGGCTATCCGTACGGGCCCGTCTTCGCGGCCCTCGTCGTCGCGTTCTTCAGCGCGGTGGCCGCCGGGCACCGCAAGGGCGTGCTGATCGTGGCCGCCGGCGCCTTCGCCGCCCACGCCCTCGTCGGGCTGTGGCTCTACCGCTGGCTGCCGCCCTCCGGCGACACCCGCGCGTCCTGGACGGAGGTGTCGGGGGCGGCGGCCTGGCTGGCGGCGGTGCTGGCCGCGGCCGAACTCTTCCGTGTGCGGCGCGAGCGGATCGCCCGCGAGCGGCGGGAGCGGGCCGAGGCCGAGCGGCGCCGGGCGGACGAGGAGCGGCTGCGGATCGCCCAGGAGCTGCACGACGTGCTGGCGCACAGCATCTCGCTGATCAACGTGCAGGCCGGTGTGGCCCTCGCGCTCATTGACGAGCGGCCGGAGCAGGCGCGCACCGCGCTGACGACCATCAAGGCGGCGAGCAAGGAGGCGCTGGGGGAGGTGCGGCAGGTGCTCGGCGCGCTGCGCACGCCCGGCAGCCAGGCGCCGCGCGCCCCCGCCCCCGGGCTGGACCGGCTGCCCGAGCTGGTCGAGCAGGCCACCGCCGCCGGGCTGCGCGCCGAGGTGGCCGTCGAGGGAGAGCGGGCCGCGCTGCCGCCGGGCGCCGACCTCGCCGCCTTCCGTATCGTCCAGGAGGCACTGACCAACGTGGTGCGGCACTCCGGTTCGCGTACCGCACGCGTCCGGCTGTCGTACCGCCCCGGTCTGTTCCAGGTCCAGGTGGACGACGACGGCCCCGCCGCGGCACGGGGTGAGACCGGGGGCGGCAACGGCCTCGTCGGCATGCGCGAGCGCGCCGCCGCGCTGGGCGGCACGGTCGAGACGGGCCCGCGTCCGGACGGCGGCTTCCGTGTCCGCGCCCGCATCCCCCTCGGCGGCCGCAGCGCTTCCGGGACCTCCGGCACCCCCGCCGGGAACACCACCCCCCACCCGGCCGGGCCGGCCGCAGAGGAGCACTCGTGATCCGCGTCGTGCTGGCCGACGACCAGGTGCTGGTACGGGCCGGTTTCCGGGCGCTGCTCGACGCCCAGGACGACATCGAGGTGGTGGGGGAGGCCGCGGACGGCGGTGAGGCGCTGCGTGCCGTACGCGAACTGCGGCCCGACGCCGTCCTGATGGACATCCGCATGCCGGTCATGGACGGCCTCGCCGCGACCCGCGGCATCACCGGCGACGCGGCGCTGGCGGACGTGAAGGTCGTCGTCCTGACCACTTTCGAGCTGGACGAGTACGTCTTCGAGGCGATCCGCTCGGGCGCCTCGGGCTTCCTGGTCAAGGACACCGAGCCCGCCGAACTGCTGCGCGCCGTCCGCGCCGTGGTGGCCGGGGACGCACTGCTGTCGCCCGGCGTGACACGTCGGCTGATCGCGGAGTTCGCCGCCCGGTCGAAGGAGCCCGCGGCGGCCGGTGCGCTCGACGAGCTGACCGACCGCGAGCGCGAGGTCATGGCGCTGGCCGGCATGGGACTGTCCAACGAGGAGATCGCGCGCCGCCTGGTGGTCAGCCCGCTCACGGCGAAGACGCACGTCAGCCGGGCCATGGTCAAACTCGGCGCCCGCGACCGCGCCCAACTGGTCGTCCTCGCCTACGAATCCGGCCTGGTCCGCCCCGGCTGGCTGGGCTGACGCAGGGCGTGCCCGCGGCCCGGGCGGACCGGGTGCTCCTGCGCCGGCGGCCCCGCGCGGTGGTCGCGCGGGGCCGGTCGCGTGCCCGCCCTTGTCCGGGCACGCCGTGTCGTGTTCAGGCGCGGGAGGAGCCGTCGGACCCGGTGCCGGCCGCGCTCGCGGACGCCACCGCTTCGCCCGTCGCGGGGTCCCGCTCGGCGGCGGCCCGGCGGGCCAGCTCGTCGCCCTCGGAGGACGCGACGAGGATGCCGTAGGACGGGCGGCGCCTGCGCAGGCCGGTCAGGGTGAGCAGTAGGCCCGCGAACCCGATGACGGTGACGACCCACAGCGCGGGGCGGTAGCTGTCCAGCACTGCCTGCTGGGTGCCTGCCGTGGCGCCGGAGGTGGTGTGGGCGGTGACCACCGCCGTCACCACCGCGAGGAAGATCGCGCCGCCGACCTGGAAGGACGTGTTGAGCAGGCCTGAGACCATGCCCTGCTCGTGGTCCTTGACGCCGTTGGTGGCCTGGATGTTGAGCGCGGGGAAGGCCGTGGCGAAGGCCACGCCGAGCAGCAGCATCGAGGGCAGGATGACCGCGGCGTAGCTGGGGTGCAGGTCGATGCGCAGGAAGAGGACGTAGCCGACGACGAGCGACAGGAAGCCGAACGCGGTCACCCGCGGGGTGCCGAACCGGTCCACGATCGGCCCCATCCGGGTGGAGAGGATCGCCACCAGCGAGCCGGCGGGCAGGAAGGCGAGCGCGGTGTGCATGGCGCTGTAGCCGAGGACGTTCTGCAGGTACTGCGTGACCAGGAACTGGAAGCCGACGTAGGAGCCGAAGAAGGTCGCGGCACCCAGGTTGGCCCGCACCTGCGTGGACGAGCGGAGGACGCCGAGCCGGATCAGCGGCGACGCCGAGCGGTTCTCGATGACGGTGAAGGCCGCGAGCAGCACCGCGACGGCGGCGAAGGAGCCGAGCGTACGGGCCGAGGTCCAGCCGGCGCTGGAGGCCGAGACGACGGTGAACACCAGCAGCAGCATCGACGCGGTCCCGGTCACGGCTCCGGGCAGGTCGTAGCCGCGGCCCTGCGTGCTCTCCCGCGGGGTGCGCGGGATCAGCTTGAGGCCGGCGACCAGGGCGATCACGGCGACCGGTGCGGGCAGCAGCATCGTCCAGCGCCAGCCGGCCTCGGTGAGGAAGCCGGAGAGCACCAGGCCCATGGAGAAGCCGGTCGCGCCGCAGCTGGAGTAGATCGTCAGGGCGCGGTTGCGCACCGGGCCCTCGGCGAAGGTGGTGGTGATGATCGACAGGCCCGCGGGAGCGGTGAACGCGGCGCTCAGGCCCTTGACGAAGCGGGTGGCGATCAGCAGGGAGCCGGAGTCGACGAGGCCGCCGAGCAGCGAGGCGACGGCGAAGACGCCGAGGGCGACCAGGAAGACCCGGCGCCTGCCCAGCAGGTCGGCCGCGCGGCCGCCGAGCAGCAGCAGGCCGCCGTAGCCGAGGATGTAGCCGCTCACGACCCACTGCAGCGAGGTCGTCGACAGGCCGAGGTCGGTGCCGATGGAGGGGAGGGCCACGCCGACCATCGAGACGTCGAGGGCGTCGAGGAAGAGCGCGGCGCACAGCACGAGGAGCGTGCCCCACTGGAGGGCGCTCCATCGGTCCTGCGCACGGGGGACGGTGGTGGACGTCACGGACGGAGAGGTCATGATCAGTAGAATACATGCAAGTGCATGAGATGCAAGCGCATTTAATTACCGTGCATCGGGGTCCGTTTCCTGCTACCCTGCGAACATGGCAGTGGACAAGGACGAGCGTGCACTGGAGCGCGAGTGGCGGGAGATCCTCGCCATCCACGCCCGCACGGCCTGCGAGCTCGACCGCGAGCTGAACCAGTACGGCCTGTGCGCGAGCGATTTCGAGGTGCTCGACGTGCTGGCCGGTGGTCCGGAGGACGGCGGCTGCACCTTCCGCGTGCAGGAGCTGGCCGACCGTGTCCACCTCAGCCAGAGTGCGCTGTCCCGGCTCGTGGCCAGGCTGGAGAAGGAAGGCCTGGTCGACCGCGGCATCTGCTCGGAGGACCGCCGCGGCGTCTACGTCGCGATCACCGAGCGCGGCCGCGCGCGTCACGCCGAGGCCCGCCCCGGCCACCGTGCCGTCCTGGAGCGGATGCTCCCCCGGCACGCCGACGCGTGAGGCGCCCCGGCGCCGCCCCCCGTCGTCCGTGAGCCCCGCAGGCCGCCCGCCCGCGGGGCTTCCGCATGTCCGGGGTGTCAGGCGGCGGTACGGCCCAGGTTGCGCACCGAGTACGCCAGCACCGCCGCGACGGCGCCCAGGGCCGCCACCGTGGTCAGGGCGGTCGGCAGCCCCACCGCGTCGGTGAGGAAGCCGATGGCCGGCGGCCCCAGCAGCAGCCCGCCGTAGCCGAAGGTCGACGCGGCGGCGACACCGCCCGGTCCGGTCAGGGCGCCCGCGCGCGCGATCGTGGTCGGGAAGGTGTTGGACAGCCCGAGGCCGGTGAGCGCGAAGCCCAGGACGACCAGCGGCAGCAGCGGGGCGAGCGCCGCCAGCAGCATGCCGCCGGCCGCGAGCAGCCCGCCCAGGACCAGGACCCGGGTCTGGCCGAACCTCAGCAGCAGGGTGGTGCCGGACAGCCGGCCGAGCGTCATCGCCAGCGTCACCGCCGCGTAGCCCGCGGCGGCGACGCCCGGCCCGCGGTGCAGGTCCTGCTGGACGTGCAGCGGGCCCCACTCGGCGAGCGCCCCCTCGCCGTACGACGAGCAGGCGGCGATCAGCCCGAAGAGCGCGACGAGCAGCCCCGGGCGGCGCGCGGTGACGGACCCGGGGCGAGCTGCGGGCGGCGGGACGCGGACGCCCGGGGGCGCGGGCGGCGGTGGGATCTGCTCGGGCGGTGCCTGGAGCCGGGTGCCCAGAAGGACGCGGCCGGTGAACAGCACGGTGACCAGGCCGACCGGGGTGAGCAGCGCCAGATGGACGGCCGGCGAGAGGTGCGGCGCCAGCAGCCCGCCCAGGCTCGCACCGATCAGGCCGCCGCAGCTGTAGGCCGCGTGGAAGGACGACATCACCGGCCGGCGCAGTGCGGCCACCACGTCCACGGCGAAGCTGTTCATCGCGACGTTCAGACCGCCGTACGCTATGCCGAACACCAGCAGGACCAGGCCGAGGGTGAGCGCCGAGTGGGTCTGCGGCGGCAGGGCGATGCTCAGGGAGAGCATCACCGCGGTGCCGACGGTCACGCGGTCGCTGCCGAAGCGGCGGCAGAGCCGTCCGGTGAGCACCATGGTGGCCACCGCGCCCGCCGACACGCAGAGGAGTGCCAGTCCGAGCCGGCTCGCGGAGGCGCCCGTCTGGGCTTTGATGGCGGGGATGCGCACGACCCAGCCGGCGAAGAGGAAGCCGTCGACGGCGAAGAAGACGGTGAGGGCCACGCGCAGCCGGCGCAGGGCCGGGTCGGGGGCGGGGGGACGGGGAGGGCGGGACGGCCGGGAAGATCGACTCAGGGCCGTCCCTATTTTGTTCAGTGTCGGCACAAAGTGAGAATAGGGGGGTGACACAGATTCGGACAAGGCTGGAGCGGGGCCGTGGAGCCCTCGGCCCCGCGCTCGCGCTCGTGCACACCGGCCGCGCGGCGACCCGCGCACTGCTCACCGCGGAACTGGGCGTGACCAGGGCCACCGCGGGAGCGGTGGCCGCGGAGCTGGAGGCGCTGGGACTGATCCGGGTGGACACCCGGCCCAGTGGCCCGGCGGGCGCGCAGGGCCGCCCCTCGCACCGGCTCGACGTCGCGCCCGCAGGACCGGTCGCGCTCGCCGCGCAGGTGCACGCCGACGGCTTCCGCGCCGCCCTCGTGGGGCTCGGCGGCGAGATCGTGGCGACGGCGCCCGGCTCCATGACCGTGCCGCCCGACCCGGTGCACGTGCTGGGCGCGGTCGTCGAGGCGGGCGCCGGACTGCTGCGGGAGTCGGGGCGGGTGTGCGTGGGGGCGGGCCTCGCGGTGCCCTCCGCGATCGCCGAGCCCGAAGGCCTCGCGCTCAACCCGCTGCACCTGTCCTGGCCGGCCGGTACGGAGGTGGCCGAGGTCTTCGCCGGGCGGATCGCCGAGGTGGGCATCGCGGGCCCGGACGGCGGGCCGGTCCCGTCCTTCGTCGGCAACGACGTCAACGTCGCCGCGCTCGCCGAGCACCGGCACGGCGCCGGGCGCGGGGCGCAGCACCTGCTGGTGGTGGCGTCCGGGCACCGTGGCGTCGGCGGCGCGCTGGTGCTGGACGGCCGCCTGCACACCGGCAGTTCGGGCCTCGCGCTGGAGGTCGGCCACCTCACCGTGCGCCCCGACGGGCGCCCCTGCTACTGCGGCAGCCGCGGCTGCCTGGACGTCGAGGCCGATCCGCTGGCCTTCCTGGAGGCGGCCGGGCGCACCCCCGGACCTGAGGTGTCGCTGCTGGACCAGAGCGCGGCCCTGCTGCGTACGGAGTACGCCGACCCCGCCGTCAGGGCCGCGGCGCTGCTGATGATCGACCGGCTCGGGCGCGGCCTCGCCGGACTCGTCAACGTCCTCAATCCCGACCGCATCCTGCTCGGCGGGCTGCACCGCCACCTGCTGGACGCCGACCCGGAGGCGCTGCGCGCGGTCGTCGCCGACCACAGCCTGTGGGGCCGCAGCGGCAGCGTCCCGGTGCTGGCCTGCGCGCTGAACCACAACAGCCTGGTCGGCGCGGCCGAACTCGCGTGGCAACCGGTGCTGGACGACCCGCTGGCCGTCCTCGGCGGCTGAGCCCGGCAGGGGCGTGCGTGCGCGGCGCGTGCGCCCCGCGGGTGCTCCGGCCCGCCCCCGTGGGGTGCTCCGGCCCGCCCCGGAAGGCTCGCGGTCCGCGGCCCGGCCGCGGGTGGGCCGCAGCGCGGCGGTGCCGGCGTACTCCCCGCGGAGCAGCCGCGGTGCCGCTGGCCGTACGACGATTCCCGCGGCCGGTGGGGCCAGGCTCGGTGGTGCCGGGAGAACCCGGCAGGACCGAGGAGTTGACAGACGATGGACACCCTGGCGTGGCACGACGGCGGGCCCGGCCCGTGGATCCTCTTCTTCCCCCTGATCTGGGTGTTCGCGGTGGCCGCCGTGGTCACCGTGCTGCGCCGCACGGCGTGGCGCGGACGCGGCGCCCCGTGGCGGCAGTTCGGGCCGGCCGCGGCGGGCGGCGGCAGCGAGCACAGCCCGCTCGCGGTGCTCGGCCGGCGCTTCGCCTCCGGCGAGATCGACGAGGAGGAGTACTGGCGCCGGATGTCGGTGCTGGAGGAGCACTTCGCCCGCAGCCCGCGTGACCGGCACAGCGGCAGGGACGGAGCCTGACGGCTCGTGTGCGGCCGGCCCGGCGGCACCTCCCGCGGGCGGCCGCGGCCGGTCGGCGGGCGTACGTCGGGCGCCGCCTCCCCCGCGGGGGAGGCGGCGCCCGGTGCGCGGTCCGCCGGCGCCCACACCGGCGGCTGCCGCGCGGTCAGGCCGCCGCAGCGACAGCGGCCGGTTCGGGGACGGTGCCGGTGACCGGCACGGGGACGGCCTCCGGGGCCGGCTCCGGCAGCGGCTCGGCCATGGCGCGCTCGAACGGCACGGAGCCGCGGACCGGCAGCATCGTGGGCACGGCGACGGGGGTGCGCAGCACGAACCACACGACCTTGCCGGAGTCCTCGGGCAGCAGGTCGGTGCCCCACGAGTCGCTCAGCGCCTCGACCATCGTCAGGCCGCGCCCGGTGGTGGCCAGCGGCTCCACGGGCCGCAGCTGCGGCAGCCGGGGGTCGCCGTCGGTGACGGCGACGGTCAGCCGGTCGTCGGCGAGGGTCAGCCGGACGCCGCACTTCTTGTGGGGCCTGGCGTGCCGGTGCACGTTGGCCAGCAGTTCGCTGGTCGCGCTCGCGGCGGCCTGGATCAGCGGATCGAGCCGCCAGTAGCGCAGCTGCGCGGCCACGATGCGGCGGATCTGCTGGATCCGGTACGGGTGCGCCTCCACCTCGAAGGTGCACTCGCGGGGTGTTCGGTGGGTGGGGTCGGTCTGGTCGGTCTGGTCCGCTTGCATGATCACGGCTGCGACTCCCTCCGCGGCTGGGACGGTCCCGCACGTGCGGTCTCCGCCGCTTCGCCGCTCCGATGGGAACACTTGAGCGATACTGCGTAGAGTGACTGCTTCAGCACTCCGTGATGCGATAACAGCGTCACCCGATGTGGGGAATCCCGCAACTCGTGGCGCGTCGCGGCGCTGACCTGCCGGTTCGGCCGCCCTGGGCCCGCGCGCGGACGCTCCGGTGCGGCCGACCGGCGGGGGGCGCTCAGTCCGGCCCGAGGTCGTCCGGCCCGGTGAGGGCCAGCTCGGCCAGCGTGTCGAGGGCCCGGCGCAGCACCGCCGGCGGCGGGGAGGCCAGCCCGATCCGCACCGCCGCCGGCGTGCTGTGCGAGCCCACCACGAAGGACGCCGCGGGCGTGACGGCGATCCCGCGCCGGGCGGCGGCGGCCACGTAGGTGTCGGCCCGCCACGGCGGGGGCAGCTCAAGCCAGCAGAAGTACGCGGACGGGCCGGACCGGACGGTGAGCCCGGCCAGGGCGCCGGCCGCCAGTTCGCTGCGCAGCCGGGCGTCCTCCCGCTTGGCCGCGCTGAGGGTCTGCGCGGTGCCGTCGCCGATCCACCCCGTCGCCGCCGCCAGGGCGTACCCGGCGCTCGTCCAGCCGCCGGAGCGCAGCGCGGCCGACACCCGCGCGGTGAGCCCCGGCGGGGTCGCCGCGAAGCCCACGGTCAGGCCCGGCGCCAGGCGTTTGGAGAGGCTGTCCACCAGGACGACCCGCTCCGGCGCGTAGGCGGCGAGCGGCGGTGGCGCGTCCGTCCGCAGGAAGGCCCAGATGGCGTCCTCGACGGCGGGCAGCCCCGACTCCCGCAGTGCCGCCGCGACTTCGGCCCGCCGGCCCGGACCCATGGTCGTGCCCAGCGGGTTGTGCAGCGTCGGCTGGACGTAGAGCCCGCCGAGCGGCGCGGCCCGGTGGGCGGCGAGCAGCGCGTCGGGCCGCAGTCCCTCGGCGTCGCACTCCAGCGGCACCAGGGTCACCCCGAGCCGCGCCGCGACCGCCTTGACCACCGGGTACGTCAGCGCCTCGACACCCAGCCGCCCGCCGGGGCGGACCAGCGCGGCGACGCACGCGGCGACCGCCTGGCGCCCGTTGCCGGCGAAGAGCACACCCGCCGGGTCCGGAGCCCAGCCCGGCCGGGCGAGCAGCTCCGCCGCCGCGGCGCGCGCCGCCGCCGTACCACCCGCGCCGGACGGGCCCAGGGCGGTGCCCAGCACGTCCGGCCGCGACAGCCGGGCGAGCCCCGCGGCCAGCAGCTCCGGCTGGCCCGGCGTCACGGGGTAGTTGAGCTCCAGGTCGACGCGGGCCGTACCCGGCTCGGCGAGCGCCGGGTCGGCGGCGGGCGGCGCGGCCCGTACGAAGGTGCCGCGCCCGACCTCGCCGACGACCAGACCGCGCCGGGTCAGTTCGGCGTACACCCGGCTCGCCGTCGACTGGGCGACGCCGTACCGCCGGGCGAACGCCCGCTGTGTCGGCAGCCGGTCCCCGGGACGCAGCCGCCCCGCCGCGATCTGCGCCGCGACCGCGTCGGCCGCCTGCCGGAAATCCCGCGCCATCCCCTGCTCCCGCCCGTCCGTGCGACTCCTCGGAGCACCGGGACATTGCCCCGACTTCAAAGCTGTTCATTGCTCCGCCGATTGCCTCATGCCTAGCATCGGCACAGCAACCACCACAAGGGGGGAACCGCAGGTGAACACGGCTTTCGTCAACGGCATCAGCATGACCTACGGAGATACGGGCGGCGAGGGCAGCGCCCTTCTGCTGATTCACGGCCACCCCTTCGACCGCACCATGTGGGCACCCCAGCAGGACGCCGCGCCCGCCCACCGCGTCATCACCCCCGACCTGCGCGGTTACGGCGGCAGCCAGGTCGTCCCCGGCAGCACCCCGCTCGGCACCTTCGCCCGCGACCTCGCGGCGCTGCTCGACCACCTCGGGGTGGCCGAGGCGGTGGTCTGCGGGCTGTCGATGGGTGGTCAGATCGCCCTGGAATTCCACCGGCTCTTCCCGCACCGCGTCACGGGGCTGGTCCTCGCCGACACCTTCGCGCAGGCCGACACGGAGCAGGCGAAGCAGGAGCGCTACGCCCGTGCGGACCGCCTGGAGCGCGAGGGCACGGCCGGCTACGCCCGCGAGGTGCTCGGCTCGATGGTCTGCCCCGAGACCCTCGCGCGGCGGCCGGACGTCGCCGACCACGTGCTCGGCATGATGCTCGCCGCGCCGCCGCAGGGGGCCGCCGCCGCGCTGCGCGGCCGGGCCGAACGCCCCGACTACACCGCCGGCCTGGCCGGCGTCGCCGTGCCCACCCTGGTCGTCGTCGGCCGCGAGGACGTCTTCACGCCCGTCTCGGACGCCGAGTTCCTGCACCGGCACATCCCCGGCGCGACCCTCACCGTCGTCGACGACGCCGGCCACATGCCCAACCTGGAATGCCCCGCCGCCTTCAACGACGCCCTCGCCCGGCTGCTCGCCCGGGTGCCGCAGGCCCGGCGGCCCGCCCGGATGTGACGAAAGCCTGACGGCCCGCCCGGGGCCCTGGCCAGACGGCGGCCCGCGTGCTCGAATCGACCCATGGACGACCGCACCCCGCCGCCGCAGACAGCCCCCGGGCCCGAGGAGGGCCGCGGCAGCCCCGTGGGGCGGCGGCTGGTGCTCGGCATGGTCGGGCTCGGCGCCGCCGGGGTCGCGGTGGGCGGCGCGGTGCAGGACAGGCTCGACTCGGTGCTGGCGTCGGTCAGCGCCAAGGACCCCACCGGCGTCACCTCGCTGCTGCCCGGCGGCGGCGGATTCCGCTTCTACTCGGTCTCCAACTCCGTGCCGCACCGCGGCGAGAGGGACTACCGCCTCACCCTCGGCGGGCTCGTCGACCGCCCGGGCAGCTACCGGCTCGCCGACCTGCGCGCCCTCCCGCAGACCCGGCTCGTGCGCGACGTGCAGTGCGTCACCGGCTGGCGGGTGCCGCACACCGCCTTCACCGGGGTGCGGCTGTCCACCCTGCTGGACGCCGCCGGGGTGCGCTCGGGCGGCACCGCCGTCCGCTTCACCTGCTTCGACGGTGTCTACACCGAGAGCCTGACGCTGGAACAGGCCCGCCGCGACGACGTCCTGGTGGCACTGACGATGGACGACAAGCCCGTGAGCGCGGCCCACGGCGGCCCGGTCCGGCTCTACGTGGCACCGATGTACTTCTACAAGTCCGCGAAGTGGCTGTCCGGCATCACGGTCACCAAGGACGTGCGGCCCGGCTACTGGGAGCACTACGGCTACGACGTCGACGGCTGGGTCGGCAGGTCCAACGGCCGCCGCGACGACCCCACCTCATGACCGCCGTGACCCCGCGCCCGAAGCCCGCCGGCGCCACCGGGCTGCGCCGCTTCACCCGCGCCGAGACCTGGGTGCACCGCGCGGTCACCTGGCTGATGGGCGTGTGCGTCGCCACCGGGGCCTTCCTGTACGTGCCGCAGCTCGCCGAGATCGTCGGCCGCCGCCGGCTGCTGGTCACCGTGCACGAGTTCTCCGGGATCGCCGTACCCCTGCCCGTGCTGCTGGGCCTCGCCTCGCGGGCCTTCCGCGCCGACACCGGCCGCCTCGGCCGCTTCCACCCGCACGACTGGCGCTGGCTGCGTGCCGCGCTGCGCCACCGCAGGCGCGAGCCGAGCCTGGCGGGCAAGTTCAACGCGGGCCAGAAGCTCTACGCGGCCTTCGCCACCGGGGCGCTGCTGGTCATGGCCGGCACCGGGGTGGTCATGTGGTTCCCGCGGCTGGCCCCGCTGGTCTGGCGCACCGGCTCCACCTTCGTGCACGACTGGCTCGCGCTGCTCTTCGCGGCCGTCATCACCGGCCACGTGTGGTTCGCCGTCCAGGACCCGGAGGCCCGCCGCGGCCTGCGCACCGGCTACGTACCCCGCTGGTGGGCCCGGGAGGAGCACCCGCTGTGGCGGCCGCCGGACGAGCAGCCCTCCGCCGGCAGGCCCCCCGCCGACGCCCCCTGACCTCCGTGCGGGAGCGCCAACCGGCCCTGCCGCCGCGGCAGTTCTGTTACACGCAGGACACCCCCCGGTCGCCCTCGCGCCACCGTCCTTTCCCGCCCCGCGCCTAGCGTCACGGCATGACGATGTCCCAGGCGTCGGCTCAGCCGGCCCCGCCGGCCCCCGACCCGGAAGAGCCCGCGGCCGCGCCGGCGAGCCCGCCGGAGACCTACCGGGCGCGCCGCAGGTTCCGGGTGGCCGCCCGGGGGACACGGCGGCTGGCCGTCCGTACGGCCGCCGTCCTGCTGGTGCTGGGCGCGCTGTGCGCCGCCGCCGTCGCCGGAGCGGTCTCCGTACGGCACGCCACCGCGCGCTTCGCCGGCACCGTGACCGAGCGCGCGTCGGCGGCCGCACAGCTGCGCGCCACGCTCGCCGACCTCGACGCGCAGCACGCCGACACCCTCGCCCCCGGCCGCTCCGCCGACGACCCGGACGTGATCGTCGGCAACCAGCTCAACGCGCTGATCACCGCGCAGCGGGACCGCGCCCTGGTCAGCGACCTGCTCCGCAAGCTCGGCGGCGACCCCGGGCAGGGGGCGCGGGTCGCGCAGCTGCTCGACGGCCTCGGGCAGTACGACGACCTCAGCGGGCGCGCCCGCTACGTCGCCGAGCAGGAGCCCGACCAGACCGTCGGCCACCCGCCGCGCTACGCCGTCGCCATGAACGTCTCGGCCGGCAGCGTCATGCACACCCGGCTGCTGCCGCTCGCCGAAGCCCTGTCCGCGGACTACCAGCAGCAGGCGGCCCGGCAGCGCGGGACCGCCCGGCACGCCGCCGTCCGCTGGGGTGCGGCGGTCGGGACGCTGGGGGTGCTCGCCGTCGTGCTGCTGCTGTGGTGGCAGTGGGAGCTGGCCCGCGACTACCGCAGGCGGTTCAATCCGGCGCTCCTCGTCGCGACCGCCGCGACCCTCGCCGTCACCCTGGCCGGGACGCTGGCCATGAACGCCGCCGCCGGCGGTGTGGACGACGCGAGCAGCCAGGGACTGCGGCCCTGGACCGACCTCGCCGAGGCCGGGGCCGTCGCCTCCCAGGCCGCGGCCGCCGAGAGCCGCTGGTTCGTGCACGACAGCGCCTTCGGCGAGGCCGACGAGGCGCAGTTCGACACCCTCGCCGCGCGCCTCGACGGGCTGCTGGCCCCGGACGGCCGGGCCACCGCGGTGGGGCTCCCCGCCTACCAGGACATGCTCGGCCGCTACGCGCACTTCCGCGCCGACGACACCAGGCTGCGCGCGCTGAAGAAGAGCGGCGACACCGAAAAGGGCGCGGTGGTCCTCACCGGGGTCGGCCGCGGCGACGTCGCCTTCGACTTCTGGGACTTCTCCACCACCCTGGAGCGCCTCGCCGACCGGCGGCTCGCCGACTTCCGCCAGCACGCCGACGGCGCCCACGGCGCCCTCGACGGCTGGCCCGCGGTGCCCGCCGGGGCGCTCGGCCTGGCGGCGGCACTGGTCCTGCTCGGGATCCGGCCCAGGTTCGCGGAATACCGCTGACCCGCTGACCTGCGCCGGAGCCGCCCGCACCCGGGGACCCACGCCGCGCACGGCATCGGGCGTGGTACAAGTGGCAGGGGAAGTATCGATTCGCCGGTGGGGGGAAAGTGTGCTGCGTGCCGCCGCCCCGGCCATGTCTGGACGAGACGAGAGCGCAGAAGTGACCACCGAACCACCACCCGCGGCCGACGAGCCGTCGCTGCCCGACGACGTGTGGGAGCAGTTCGCCAACGACTCCGAGCGCGCGATACGCGCCACCGCGCCGAAGGAGCCCTCGGCGCGGGCCAGGATCGTCGCCCGCCGGCTGCGCGAGGAGGACGAGCGGGGCGTCCACGTCGAGCCGCCCCGCTTCGGGCGGCGCCGCAGGCGGCCGTACACCCCCTCGCAGCACGCAGCCGCGTGGCGGCCCGACAACCGCCCGCCCCGGCGCCCGCTCACGCCCGGCGTGCGGCGGCTGCGCGCCTTCGCGGGCATCCTCCTGGTCGTCGCCGTCGCGCTCTTTCTGCTGGCCCCCGGCGACGCCTGGTCCTGGATCACCGGCTGAGCACCGCCGGCCCGCGGGACCTGCGGAAGGGCCCGCCGCTCAGCTCTCGGCGGGCTCGCCCGCCACGATGAGGTCCGACAGGTGCTCGGCGATCTCGGCCCGCAGCACCTCGGGGATGCCCGCGTCCGTCACCAGTGTGTCGACGTCCTCCAGCGACGCGAACGAGCTGAGGCCCACCGTGCCCCACTTGGTGTGGTCGGCGATCACCACGACCCGGCGGGCCGAGCGGACGAAGTGCCGGTTGGTCTCGGCCTCCGCCAGATTCGGTGTCGACAGGCCCGCCTCCACCGAGATCCCGTGCACGCCCAGGAAGAGCAGGTCGAAGTGCAGGGCCTGGATCGCCCGGTCGGCCACCGGACCGACGAGCGTCTCCGAGGGGGTCCGCACCCCGCCGGTGATCACGACGGTGGCCGACCCCTCGCCGGGGGCCGCGCCGGGCCGCCGCTGGTTGTTCTGGAAGACGTCGGCGACACGCACGGAGTTGGTCACCACCGTCAGGTCCGGCACGTCCAGCAGGTGGTGCGCCAGGGCGTACGCCGTCGTCCCGCCGGCCAGGGCGATCGCGCTCCCGGGCGGCACGAGGGCGGCCGCCGCCGTCGCGATGGCCTCCTTGGCGCCCAGCTCCAGCCCCGACTTCGCCTCGAAGCCCGGCTCGTGGCTGCTGGCCTCGACGACCGGCACCGCGCCGCCGTGCACCTTCTCCACCACGCCCTGCCGGGCGAGCGCGTCCAGATCCCGGCGGACCGTCATGTCCGAGACGTTCAGCCGGCGCGTCAGCTCGTTGACCCGCACACCACCGCGGCGGCGCACCTCGTCCAGGATCAGTGCCCTGCGCTGCTCGGCGAGGAGGTTCTGGTTGTCGCCCACCCGTGACCTCGTCTTCTGGTTCTCGGTTCTTCCCGGTGTGACCGGCCGCCGCGGTGCGCCGGCGGGGGCGCATCCGCCCCATCTTTCCACGTGCCCGCCGCCTCGCGCCCGGCGGCCGCCCCCTTCCGTCCGGCCCGGGAGCGGCCGGGGCAGCGCGAGTCAGGGCAGTTCGGGCAGATCCTCCGGGTAGAGCAGCTGGAGCTCGTCGTGGGTGGGCTCGTCGACGTGCGCCAGGCGTACCGCGTGCCGCTCCACCATCGCCTCGAAGGCCTGCCGCGCCGCCCGGCCGTTGCCGAAAGCGGGGCCCTTGGGCAGGGCGGTGAAGTACTTCAGCAGGGCCTCGCCCGCGTCGTCGCCGAGCCGGTACTCCTGCTCGGCGGCCTGCGACTCCACGATCCGCAGCAGCTCCTCGGCGGAGTAGTCGCCGAACGTGATCGTCCGCGAGAAGCGGGACGCCACACCGGGGTTGGAGGCCAGGAAGCGCTCCATCTCGGCGGTGTAGCCGGCGACGATCACCACCACCGCGTCCCGGTGGTCCTCCATGAGCTTGACCAGGGTGTCGATCGCCTCGCGGCCGAAGTCCCGGCCCCCGTCCTCCGGCGCGAGCGCGTAGGCCTCGTCGATGAACAGCACGCCGCCGCGGGCCCGTTCGAAGGCCTCCTGGGTGCGGATCGCGGTCGAGCCGATGTGCTCGCCGACCAGGTCGACGCGGGCCACCTCCACCAGGTGGCCGCTCTCCAGCACGCCGAGCGACGCCAGGATCTCGCCGTAGAGCCGCGCCACCGTGGTCTTGCCCGTGCCGGGGGAGCCCGTGAAGACCAGGTGGCGGCGCGGTGAGGACGCCTTGAGGCCCGCCTGCTGGCGGCGGCGGCCCACCGAGATCATGTCGATGAGGGTGCGCACCTCGCGCTTGACGCCCTCCAGGCCGACGAGCGCGTCCAGTTCCGCCAGCACCTCCGCGCTGTCGCGCCCGGCGGGCGCCGGCTGCGCCGCGGGCCCGGCGGACTGCTGCGGCACCCCGCCGAGCAGCCCGTACGACTGGCTCGCCGGCTGGCGCTCCGGCACCGGCGGCACCGTGACGGGGGCCGGCTCGGGCGTCGCGGCCCGGTCGCTCGTGCAGTCCTCCGTCACCGGGCCCGGCTCGGCGAACTCGTAGCCGCCGCGGGCGCAGCGCTCGGTACGGCAGCGGGTCAGCGTGGAGCGGCACCCGTCGATGATGTGGAAGCCGTAGCCCTTGCTGCCGGTCACCCGGCACGCGGTGAAGGTGCCGCGGCCCTCCGCCGAGACGTAGATGCCGGACTCGGTCGTGTTGGTCACCGTGCAGCGTTCCAGCGCGGGATCCGCGCCCTTGGTGACGATCACGCCGGTCGCCGCGGAGTCGATGGTGACCTGCGCGAAGGTGCCGCCGCTGCCGTGGTCGCGGAACCAGGCACCCGTGGCCGCCTCGCGGATCCGGCAGTCGTCCAGCTGGACGTTGGCGCCGTCGCTCACCGACACCGCGGTGTTGCGGATCCGCGTGAAGTCGCTGTCCACCACGTCCGCGCGCGAGCCGCGGTCCAGCACGAACAGCGCGTCCGGCACGTCGTGCACGCGGCAGGCGTCGAGGATCGCGACCGCGCCGTCGCTGACCCACACCGCCGGGTAGTCGCCCGTGCTGTCGTGGATCTCGCACGCGTTGGCGTCGGCCCGGGTGCCCGGATCCCACACCGACAGGCCGTTGCGGCCGAAGCGGCGGACCGTGCAGCGGGTCAGCGTGAGCACCGCGCGGGCCCGCAGGTCGACGGCGTTCTCCGGGATGTCGTGGACCTCGCAGTCGGACATGGCCAGCACCGCGTCGGAGTCCAGCGTGATCCCGTCGCCGGTCGTGCCGTGCACCCGGCAGTCGGTGAGCTGGCCCGAGGCGCGCTGCGAGACGTGCAGCCCCGTACCGCGCACCTCGTAGACCTCGCAGCCGACCGCTTCCAGCGAGCTGTGCTCACCGGTGACCGACAGGCCGGAGCCCGAGACGTGGTGCACCCGGCAGCGCTCCAGGCGGGGGCTGCCGCCCGTGCGCACCGTCACGCCGGACTGCCCGGCGGCGAGCACCTCGCAGTCCTCGAACAGCCCGCCCGCCGCGTCCAGCACGCTGATGCCGACGCCCGCCGGGTTGTCGACCGTGCACCGCCGGGCGGTCGGCCGGGCGCTGTCCCGCACCTCCACGCCGACCGCCGAGCGCGCGTTGACGCGCAGTCCCGTCAGCTCCGGCGCACAGTTCTCGACCAGCAGGGCGGCGGCCGTGCTGTCCTGCCCCTCGACCACCAGGTCGTGCACCGCCGCGGCGGCCCGCACCGTCACCGCCACCCCCGAGGAGGGGGAGATCCGGACCGTGCCGGGCCCATCCGCGCAGCGCAGCGTGATCGCGTGGTCTATCACCAGGTTCTCGCGGTACGTGCCCGGACCCACCGTCAGCACGTCGCCGTCGGCGGCGGCTGCCAGCGCGTCGGCCACCGTGCCGTACTCGCCCGTGCGGCGACGCCACCGTGAACTGCTCGGGTTGGTGACCTGCACCACGCCATGTGCCATCGGGTTGCCCTGCCCCCACCTCTTGCGTCGGCCGACCGGGGCTCAACCGTAGCGTGCGCGAAGGGGAGCCGTTGACGACGACCCGTCAGGCGGTCGGCGCGGCCCGGCGCATCCGCCCGCGCACCGGAGTACCCGCGCGTCGCGGGCGTGCGCCACCGTGTCAGCCGCCCGCGCCGGCCCGGCCCCAGTCCTGGTCGAACCGCGCCCACGCGCGGTCCCAGGAATCCATCCTGCGCCGCGTCAGCCGCCACAGCAGCAGCTGCCGGGTCAGCAGCAGGGTGCCCGCGGCCACGCCCGCCGCCGTCATCCCGGCGAGGGCGGCGTGCGCGCGGACCGTCGCCCGGTCCAGCGGCGGCGCGACCAGCGCGCCCCGGTGGTCCGTCCACAGCAGCAGCCGCCTGCCGCGCCACACCTCCAGCCCCAGCGGCACCTTCGCGGTGTGCGCCGTGCCGTCCGGCGCCGTCCAGCGCAGCACCTCCTCGCCGACCGGATCCACCACCCGGCCCGCCGTCCGCTCCGCGCCGGGGGCGGTCGTGGCGCCCGGCGCGGCGGACGCGGGCACCGAGGCGGCGGCCACGAGGCTGCGCTCGGCCCGCTGGACACGTGCCACCCGGGTCAGGGCGCGGTCCACCGACTGGCCGGCCCACCAGCCGGCGAGCGGCACCGTGCAGAACAGCACCACCGTGACCAGGCCGAGCCAGGCCTCGACGACATCGGAACGCCGGCGCAGCGGATTGCGCCGCCAACGCCACCCGAACCTGGTGCTCCTGCTCCGACGAGCCACGGCCGGCACCCCCTTCACCCGTCCACCTACCGCCCCGCATACCCGCGGAAGGCGCGACCGACGCACACGGTCACCGTTGTCCCGCCGGAAGGGCGACCGCGGGCGACTCGGGGCATGTCCGTCCGTCACTCCAGCACGGTGAACGGATCGCCGACGCGCAGGGTTCCGGTGCTGCCCTCCGGCACCAGGTTCTGGCCGAAGAGCAGGCGGGAGCCGACCCTGCGGTGCAGCCCCAGCGTGCGCAGGGGCTCCTTTCCGCGGGCGGCGGTGGCCTGGTCGGTGGTGGTGACCACGCAGCGCGCGCAGGGCTTGGCGACCCGGAAGTCGACCTCCCCGATCCGCACCCGCCGCCAGCCGTCCTCCGCCCACGCCGGGGCGCCGTCGACCACCGCGTTGGGCCGGAAGCGGTTCATCGGCAGGGGGCCCTCCCCGGGGCGGTCCCCGGCGGCGATCAGCGCGTTGAGGGCGTCGAGCGAGGAGGACGACGTCAGCAGCAGCGGGTAGCCGTCCGCGAGGCTGACGGTCTCGCCCGGCCGCGCGAACGCCGGGTCGATCGGCCGCCGGACGGCGGGCTCGTCCAGGAACACCAGGCGCACCGGCTCGCCGAGATACGCGCCGAACCACGCGTCGGCCGACGGGCCGGCCGCGACCACGTCGACCTTCCCGGAGAAGAGGCGCACACCGAACGCTTCCGCCCCCGCGGGGGGCACCGCGACCTCGAGGTCCGGCAGACCGGGCGCGGACAGCCGCAGGCCGCCGCCGGGCAGCATCAGCGCACCGACCAGCGCCAGCCGCGCGTGCTCGCGCTGCGTCACGGCCGTGTCGTCGGCGTCGACCAGCATCCAGCGGCGATCCCCCGCGAGCCCCCAGGGCTCGACCACCGCCTCCCGCACGCCGACGGCGCGCAGGGACTTGACCGGATGAACGTTCAGGGCACTCAGCGTCAGCGAAATCATGGCGCCATGGTGCCAGCGGGGAGCCCCGCGCTTCAGCCCTGGTAGTAGCCCCCGCCGCCGTTGCCGAGGTTGCGCCTCGGGTACTGCTCCTCGGGATGGCCGCCGGGGGCCTGCCGGGGCGGCACGGGACGCGGCGGCAGCGGGCGGGCGGCCTCGTAGCCGCCCGGCTGCTGCGGCGCGCCGCCGCCGTAGCCGCCCTGGTGGCCGTTCACCGGCGGGGCCATCGGCCCGCCCATGGGCGCGTTGCCGGGCGGGAAACCGCCGTTGAAGCTTGCGCCGTTGAGGCTGCTGGTGCCGGGGCCGCTGCCGTTGAAGCCGTTGCCGTTGAAGCCGTTGCCGGGTCCGCCGGGGTAGCCGCCGCGCGGCGGCTGGGCCTGCTGCGGGACGTACGGCGCGGGCGGCTGCGGGTAGCCGCCGCCCGGGTAGCCGTTCGGCGCCGCAGGCTGCGGCGACTGGTAGGAGGGCGACGACGGGCCGGCCGGGAGGGCGGGAAGCGCCGCCCGGGGGGCGGGCAGGTTGGCGCCGCCGTAGCCGGCGGGCATCCCGGAGTCGAAACCGGAGTACGGCGTCGGTACGCGGATCGGGGCGATCTGCGGCGTGCCGCGCTCGGCGACGAGGCTGTCGTAGATCGGGGTGTCCGGGAAGGACGCAGACGAGGGGTAGCTGCCGTAGCCGCCACCGTACGAACCGCGAGGGGTGGTCATGGGCCATAAGTTAAGCCCACGATGTGGTCGTTGGGGAGACCGATTAGAGGGTTGTTTGACGGGTGTTTGACGGCTTCCTCGTGGCACGATGTCCCCAATACGAGCGAATCCCCGGAAACCGGTCATGGAACAGCGCTGTGATCAGGTAAAAGGCACGCGCCGGAAGGGATGCCGGGGAGGCGCGACGCACGGGGGGAGGGGTGCAGTGCTGCTGCGCAGGGGGGAAAGTGTCCGCTTGCCGAGCGCGGAAGTCCGGATGGAGTTCCGCCGCGGCACGGGGCAGGGCCTACCGCGGGCGGAGCTGTGCGCGCTCCTGCTCGCGGACGGCGCGGTGCGCGGGCCCGCGGACCTCGTCGTCGCCGGCGCCCCCGGGCCCGCCTCGGGAGCCGTCACCCACACGCGGGAGGACGGTGCCGACGGCACCGCCCTCGACACCCTCGTGCTCGACCTGGCATCACTCGAAAGTGCGGTCACCGCGGTGCTCGTGGTGATCCGCGCCGAGGGCGGGCCCGCCGCGCGGATTCCCGCCCCGGGGCTGCGCGCCCTCGCCGCCGGAAGACACGTGCGGATCGAGCTGCCGGGAGTCACCGGCGGGCCCGCCACCGTGGTCGGCGAGTGCTACCGGGACGGCGGGGAGTGGCGGCTGCGCGCCCTGCACCGGGCCGCGCCGCCCTTCCCTTCCGCGGGTCGCCGCCCCCGGGGTGCGGGCGCGGGCGGTGCCGGGCGCCGCGGCGCCGAGGGCACGCGGCTGGGGCCCGGGCTGCTGCGGATCGCCTACGGCGGGGTGGGGGCGTCCGGCGCTGCGCTGGGCGGGGAGGGCGTGTCAGGCGCCGAGTTGGGCGGGGTGGGGGTGCCGGGCGCTGCGCTGGGCGAGGGGGGCGTGTCCGGTGCTGTGCTGGGCGGGGGCGGCGTGTCCGGCGCTGTGCTGGGCGGGGAGGGCGTGCCGGGCGCTGTGCCGGGCGGGGGCGGCGTGCCGGGCGCCGAGCTGGGGGCGCTCTTCGAACTCGCCGACGGGCGCAAGGGGGTGGTCCAGGCGCTCGGCGGTGCCACCGGGGCGCTCTGGCTGCCGCCCTACGTGCAGCTCGACACAGGCGGCGCCGGGGGCAGGGCCGAACTGACCGTCAACCTCGACCACGCGGTGAGCTTCCGCCGGGTGCTGGTCTTTCTCGCGCTGCGCGGGGGGAGCTTCGCGGAGCCGGGCGGCACGGTGGAGGTGCGGCCCGAGCACGGGCCGCCGGCGGACTTCGAGCTCCCTCCTTGCGGGGGCGAGTCCGCGGTGTGCGCGCTCCTGCTGCTCGTGCGGGAGGGCGAGGCGCTCCGCCTGCGCCGGGAGGCCCGCTACCTCCCGGCCCGCCCGGGCCTCAGCCCCCAGCGCACGGTCGACTACGCCTACGGGTGGGCTCTCCGCTGGGTTCCTGCGGACGCGTGAGGGTGGGCCGTTTTGCGCTGCGGGGTGTCCGTTGCGGTGGGCCGCGGCCTTGCGGTGGGGGGGGGTGCTCGCGCCGTTCCCCGCGCCCCTGGGGGTGCGGCTTGGGGTGGGCGGTTCGCCGTTCTGCCGGTGGGGGCTGGTCGCGCCGTTCCTCGCGCCCCTGAGGGGGTGCCACTTGCGGTGGCGGTTCGCGTTTCTGCCGGTGGTGGGTTGCTCGCGCAGTTCCCCGCGCCCCCGGGTTGCCCGGCGGGGCATCGCGCTTGCGCTCGGGGGGTGGGGTCGGGTGCCACTCCGGGGGTACCTCCTCGGAATGCGCGTCTGGCCTCTCCCCAGGTCGTTGGGCGGTGGGGTGCGCATTCCTGCGGGGGCACCCCCGGATCGTCCCCCTCCCGGGCCGGTATGGCGGCTGCCTGCCGGTGGGGGTGAACGTAGTTCGGGGACTGCGGTTCGCCCCCGACGGCGGCGCACCCCCACGAGAAGGCCGTCAGCCGACGTCGAATCTGCACGGGTGGTGGGGGTGGGAACACCCCGCGCCGCCAGGCGCGGGCACCCCGGCGCCGGGTCAGTCGCCCACGCACCCCGGGCGGGCACCGCCCGAGGCGTCCCCCGTGGCGGGCAAGCCGCCCACGCACCCCGGGCGGGCACCGCCCGAGCGCGGCGCCGCCAGGCGCGGGAAACCCCCACGGCGGGTAAGCCGCCCACGTACCGGCAAGCGGCCACCGCCCGAGCGCGGCGCCGCCAGGCGCGGGAAACCCCCACGGCGGGTAAGCCGCCCACGTACCGGCAAGCGGCCACCGCCCGAGCGCGGTGCCGCCGGGCGCGGGCGCGGGCCCCGTCGTGAGCGGGCGGGAGGGGCCGGCCCCGGAGGGGCTACGTGAGGTCGGGGCGGGAGTAGGTGCGGCCCTTCCAGGCGGCGCCGCGGCCGCGGTAGTGCTGGACGGCGGAGTCGACGGTCATGAGGAGGTACAGCGCCGCGGTGTAGGGCAGGGTGAGGGCCAGCCACAGCGGCTGGGCGTAGTAGCGGAGCATCGGCACGTACGTGAGGGTCATGACGGCCCACGCGGCGGCGCCCGCCGCGCACAGGGCCCAGGAGCCGGTGGCGGCCCCGCCGACGGCGGTGGCGGGCGGGACGAGGTAGATGAGGGCGAGTCCGAGGACCGTGCCGGCCAGCACCGCCGGGTTGTGCCGCAGCTGCGCGTACGCGCTGCGCGCGATCATCCGCCACAGTTCGCCGAGGTGGGGGTAGGGGCGGACGCTGTCGACGCGCTCGGCCAGGCCGAGCCAGATCCGCCCGCCGGAGCGCTTGACCGCGCGGGAGAGCGCGACGTCGTCGATGACGGACTGCCGGATGCTGTCCGGCACCCCCGCCGCGTCGACGGCCGCGGAGCGGATCAGGACGCACCCGCCCGCGGCCGCGGCGGTGCGGGAGCGGTGCCGGTTGATCCACCGGAAGGGGTAGAGCTGGGCGAAGAAGTAGACGAAGGCGGGCACGATCAGCCGCTCCCAGCCGGTCTCGACCCGCAGCCTGGCCATGAGGGACACCATGTCGAGGTCCGCCCCCGTGGCGGCCGTGACGAGGGCGCGCAGGCTGTCCGGGCGGTGCGCGATGTCGGCGTCGGTGAGCAGCAGGTACTCGGCGCCGGTGCGTTCGCGTGCGAGCGCGATGCCGTGCCGCACGGCCCACAGCTTGCCGGTCCAGCCGGCGGGGGGTTCGCCGGGGGAGGAGACGGTGAGCGGCAGCCCGCCGTGCCGGGAGGCGAGCTCGCGGGCGAGGTCGCCGGTGCCGTCGGTGCTGCCGTCGTCGACGAGGAAGACCTCGGCCCGTCCCGGGTAGTCCTGTGCGAGCAGCGACGGCAGGCTCGTGCCGAGCACCTCCGCCTCGTCCCGTGCCGGCACCACGACGGCGACCGCCGGCCACCGCCCGGGCTCCGCGGCCGCGCGTGGCAGCCGGACGTCCGTGCGCCAGAAGAAGCCCTGTCCCAGCAGCAGCCACACCCACACGAGCAGGGACAACCCCGCGATCACTGTCATCACCGTCACCCGCGCAGTCTGCCGCACCGCGGGTGCCGCCCGGCTGTGCGGTCCCGGCGGCGCCTATTGTGAAGGCGTGAAGATCGCACTCGTGGACTCCGGGATCGGACTGCTGGCCGCCGCGGCGGCCGTACGGCGCCTGCGGCCGGACGCCGACCTGGTG
Organism: Streptomyces sp. NPDC020983; assembly: GCF_044333485.1. Classification (NCBI taxonomy): domain Bacteria; kingdom Bacillati; phylum Actinomycetota; class Actinomycetes; order Kitasatosporales; family Streptomycetaceae; genus Streptomyces; species Streptomyces sp. NPDC020983. Next base: position 66,670 of record NZ_JBIRRA010000003.1, on the reverse strand, counting down.
CTGTCGAGCGACCCGGCGGGCATGCCCTGGGGGCCGCGGACCGCGCAGGACGTCAGCGACCGCGCGCTGCGCTGCGCGCTGGACGCCGCCGAGCGCGGTCCGGACGCGCTGATCGTGGCCTGCAACACCGCCTCCGTGCACGCGCTGGCGGCGGTGCGGGCCGCGCTGGAGCCGGGCCTGCCGGTGGTGGGCACGGTGCCCGCGATCAAGCCCGCGGCCGCGGGCGGCGGTGCCGTCGCCGTGTGGGCCACCCCCGCCACCACGGGCAGTGCCTACCAGCGCGAGCTGATCGCCGAGTTCGGCGGCGGCGCGCAGGTGACCGAGGTGCCGTGCCCGGGCCTCGCCGCCGCGGTGGAGGCGGGCGACGAGACCGCGGTACGGGCCGCGGTCGCGGCCGCCGCGGCGCTGACCCCGGAAGGGGTGCGCGCGGTCGTGCTGGGCTGCACGCACTACGAGCTGGTCGCGGACCGTATCGCGGCCGCCGTGCCGGGTGCCGAGCTGTTCGGCTCCGCGGAGGCGGTCGCCGCGCAGGCGCTGCGCCGGATCGCCGCCGCGGGGGACGTGACGGAGGGCGGCGGCGGCCTGGAGGTGCTCCTGAACGGGGTGGGCGCACCGCTGCAGGCGGTCGCTGCGGCCTACCCCCAGGGAGCCGCGCTCTGCGTGACACCCGCCACGGCCTGACGCGGCGGGGCTGCCCGAAACGTGCCGGGTGAGTACGCTTCGAGCATGACGCACGCTCCCCGCTCGGAGTCCGTCGCGCCCCAGGTGTGGACGGGCCGCGCCAGCAACCGCATGCAGTGGGTCCTCGCCACGGTGGGGGCGGCCTGCCTCGCCCTCGGTGTCGAGCTGGCCGTCGACCAGCCGGCCACGACCGATCTCGTGCCCCTGGTGATGTCCGTCGTCGGCTGCCTGGCCGCCGGCCTGCTGATCCTCTTCGGCACGGTCGCCTTCACGCACGTGAAGGTGCGGGTGGACCGGGAGTGCGTGGAGGTGCGCTGCGGCCACATCGGGGTGCCCCGCCGCCGCATCCCGCTCGCCGATGTCAGCGGCGCCCGGCTGGCCCCGCTGATCAGCCCGCGCAGCTGGGGCGGCTGGGGTTACCGCTGGCGACCGGAGAAGGGCACCGCGGTGATCGTCCGGCGGGGTCCCGGCATCGTCATCGATCTGGGCGGCGACCGGCGCTTCACCGTCACGGTCGACGACCCCGAGGGCGCCGTGCAGGCCATCGCGGCCTGGCTGCGCCTGCGCTCCCGCCCGATCGCCAGGTCCTGAACCGGGCCGCCGCTTCTTCACCCGTCCGGCTCAGTCGTCCGGTGGCGTCCGCTCCGGGGCGAGCGGGCGGGCCGTCGTCACGCCCGCGACGAAGCCGGCACCCGCGGTGACGACCGCGTAGCTCAGTACGTGGTCGACGGCCGCGAGCATCGCCAGGGCCGTCAGCGTGGCGCCGGCGGTGAGGACGACGGGGGTGGGGCGTGGCGAGCGCCCGAGCGCGGTGAGCAGCCACGCGAAGGACGCGGCCAGCAGCGCGACGCCGGGGAGGCCCTGCTCGGCGGCGAGCTGGAGCGGCGCGGACTGCGGGGACGGGGCGGCAGGGCCGGTGGCGGGCGCCGCGAAGGGGTCGGCGTCCGCGCCGTCCGCGTCGGCGAAGCGCTCGGGGCCGACGCCGCGCAGCGGGTGGTCCTCGGCCAGGGTGACGGCCCGGTGCCAGAGGTCGGCGCGGGTCTGGGCGGGCCGGCCGGTGAGGGACGCCGACGGACCCGCCGGCAGAGCGCCGGCCGCGACCGCGCAGGTCGCCCCCACGGCGAGGGCGGTGGCCAGGCCGAGCGCGGCCAGCGCGGGGAGCCGGTGGCGGAGGCGGGCGGCGGTCAGGGACCACAGCACGACCGCCACGCCCGCGGTGCATCCGGCGGCCGAGCCGAGCGCCAGTGCCGCGGCGGCCGCGCCCAGCCCCGCGGTGCGCAGCGCGATCCGCCGCGGGCGGTCGCGTACGGTCCAGGCGGCGCAGCACGCGGCGCCGGCGGCCAGCACGAGCAGCGCGGCGTCGGCGTTCGGGTAGCCCAGCGGCGGGGCGCCCCCGCGGGCGGTCAGCCGGCCGTCGGGGGCGAGGACCAGGGCGAGGACGGTGGTGGCGGCCGCGGCGGGCGCGAGCGCGGGCAGCAGCGCGCCCAGGACGCGTCCGAGCGCGTAGCCGGCGGAGACGGCGAGGACGGCCAGCAGCGTGCCCTCCGGGCGGGCGGGCCGTCCCGCCGCGGCGACCAGCGCCCACGCCGAGGCGCAGCCGAGCACCGCGACGCCTGCCGCGTCGGTGAGGCCGCGCCTGCGGTTGCGGTCCGCGGGCCCGTCCGGCCGCAGCGGCGCCGGCCGTGCCCGCGCGGCGCCCGGCGGTTCGCCGGCCGTCGTGTCCATCCCCCGGTACCCCCTGACCCACGAGGGCGCGACGGGTTGCCGTCACGCCCTCGTTCCCCGTGCGGGCGCTCTTCCCGGGTCACGGTAACGGCTGGGCGGGCCGAGGGGGACAGGTGCGCGGCAAGCTTGTCGTCACTGGGAAACGTGGTGCGCACGTGGTGTTCACCCGGCGTCTCGTAGGCTCGGTCCATGGCGACTCCGCAATTCATCCTGGACATCCGTGCCAAGGCGGGCGACACCCTGCTCTTCCTGCCGGGCGTGGTGATGGTGGTGTTCGACGACCGCGGCCGGGTCCTGCTCAACCGGCGCGCCGACACCGGGAGGTGGGCGCTGCTGAGCGGCATCCCGGACCCGGGTGAGCAGCCCGCGGAGGCGGCCGTGCGGGAGGTCGAGGAGGAGACCGGCGTCCTGGCGGTCGTGGAACGGGTGCTGAGCGTCTTCACCAACGAGCCGGTGGTCTACCCCAACGGCGACCGGGCGCAGTACGTGGACATCGTGCTGCGCTGCCGCGCCGTCGGCGGGGAGGCACGGGTCAACGACGACGAGTCGCTGGACGTGCGCTGGTTCGCCGTGGACGAGCTGCCCCCGCTGGGGCCCACGGCCCGGGGCCGGATCGAACTGGCGCTGCGCGAGGACCCCACCTGGTTCGCGCCCGCCGCGCTCCCCGGCAGCGCCGACCGGGGCTACCGGGTGCCCTGACCCCGCCGGGCGGGTCCGCCGCCCCGCCCTTTCCCCGCCCCGCCGCGATGTCACATCGCGCCCCGCGGCGCCCCTCTGACCGGCAGGAGCCGTGAGGGCGCGCCGAGCGCACCGGCTCGTCCGCGTGCCGCGCCGTCCCGTACGGGACCGCACGGCACGACCACGAGGCCGCGGGCGCGCGCACGCGGCGAGGAGGGAAAAGTGAGTTCAATGCGGGGCAACCCGTGGGCGGTCCTTTCCGTGCTGTCCGTCGGGTTCTTCATGACGCTGCTCGACCTGACCATCGTCAACATCGCCGTTCCCGACATGGTGGGCGGTCTGGGCGCGTCCCTGGACCAGGTCCTGTGGGTCACCAACGCCTACACGCTGGCGCTGGCCGTCCTGCTCATCACCGCGGGCCGGCTGGGCGACCTGAACGGCAAGAGGAACCTCTTCGCCGGCGGTGTCGCGCTGTTCACGGTGGCCAGCCTCGCGTGCGGGCTGGCGCAGGGCCCGGGCGAGCTGATCGCCTTCAGGGCGGTGCAGGGCGTGGGCGCGGCGATGCTGCTGCCGCAGACGCTGTCGCTGATCGTGGACGTCTTCCCGGCGGGCAGGCGCGGCGCCGCGCTCGGGGTGTGGGGCGCGGTGGCCGGGGTGTCGGGGGCCGCCGGGCCGACGGTGGGCGGCCTGCTGGTCACCCGGCTGGACTGGCGGTGGATCTTCTTCGTCAACGTCCCGCTCGGCGTGCTGTGCGTCATCGGGGCCCTCGCCTGGTTCCCGGCCCCGGTGCGCACCGTGCGGCACCGCTTCGACGTGCCGGGCACCGTGCTGTCCACGGTCGCGCTGTTCCTGGTGACCTTCGGGCTGACGGAGGGCCGGCGCTACGACTGGAACGGCTGGATCGTGGTCTGCCTGGCCGCTTCCGCGGTGTTCGGGGCCGGCTTCCTGCTCCACCAGCGCAGCCGCCAGGACGGCGAACCGCTGGTGCCCTTCGCGCTCTTCCGCGACCGCAACTTCACCCTCATGAACGTCGTCGGTGTCGCCGTCTCCTTCGGCATCGTCGGCCTCTTCCTGCCGCTCACCGTCTACCTCCAGTCGGTGCTGGGCTACAGCGCGCTCAAGGCCGGCCTGGTGCTGCTCCCGCTGTCGGCCGGCACCTTCGTGACGGCCGGGCCCGCATCGGTGCTGGCCGACCGGCTGGGCGCCAAGTACGTCCTGCTGGCGGGACTGCTGCTGTTCGGCGGCGGCCTGGTGTGGATCGCTTCGGCCGCGGACGCCGGCGGCAGCTGGACCGGCGTCGTGACCCCGCTGTTCCTCATGGGCCTGGGCACCGGGTGCACCTTCTCGCCGATGGCGGGGGAGGCGATGCGCAATGTGCCGCCGCACCTGACGGGTGCCGCCTCGGGCGTCAACAACGCGCTGCGGCAGATGGGTTCGGTGCTCGCCGGGGCCGTCGTCGGGGCGGTGCTGCAGGGGCGGTTCGCCGCCGGGCTGAAGGACCAGGCCGCGCGGCACGCGGTCGACGTGCCGGCCGCCTACCGGGCCTCCTTCGTGCACGGCTTCGACGCGGCCGGGCGGCGGCTGGACCTGGCGTCCGGGACGGCGGGCCCGGCGCTGCCCGGGGACGTCCCGGCGGGCACCGCCGCGCGGATCCGGGGAGCCGCGGGGACGGTCTTCGCGCACGGTTTCGTCGACGCCATGGGGCCGACGCTGCTGGTCTGCGCAGGCGTGCTCGCAGTCGGCGCGCTGAGCTGCCTGTTCGTCATCCCGCACGCGGGCGCGTCCGGTAACCCGCACGGGCTGCCGATGACGGAGGAGGAGACCGCGTCGGCCGCCGCCGGGTGACGCCGGGAACCGGTGGACGGCACGGACGGCACGGACGGCGCGGACGGCGCGGCGGAGGTGTCGTACAAACATTCGTCATATGGCGTCTGGCCAGCGGACTTTGTCAGTGGTGGGCAGTAAAATCGGGAGTGTTCGAGAGGTTCGGCCGACGCCGCAGGAGGTTGCCGATGCCCGCTGCCGTACTGTCCCCGCCGAAGAGTCCGCTACCGAGGCGGGCGCTGCCCGCCGGCCGTCCGCGTGCGTGGTACGTCGCGCACAACCGGCGGCTGAAGTCCATGCGCCTGGTGATCGCCCTGCTCGACGCGGGCGTGTACGAGCCGGCCCAGGCCGGCAACGGGCGGATACGCGACGCCGCCGAGCGGATCGGTGTCCACGAGCCGTCCGACACCACCTGCCGGATGGTCCGCACGCTGCTGGTCTACGGCCGCTGATCCGTCCGGCCCGTCCGCCCGTGGCCCCTCCCGCGACCGGGGGAGGGGCCACGGGCCGCCCGCTCAGAACTTGCGGTAGGTGTACGCGTCGGCCGCCGCGGCGGCCACCGCGTCCAGGTCGGCGCCGGTCGAGGCGGTGACGACCGCGGCGACGGCGCCCTCCAGGAAGGGGGCGTCCACCAGCCGCGTCCCTGCGGGCAGCTCCTCGTCCGCGAGCAGCGCCTTGACGGTGAGCACCGCGCTGCCCAGGTCGGCCAGCACCGCCACCCCGGCGCCCCGGTCCACCGAGTTCGCCGCGGCCGTTATCAGGTCGGAGCTGGTGCCGAAGCCGCCGTCCGGGGCACCGCCCGCGGGTACGACGGGCACGGTGCCGCCCGCGCCGCTCAGCCCGGCGGCGAGGTCGGCGACCGCCTGGGCGGCCTGCGCGCTGTGCGAGACCAGCACTATTCCGACGAGCGGGGTGCTCATGCGTCCTCCCGGGCTGCCTCGGCGAAGGCCTCGACCAGCAGCGCCGACGAGGTCGCCCCCGGGTCCTGGTGGCCGATGCTGCGCTCGCCCAGGTAGCTGGCCCGCCCCTTGCGGGCCCGCATCGGTGTCGTCGCCTCCGCACCCGCCCGGGCTGCCTCCGAGGCCGCCGCGAACGCCCCGGCCGCACCGGCGCCCCCGTCCAGGGCGCCGCCCAGTGCGGCGAGGGCCGGCAGCAGCGCGTCCAGCATCGTCTTGTCGCCCGGCACCGCACCGCCCAGCTGCGCGACCCCGTCGGCCCCGGCGCGCAGCGCGTCCCGCAGCCGTGCGAGGGACACCGCCGGCTCGTCGCCGAGGTCCTTGCCCGCCCGGCGCAGCAGCGTCCCGTACAGCGGCCCGGACGCGCCGCCCACCGTGCTGATCAGCGTGCGGCCCACCAGCACCAGCACCCCGCCCGGGGACGGCGGCGCCTCCTGCTCGACGGCGGTCCGCGCGGCGAGGAAGCCGCGCCGCATGTTCGCGCCGTGGTCGGCGTCGCCGATGGGGGAGTCCAGCTCGGTGAGCCGCGCGGCCTCGCGCTCGACCGCGGCGGTCGCCGCCGCGAGCCAGCGGCGGGCGAACGCCGCGTCGACCGGCGCCTCGGGATCGGGGGTTGCGTTCATCGGGGTCGCGCGGTCCTTTCGCCGGTGGTGCGGGAGGAGGTGCGGGTCGTACGGGCCGGGTGGCGGTGCGCCGGGCGCGGGCGGGACCGGGGTCAGCAGCCCCAGCGCAGGCCCGGGGTGGCGACCGGGGCGTCGTACAGCCGCAGCAGCTCCTCGTCGGCCCTGCATATCGTCACCGAGGCGCCCGCCATGTCGAGGGAGGTCACGTAGTTGCCGACCAGGGTGCGCGCGACCGGGACGTTGCGCGCGGACAGCGCGCGCTGCACCTCGGTGTTGAAGCCGTACAGCTCCAGCAGCGGGGTGCCGCCCATCCCGTTGACCAGCAGCAGCACCGGGCCGTCCGGCTGGAGGTCGGACACCACCGCGTCCACGGCGGCGTCGGCGATCTCCCCGGAGGTCATCATGGCGCGCCGCTCGCGGCCCGGCTCGCCGTGGATGCCGACACCCAGCTCCAGCTCGCCGTCGGGCAGGTCGAAGGTGGGCCCGCCCTTGGCCGGTGTGCTGCACGCCGCGAGCGCCACACCGAAGGAACGCGAGGCGGCGTTGACCTGCCGGGCGAGCGAGGCGACCCGCTCCAGCGGCGCGCCCTCCTCGGCCGCGGCGCCGGCGATCTTCTCGACGAAGAGTGTGGCGCCCGTGCCCCGCCGCCCCGCGGTCCAGGTGCTGTCGGTCACCGCCACGTCGTCGTCGACCAGCACGGTGGCGACCTGCACGCCCTCGTCCTCGGCCAGCTCGGCGGCCATCTGGAAGTTGAGCACGTCGCCGGTGTAGTTCTTCACGATGAAGAGCACCCCGGCGCCGCTGTCGACGGCCGCCGCGGCGCGCACCATCTGGTCCGGCACCGGCGAGGTGAAGACCTCGCCCGGGCACGCCGCGTCCAGCATGCCGCGGCCGACGAAGCCGCCGTGCAGCGGCTCGTGCCCGGACCCGCCGCCGGAGACCAGCCCGACCTTGCCCTCGTACGGCGCCCCGCGCCGTACGATCACCCGCCTCTCCACGTCCACGATCAGCTCGGGATGCGCGGCGGCGACACCCCGCAGCGCGTCGGCGACCACGTTCTCGGCGACGTTGATCAGCATCTTCATCGGCTACTCCGTCCGCACGGGCCACGGGCTCTCCAGCCTACGGTTCCACCGCCCGCGGGGCACCATGTACGGCAAGGGCCGTGGGCCCTGCGGTACCCTCCCGCCCCTCCCGGCCGGCCGCGGGCGCGGCTACGGTGGGCCGGGGAAGGGAGGCCGTCATGAGCGACGCCGACCCCGGGCTCTTCGGACCCCGCTCGGTGACCTGGCAGCTGCACGCCGACCCGGTCATGTGGGTGGCCGGCATCAGGGCGCTCTACCTCCAGGCGCTGCACCCGGGGGCGGTGCGCGGGGTGGTGCAGAACTCCGACGTCCGGCGTGACTCGTGGGGGCGGCTGCTGCGCACCGCGTCCTTCGTCGGCGAGATCACCTACGGCACCGTGCCCGCCGCCGAGCGCGCGGGCGCCCGTGTCCGCGGCATCCACCGCCGGCTCTCCGCGACCGACCCGGACACCGGCGAGCGCTACCGCGTCGACGACCCCGAGCTGCTGCTGTGGGTGCACTGCGCCGAGATCGACTCCTACCTCGGCGTCGCCCGCCGCTCCGGCTACCCGCTGACCGCCGCCCAGGCCGACGCGTACGTGGCCGAGCAGCGCACCGCCGCCCGCCTCGTCGGCCTCGACCCGGCCGATGTGCCGGGCAGCACCGCCGAGCTCGCCGGGTACTTCGACGCCGTACGGCCGCGGCTCGCCGCCACGCCCGAATCCGGCGACATCGTGCGCTTCCTCGACGCGCCGCCCGTGCCCTGGCCGCTGCTGCCGCTGCGGATCGCGGTGTGGCGCGCGGTGGCCGGCACCGCCTACGCCGCCCTGCCGCCCTGGGCGCAGGAGCTCCACGGGCGGCCGGGGCCCGCGCCGGGCGCCGCCGACCGGCGGCTGCGGGCCGCCGGCCGGCTGCTGCGGGCGATCCCCGCGCGGGTGCGCTGGCAGCTGCCGCCCGGCCACATCCTGCGGGCCGTCGCCCGGCTCGGCCCCGGCACGCGCCCCTCCCCCCGCGGGCTGCCGGACGCCGCCGGGGCGCAGGCGGGTACGGCCTGAGCGGATATGCCCTGATGCGAGGTGACGTGTTCGGCGCGGCCCGGCCATACTGAGTGCGGGGAAGCACCGAGGACCACGGGGGCGGGTACGCGATGGCGGCGGGACATCACGGGGACCACCACGGGCGGGGCGGCGGGGCGGAGCAGGCCGAGGTCATCCAGGGGCGCTACCGGCTGCACGAGCTGATCGGGCGCGGCGGCATGGGCGAGGTGTGGCTCGCGCTCGACGAGGCGCTGGGCCGCAGGGTGGCCGTGAAGTGCCTCAAACCGCTGGGCCAGGCCAGGGACGCGGGCTTCACCCGGGTCCTCCAGGAGCGCTTCCGCCGGGAGGCGCGGGTCGCCGCGGCACTCCAGCACCGCGGCATCACCGTCGTCCACGACTTCGGCGAGCACGACGGCCTGCTCTTCCTGGTGATGGAGCTGCTCGACGGGCGCAACCTGCTCCAGGTCCTCGACGACGCCCAGCGGCACCCGCTGCCCGTCCCCGACGTCATCGACATCGCCGAGCAGGTCGCCGACGCGCTCGCCTACACGCACTCGCAGGGCATCGTCCACCGGGACCTGAAACCGGCCAACATCATGCGGCTCACCGACGGCGGGGTGAAGATCTGCGACTTCGGCATCGCCCGGCTCGGCCACGACATCGGCTTCACCTCCCGGCTCACCGGCACCGGTGTGGCCATGGGCACCCCGCACTACATGTCGCCCGAGCAGATCGGCGCCTCCGGCGAGGTCGACCACCGCAGCGACCTGTACTCGCTGGGCTGCGTGCTCTACGAACTGGCCACCGGCGCACCGCCGTTCGACCTCGGCGACACGTGGGCGATCCTGGTCGGCCACCGCGACACCGCTCCCGACCCCCCGCGTGCCCGGCGCCCGGAGCTGCCGACCGAGCTGGACCGGCTCATCCTCGACCTGCTCGCCAAGGCCCCCGACGACCGCCCGCAGGACGCCGCCGGCGTCTGCGGCCGGCTCAAGGCGCTGCGCGGCGGCGGCCTCACGCACCAGCCGCCCGCCGCGTCCGCCGGGACGGGGCCGGCCGCCGGACTGCCCGGCTGGGCGCGGCACCTGACCACGGGCACCGCCGCCGCCCCCACCCGGCCCGCGCCCGTCCCGCACCACGAGCTGACCGGCGCGTGGTCCACCCGCGGGATGCGCCCGCCCGTTCCCGCCCCGCCGCCCGGCCCGGCCGCGGGACCGCAGGCGGAGCTGGCCGCCCGGCACGCCGAGGCCATCGACCTGGCCCGGGCGGGCAGGTGGCGGCAGGCCCACGACCTGCACACCGCCGTGGCCGCCGCCCGCGAGAGCACGCTCGGCGCCGACCACCCGGACACCCTCGCCAGCCGCTACGAGACGGCCTACTGCCTCACCGGCCTCGGCCGCACCGAGGAGGCGCTGCGGCTGTACGCGCACGTCGGCGAGGCCCGCGCCCGCGTCCTCGGCCCGGACCACCCGGACACGCTGGCCGCCCGCCACGAGGCCGCGTACGCGCTCGGGGTGCTCGGCCGCCACGAGGAGGCGCACCGCGAGTACACCGGCGTGCTCGCCGCCCGGGTGCGCGCGTCCGGGCCCGACGATCCCGACACCCTCCAGTGCCGGCACAACCTGGCCTACAACCTGGGGTGCCTCGGCCGCACCGAGGAGGCGCACGCGCTGGCCGCCGAGGTGGCCGAGGCGCGCACCCGGGTGCTCGGCGCGGACCACCCGCAGACGCTGACGACGCTCTTCGAGGTCGGCCACATGCTCGGCAGGGCCCGCCGCTGGCCCGAGGCGCTCGACGTCTACCGCGACGTCGCCGCCGCGCGCGCCCGCGTCCTCGGCCCCGACCACCCCGACACGCTCGCCGCCCGGTACGAGACCGGCATCTGCCTGGGCCGGCTCGGCCGCAGCGCGGAGGCCCTGGCCCTCTACGAATCCCTCGTCGAGGCCAGGGCCAGGACGGCCGGCACCACCGACCCCGAGACGCTGCGCGCCCGGCACGCGCTCGGCGTCAACCTCGGCCGGCTCGGCGACTGGGAGCGCGCGCTCGCCGAGGCGCGCGACGTGGCCGCCGTCCGCGCCCGCGTCCTCGGGCCCTTCCACCCCGACACGCTGGTCAGCAAGCGGGAGATCGCCGTCGCCCTCGGCTGGCTCGGCCGCTGGTCCAGTGCGCTCGCCGTCTACCACGAGGTGGCCGACGCCCGCGAGCACGTCCTCGGCGCCGGCCACCCCGACACCCTCGCCAGCCGCAGCGACGAGGCGCAGTGCCTGCGCCGCCTCGGCCGCACCGCGGAGGCGCAGGCCCTCTACGTACGCGTCGCCGCCCACCGCAACGTCCCACCGCCCGCCGGGAGCTGAGCCGCGCGGCGTGCCGAGCCCCCCGGCACCGGGCGGGAATTCGGCCGCCCGCCCGCCCGCTCCGCCGTCCGGCGCACGGGGCTCCCCGGGCCCGCGGGCGGTTGTGCCCGCGGCGAACGAGGCCGTCCCCGGCGCCGGGCCGGTACTAGGGTCCGGGCATGAACGCCATGCGCACCTTCCGCTCCGGCGGCGTCCGGCTGGCCTACGAGCAGGCGGGCCCCGCCGGCGGGTCCCCGCTGCTGCTCCTGCACGCCCTCGGCGAGAACCGGGGCTCCTGGGACGCGGTCGCCGACGCGCTCGCCGCGGACGGGTGGCGCACCACCGCGCTCGACCTGCGCGGGCACGGCGACAGCGACCACGCCGACGACTACACCTTCGAGACGATGCGGGACGACGTGTTCGCGCTGCTCGGCGAGCTGGGGCTCGACGAGGTCACCGTCGTCGCGCACTCCCTCGGCACGGTGGTGGCCTCGCTCGTCGCCATGGACCGGCCGTCCGCCGTCCGGCGGATGGTCCTGGAGGACGGGCCGCTGCCCTTCCCCGCCGACCCGCCCCGCCCTGTCCCGGCGGACCCGGGCCCCGGCCCCGGGCCCGCCGGTTACGACTGGCGGGTCGTCGCCGCGGTCGCCCGCCAGCGCAACGCACCGCCGGCGCGGCATCTGGAGGGGCTCGCGGAGATCACCGCGCCGACGCTCGTCATCGGGGGCGGCCCGCGCAGCCACATCCCGCAGGACCAGCTCGCGGAGGTCGCCGCCCGCATTCCCGGCGCCCGCCTCACCACGATCCCCGCGGGCCACATGATCCACGACGACCGCCTGCCGGATTTCCTCACGGCGACCCGGTCCTTCCTCTCCGAGCCCTGACCCGGGCGCCCATCCCGGCGCCTGGGCCGTCCCACGGCCGGCAGGCGAGGCCCGTGCGCGGCGCCGCGGAAGGCCGCCGGGGCGGCGGCCCGGACGCTAGCCGGGCCAGGGGGCGGAGAACGCCCGGGACGGGTTCGTGCGGAAGAGGGCGTCGGCCGCGGCGGGGCCGAGTTCGCGGACCAGCCGGGGGCGCAGGGTGCGGAGGAGGTAGGAGGCGCCGGGGCCCGCGCCGGGAGCGGTGGTGTCGGCTCCGAGGAGGAGCTGGGAGGCGTGGCCCGCCTCGGCGAGGGCGGCGAGGGAGCCGACCAGCCACGGATCGGTCGCGCTGTGCGCCCGGCTCGGCCCGTCGAAGGCCAGGTACGCCCCCGCGGCGGCGAGTTCGCGGTGCACCCCGGGGTCGGGGAAGCGGTTGAGGTGCCCGAGCAGCAGGCTGCCCGGGGGCACCCCGAGCTCCCCGTGGAGCAGCCCGAGGACGTCCACCGCGGCGGTGCCCGACTCGTGGTGGATGCCGATGGGCGCGCCGGTGGCGTGGTGGGCCCGGGCGGCCGCGGTCATGACCCACCGGGTGTGGTCGTCGAGGGCGTGGAACATCCCGGCGACCTTGATCATCCCGGCCCGCGGGCCGGTCCGCGCCCCGTCCGGGTCGTCGCCCGCGACCGTGCCCTCGGTGAGTTCGGCGACGAAGAGCTCGGCGAGAGTGTCGCCGCGGCGCAGCCGCCCCAGCAGCTCGGGGTCGTAGTGGACGGCCTGGTGGAGGCCGGTCGCGGCGATCACGTGCACCCCCGTGGCACGTGAGAGCGCGGTCAGCCGTTCCGGTCGCCGGCCCATCGCGAAGGGCGTCCACTGGGCGAGGGCGCCGCCGCCGAGGTCGCGGAAGGCGCGCAGGGTGTCCAGCGCGGCGTCCTCGTCGTCGAGGGGGGCGGGCAGCACGGGGCTGCGCAGGAAGAGGTGGTCGTGCGCGTCGACGGCGCCGAGCGCCGCGGGCTCGACGTCACCCAGCACCGTACGGACCGTGCGGGGGCCGCTCACCGTGCCTCCGTCCGCTCGGTCCCGCGCAGCACCGCCGCGGCGACGCGCAGGCCCGCGAGGGCCTTGGGCACCCCGACGTAGGGCGCCAGGTGCACCATCACCTCGACGATCTCCCGCGGCTCGACCCCGATCCGCAGGCTGTTGCGGACGTGGTCGTCGAGCTGCGGCTCCACCCCGCCGAGCGCGGTGAGCGCCGCCAGCGTGGCGATCTGCCGGTCGCGCAGCTCCAGGCCCTCGCGCTGGTACGTCCCGCCGAAGAGGCTGGTGACGATCCAGTCGGCGAAGCCCGGGGCGAGCGCCTCCAGGCCGTTCAGGGTGCCCTCGACGGTCCCGGGCCCGGCGAGCTCGCCGAGCAGCCGGTAGCCGGCCTCGCGGTCGAACACGGCCTCGCGCATCACCACGTCCTCCCCTCGGGCAGCTTGCCGAGTTCCGGGCGGGACAGGTGCAGCACCTGGTAGCGCTCCTCACCGGGAGCCTCGGGCGCGGTGTCCTCCCAGAGGGTGAAGTGGAGCAGCTCCCAGCGCCGCGGGTCGACGGCCACCGCGGTGGAGTGCACGCCGGGCCGTTCCGCGGTGCGTGCCATCTCCTCCAGGGCGTGTGCGACGGCGGTGGCCGGGGCCGTGCCGGGGGAGAGCCGCAGGGCGCGGCGGGCGGCGGCGCGCGGCACGGTGTCGCGGGCCGGGCCGCGGGCGAAGCCGAGCCCGGTCCAGTGCTCGACGTCGGGGCGGCCGAAGTCGTCGCACAGGGCCTGGAACCCGGCGCCCCACAGGAAGCTGTGCATGCCCTCGGGGGTGTTCCACAGGTAGAAGGGCGCGTACTCGTTGACGGGCGAGCCGTCGACGCCCCGCTCCCGTATCAGGTACGCCTTCTGGCCGAGGCCGGGGAAGTCGTCGAGCAGACGGCCTTTCGCGGCCACCCGGCGGCGGATGATCCGCATGTCGTAGTCGGCGGGCAGGGTGATCCGGTAGTTCATCGCGTGCACGGGCACGTTCTCCTCGGGTGGCGGTCGCTCCGGTCGGGCGTACGGCTGTGGTTCAGGGGCCGGTGGCGGGTACGGCCTGGGCCGCGAGGAGGGCGACCGCCCCGCGGACGGCGGCGTCGAAGGGCTCCTGCGAGCCGGCGGCGCGGGCCAGCACGTAGCCGCCCTGGACGACGGCGACGATCGCCGCGGCCGTGTCGTGCGGGTCGAGGCCCGGGCGCAGCTCGCCGGCCTCGACGCCCTCGGCGACGACTCCGGCGAGGTGGCCGGTCAGCCACGCGAACGTCTCCTGCACGGGGGCGCGCAGTTCGGCGCTCGCGATCACGTCGGGATCCATCGCCATCCGCCCGACGCGGCAGCCGCGCAGCGCGTCACGCTCCCGGACGAGGTAGGCGGTGGCCCGCTCGAGCGCGGTGCCGCCGCCGGCGATCTGCTCCTCGGCCTGCGCCCGCAGTTGCGCGGCGCTGCGGCGCATCGCCGTGACGGCGAGGTCGGGCTTGCCGCGGAAGTGGTGGTACATGCTGCCCTGTCCGGCGCCCGCGCGTTCCTGGATGGCCTTGGGGCTGGTGCCGACGTACCCCCGTTCCCACAGCAGTGCCTGCGCGCTCTCGATGAGTCGTTCCGACGTCTCCATGACCGCACTGTACATACTAGTAGGTACAGAAAACAAGCCGTCCAAGACCGCGCGGGCCGGAAGGCCGGGGCGCCCCCGCCCCGTTCGGGGGCGCCCCGGCCGCGGTGGTGCGGGTCAGGCCCGCAGTCCGGCCGTCGACAGACCGGCCTCGGCCGCCCCCGGCGCCCCCTGGAGGACGGTGCCGCCCTCACCGGGGTGCACGCTCACACCGCCCGGCGGCGGCGGGCACCCGGCGCCGGTGCCGACGTGCACCGAACCCGCGGGCGCGGGCTTGCCGTTGACGTAGACCGTGACCTTGCCGTGCACGACCTTCACCTCGATCCTCTCCGCCGTGCCCTTGCCGGGCAGCCCGGGCAGCGGCGGCAGCGTGACCGGACCGCCCTTCCCGCCCGCGGGCCCGCCGACCCGGACGACGCAGACGATCCGCTTGCCGCCCCGGGCCTTGCCCTTCCCCGCGCCCTTGGCGGCGGTCTGCGCGTGCGCCGCGTGGTGGGCCGCCGGCGGTGTCGCGGCGCCGCTGACGGGCGCCGCCGCGACGCTCGCCAGGCCCACCCCGGCCACGAGGGCGAAGCCCGCGGCAATCCTCTTGTCGATCATCGTGTGGAGTCTCCCGTTCGAGATCGCCGGACCGGCCGGTCCAGCGATCAGCAGGCTCGCCCGGGACGGCTGAAGCGGGGCTGAAGCCCCGGCAGATGATCTTCATGTTCGCCTTAGGTGGCGGGCCGCACGCTGTGCGGGTGCGCATACTCGTGGTGGAAGACGAACGCAGGCTGGCCGAACTCCTCGGCGACGGGCTGAGCCGGGAGGGCTTCGCCGTCGACCTCGCCCACGACGGGCGCGAGGGGCTCTGGATGGCCACCGAGCACCAGTACGACGCCATCGTGCTCGACGTGATGCTCCCCGAGCTGGACGGCTACGGCGTGTGCCGCGCGCTGCGGGAGGCCGGCGTGTGGACGCCGATCCTCATGCTCACGGCCATGGACGGCGAGTACGACGAGGCGGAAGGCCTCGACACCGGCGCCGACGACTACCTGACCAAGCCCTTCTCCTACGTCGTGCTGCTCGCCCGGCTGCGCGCCCTCGTGCGGCGCGGGCTGCGCGAGCGCCCGGCGGTGCTGGCGGTGGGCGACCTGCGGGTCGACCCGGCCGGACTGCGGGCGAGCCGCGGCGACGTGCTGATCCCGCTGACGCCCAAGGAGTTCGCGATCCTGCACTGCCTGGCCCGGCGCGCCGGCGAGGTGGTGCCCAAGTCCGAACTGCTGGCCCGCGCCTGGGACTTCGCCTACGACGGCGACTCCAACGTGGTCGAGGTCTACATCAGCGCGCTGCGCCGCAAGATCGACAGGCCCTTCGGCCGCAGCACGCTGCGTACCGTCCGCGGCGCCGGCTACCGGCTGGAGGCCTGAGATGAGCGTCCGGCTGCGCACCACCCTCGCCGCGACCGCCGTGGTGGCCGCGGCCCTCGGGCTCGCCGCCGCCGCGCTCTTCCTGTCGCTGCACGCGAGCCTGACCCGCTCCGCGCGGGAGCTGGCCGCCCAGGACGCGGGGCGGAAGGCCGCGGTGGTCCTGGAGCAGCACGGCCAAGGGGGCGGCACCACGGCCGCCCACGGCACCGGCGGCCCGCTCCCGGACCCCGTGCCGCCCCTGCCGCCGGGGGAGGGCGGCGGCACGGTGGTGGTCTCCATGGACGTGGACACCGGCGCGGGCCCGGTCACCGTCGAGGGCACCGCGTCCCTCGCGCCGGTCCGCGCCGCGATGCGCACCCTGGTGCGGGTGCTGGTCCCCGGCGTCCCCGCCCTGCTCGCGCTGGTCGCCCTGCTGTGCTGGCACACCACCGGGCGGGCGCTGCGCCCGGTGTCCGCGATCCGCGCGAAGGTCGCCGAGATCACCGCCCGGGATCTGCACGAGCGCGTCCCCGTGACGGACGCCCGCGACGAGGTCGCGGCCCTGGCCCGTACCGTCAACGCCACCCTCGACCGGCTGCAGACGGCGGTCGGGGCGCACCGGCAGTTCGTCGCCGACGCGGCGCACGAGCTGCGCAGCCCGATGGCCGTGCTGCGCACCCGGCTGGAGCTGGCCGCGCCGGCGGAGCAGGATCTCGCCCGCGAGGCGCTCGCCGACGTGCAGCGCCTCCAGACCCTCACCGCCGACCTGCTGCTGCTCTCCCGGCTCGACGCCCGCGAGCCGATCCGCGCCCGCGAGACGGACCTGGCGCAGATCGTCGCCGAGGAGGCGGCCAGGGCCAGGCCGCGCACCGATGTCGCGGTACGCATGCGGCTCACCCCCGACGTGCTGGTCGACGGCTCGCCGGACCACCTGCGGCGGATGGTCGCCAACCTCGTCGACAACGCGGTACGGCACGCGTCGGGGGCGGTGACCGTCGAGCTGACCCGCGACGGCCCGGCCGGCCGGGCGCGGCTCGACGTCGCCGACGACGGGCCCGGCATCCCGCCCGAGCACCACGCCACCGTCTTCGACCGCTTCACCCGGCTCGACCACGCGCGCGCCCGGGACACCGGCGGATCGGGACTCGGCCTGCCGATCGCCCGCGACATCGCGCTCGCCCACCGCGGCTGGCTGCACGTCGTGCCGGGCGGCGGGCCGGGGGCGACACTGCGCGCGACCTTCCCGCCGCGGGCGCCGGCCGCCCGCTGAGCCGTCCCTGCCCCGGCCGGCGGCTCAGGGCGCGGCGAAGCCGATCTGCGCCGCGCTCACCACGGTGCCGAAGCGCGGGAAGTCCAGCGTGACGGCCGCCTCGTGCTCGGCGGCGGTCAGCGCCGCCATCGCGTCCGCCGCGAAGACCAGCCGGTAGTCCAGGTCGGCTGCGGCGCGGGCGGTGGATTCCACGCCCAGGTTGGTCGCGATCCCGGCGAGCACCAGGGTGTCCACGCCGCGCTCGCGCAGGAGTTCGTGCAGGCCGGTGTCCAGGAAGCCCCCGATGGTGTGCTTGACGACGACGAGGTCGCCGTCCTGCACCACGCCCGCCGCCAGGTCGCTCCCGGGCGGCTGCTCGGCGACACCCGGCCGCTGCGTGCGGACGGCCACCACCGTGGCGCCCGCCGCCCGGAAGGTGCCCGCCAGCCCCAGCGAGGCGGCGAGCACCGCGGGGCCGTTCAGCGGGGCGAGGGGTAAGGCGACGATGCGGTCCATGAGGTCGATCGTGACCAGCGCGCTGCGCGCAGGGTCGAGGCCGGGGTCGAGCGGGGAGCCGCCGCGGCGTCCGTGATCATGTGCGGTCATGTGCGGTCACCCTACCGGCAGCCTCCACCCGGACGCCCGGTGATCGCAAAGGACCGTTCCGCGGTCGCGGAAGGCGCCCGCAGCGGCCTTCCCGTGATCGGAACCCGCCCTGCCGCGGGCGGCTTTCGCCATCTCGTGTCCGTGTGTGCCACGGCCGCTAGGGTGGTGGGCACGCAACGCAGCGGGAGGAGCACGACGTGGCGGAGAGCACCACGGGAGAGCCGTCGGCCGACGGGAAGAAGCCGCAGCTCGACCTGACGGACGCCGAGTGGCTGTCGAGCAAGGAGGGCAACGGCGACGTGCAGATCGCCTTCGTCGAGGGCTACATCGCGATGCGCGACGGCCGCAACCCCGACGGCCCGGCGCTGATCTTCACCCCCGCCGAGTGGCGGGCCTTCGTACTCGGCGCGCGCGACGGCGAGTTCGACCTCACCTGACCGCCGCGCGGCCGGCCGGGGCGCGCGCCCGACGCGAACCCCGGCCCCCGCATGTCAGCGCGCGTCAGGCCCGCGTACCGGCCGTCACGGCCAGGTGCCCAGCTCCGGCAGCGGGTCGCCCGCGAGTTCCCCTTCCGGGGTGCGCCCGGCGAACCACGCCGCGAGGTCGGTGAGCCGGCCCTCGACCGCGACCCGCGCCCCGCGGCCGAACGTCCACACCCCGCCGGTGTCCACCGCGGTCACCGTCAGCCCGATTCCGCCCGGCACCCGCACCGACAGGAAGTCGAGCAGGTGGGTACACAGCTCCGGCGACCAGCCGGACGGGCTCGCGCCCAGCCGCGCGTCCACCGTGTGGATCTCCAGCTCGCGCCACCACGCCAGCCCCACCGTGCGCAGGGTGCCGTCTCGGTACGCCACCGGGCGCCCCCAGTCGTCCGGGCCGACCGCCGCCCAGGACGCCTCCGCCTCGTCCAGCGCGTCGGCCAGCGCCGCGGCCAGCTGGGCGGCGGGGCGCCCGTGCCCGGCCTCGATCGCGGCGTCCCGCGCGGGCCTGCCGCCGTCGTAGACCTCGATCGTCCTGCCCCGCAGCGCGTAGCGCGCCTGCCGTGCGAGGGCCAGCCCGACGCCCTCGATGTGCGTGAGCACATGGCCGCGGGTCCAGCCGGGCAGCGCGCTCGGGGCGCGCAGCGCCTCGTCGGTCAGCCCTCCGGTGAGCCCGCGCAGTCTGGCCACGCCCGCCGTGAAGGCCGCCTGGAGACCGGTGTGCGGCTCCTCCGCCGTGCCCTCGCCGTCCGTTCCGCCCGGCGTCCGCTCCGTCACGGCCACAGCAGTCCCCTTTCCCAGCCCTCGGCGGTCCGTGTGTAGACGACCCTGGTGTGCCGCCGCTCCCGGTCGCCCTGCCAGAACTCGACGGTGTCGGCGTGCAGCGCGTACCTGGTCCATCCCGGTGCGACCAGTCCGGGCTCGGCCTCGATACGGGCGGCGGCCTCGCGTACCGCGGCGTCCCGGACGGCGAGGTCGTCCAGCGGGGTGGACTGCCGGCCGAGCAGCGCCTCGGCGCGCGCGCCGGGCGAGCGGGCCAGGAAGTCGGCGGCGCCCTCGTCCGGTCCGCCGGGCCGGACCCGGCCGCGGATCCTGACCTGCCGGGCGAGCGGCGACCAGTAGAAGGTGAGCGCGGCCGCCGGCCGCGCCGCCAGTTCCCGGCCCTTGCGGCCGCCCGCGTCGGCGGCGAAGTGCCAGCCGTCGGGGGAGACGTCCTTGAGGATCAGGACGCGGGCGGCCGGGTCGCCGTCCTCGCCCGTGGTGGACAGGGTCATCGCATGCGGTTCGCGCACCCCGGCCCGTACGGCCGCGAGCAGCCATTCCACGAACAGCTCGCGCGGTTCCGACGGCAGCCCGCCGACGTCGACGTCCGGCAGCTCTCCGGCGAACACGTCGAGTCCGCGCAGCACTTCACGCAGGTCGGACACAGACACACCCCCTCCGTGTTAATGGTTTTCGCTCACGATACCATTAGGCCATGGCCGCTGATCATCTCGCGCTGGACCTCGCCGTCACCATCCGCCACGACGGGCAGGGCGGCGTCGCCGACGACCTCGCCGAGCCGGCCGGGCTGACGCGCTGGGTACGCGCGCACGGCGAGGCGCTGCGTGCCGACCTCGCCGCGGGCGGCGGCGCCACCGCCCCGTTCACCGCCGAGGACTTCACCGCCGACGCCGACACGCTCGCCGCCGCCGTCGAGGTGCGCACCGCACTGCGGGCGCTCTTCGCCCGAGCGGTGCGGCCCGGCCCGCCCAGCTCCGCGGACGCCGGGCGGCTGCCCTCCGCGGACCGGGCGCTGGAGCGGCTCAACGCGGCCGCCGCCCGGGTCCCGTTCGCGCCCCGTCTGGAGTGGCCCGCCGGCGGACCCGCGGCGGCCGTGCGCGCGGCCGCCCGCACCCCCTCGGCCGCCGACCTCCTCGCGGCCGCGCTCGCCCGGCACGCCATCGCCTTCCTCGCCGGCCCCGACCGCGAGCGGCTGCGGGCCTGCCCGGCGCCGCGCTGCGTGCGCTACTTCGTCAAGGAGCACGCCCGCCAGCAGTGGTGCAAGCCGTCCTGCGGCAACCGCGCCCGCGTCGCCCGGCACGCGGCCCGCCGGCGCACCGCGGACGGCGCCTGACGCGGACGCGACGCGCTCGTACACCCCTGACACGGCGTCACTCGTCCGGGTGATGATGCTCCGGAAGGGCTACGCGCGGTAACGGGGCGCACCGGGGGCGCACGGAGGAACGGCCCCGGTGCGTGTCCCGCGATCGCCGGCCCGCCCGCGTCCGGCGTGGCAGGCTCCACCGTGGCCGCCGGGGCGGCAGCGCTCCGCGTACGCCCCCGCCGCCCCACGCGCCGTGCCCGGTCGTGCCCCCTGCCAGTGGCCGGCCGGGCACGGCTGTTCCCGCTTACACACCGCACCTGACGGCGTACGCTGTGAGGCCGTACGAGGTCGACAGGCGGGGCGCGAGTGCGGCGCGGCCGCCTGAGCCCCACCGGCCGCGAGGGGGTGCCCCATGCCGCAGCGTCACACCCGGCTCAGGCCTGCGCTGCTCGAACGCGACGCCCATCTCCTCGCCGTGGAAGAGGCCCTGGACGAGCTGACCGGACGGCGCGCCGACGGAGCCGGGTACGAGGACGCGGCGCTCACCGGCGGCCTGCTCGCCTTCTCCGGACCGGCGGGCCTGGGCAAGACCGCACTGCTCGCCGAGGTGCGCCGGCAGGCCGCCGGCCGCGGCTGCACCGTGCTGTCCGCGCGCGGCGGCGAGCACCAGCAGCACGTCGCCTTCCACGTCGCCCGGCAGCTGCTCCAGCCGCAGTTCGCCGCGGCCGGCGAGGCCGAGGCCCGGGCCGCGCTGGGCAGCTGGTACGGCGTCGTCGGTCCCGCGCTCGGCCTGTGCACCGCGGAGGGCGACGCCTCCGACGCCCAGGCGCTGCGCGACGGCCTCGACTGGGTGCTCACCCACCTCGCGGTGAAACGCGCGCCCGTCGTGCTGGTCCTCGACGACGCCCACTGGGCCGACCCGCAGTCGCTCAACTGGCTGGCCGCCTTCGCGCCGCGCACCGACGACCTGGCCCTGCTCGTCGTCATCGGCTACCGGCCCGACGAACTCCCGCCGGACGCCGAGGCGTTCCGCGGGCTGCCCGGCAGGTCCGGGCACCGCCCGATCGGGCTGCCGCCGCTCACCGAGGCCGCCGTCGCCCGTGTCGTGCGCGACGCCGTGGGGGCCCACGCGGACGACGCCTTCTGCCGCGAGTGCTTCGAGGTCACCTCCGGCAACCCCTTCGAGGCCGTCGAGCTGGCCGCCAAGGTCGCCGAGCAGGGCCTCGCCCCGGACGCCACCGCGCTGCACCAGCTGCGCGACCTCGCCGCCGCCGTCAAGGGCCCGGGCCTGGCCCGGCGGCTGGACCGGCTCGGGCCGTCCACCGTGCGGTTCGCCTGGGCCGCGGCCGTCCTCGGCACCGCCGGCACGCCCGAGCTGGCCGCCGACGTCGCGGGGCTCGGCCACGAGGAGGCCGTCGACTGCGCCGAGCGGCTGCGCTCGGCCCGTATCCTCGCGGGCGGCGAGACGCTGGACTTCGCCCACCCGCTCATCGCCACCGCCGTCTACCGCGCCATCCCCGACACCGTCCGGACCGGCCTGCACGCCCAGGCCGCCTGGTCCGTCGTGGACGCCGGGCTCGGGCCCAGCGCCGCCGCCCGCCACCTGCTGGAGACGCGGCCCGCGGGCGACCCGTGGGTCGTCGCCCAGCTGCGGGCCGCCGCCCGCGACACCCTGCGCGCCGGAGCGCGCGAGGCCGCCCGCAGCTACCTGCGCCGGGCGCTGCGCGAACCGCCGCAGGAGGACGACCGGGCCGCGGTGCTCTACGAGCTGGCCTGCGCCTCGCAACTGCTCGAACCGTCCGTCACCGTCGGCCACCTGAAGGCGGCGCTGGAGGAGCCCACGGGCGATCCGGCGCTGCGCGACGGCATCGTCTTCCGGCTCTCGCAGTCGCTCGCGCACAGCGACCAGCTCGGTGAGGCCGCCGAGATCGTGGCCCGTGCCGCGCGCAGCGCCACCACCTCCCGCGGGCGGCTGCGCATGCAGGCCGAGCAGTTCATGTGGGATGCCTTCCGCACCGACGAGCCCGACTCGCAGGGCCGCTCCAAACGGCTGGCCCTGCTCGCCGACCGGCTCACCGGACGCGACGCCACCGAGCGCTACATCATCGGCCTGCGCGCGTGGGACGCGACGCTGCGCGGCGAGCCGGTCGGCGAGGCCCTGCGGCACAGCGAACGCGCCCTGGCCGGCGGTATGCCCTGGGCCGACGAGACCCGCGGCTTCGAGGTGCCGGTGCTCGTCGCCATGACCTACGCCTACGCCGACCGGCCCGAGCGCACCGAGGAACTGTTCGCCACCGGCATCGCCGCATTCGAGCGCTTCGGCTTCCACGGCGCCCATCTCGCCTTCGGGCAGGTGCTGCTGGGCCACGTCCGCTACCGCCAGGGCCTGCTCGCCGACGCCGAACAGGCCGCCCGCGGCGGGCTCCGGCTCGCCGAACGCGTCGGGCGCGGCACCCCCGTGCACTGGTACGCCGTGGCCGGCCTGGTCGCCGTCCTGCTGGCCCGCGGGAAGGTGGCGGACGCCGCCGAGGTCGCGGGCGACCACGACTTCCACGCGCCCTTCCCGTCCGCCGTCACCTTCCCCGACGCCCAGGCGGTCCACGGCGAGCTGCTGCTCGCCCAGGGCCTGCACGCCGAGGCTGCCGCGGCGCTGACCGAGGCGGGCGGCCGGCTGGACCGGCGCGGCTGGCGCAACCCCGCGTGGTGCCCCTGGCAGATCCACCTGGCCCTCGCCCAGCGGCACGTGGCACCGGACAGCGCGCTGACCACCGCGCTGGACGCGGTGAGCCGGGCCCGGCACTACGGCGCCGGCGCCGCGATCGGGCAGGCGCTGCGGGCGGCGGGCCTGGTCTCCACCGGCGCCGAGCGGCTGCGGCTGCTGGAGGAGGCGGTGGCGTGCCTGGACGCGTCGCCCGCGGTGCACGACCTGGCCGGAGCGCTCGTCGACCACGGGAGCGCACTGCGGGCGGCGGGCAGCGACGAGGAGGCAGCCGAGCGGCTGCGCGCGGGCCTGGCCGCCGCGGAGCGGTGCGCCGCGGACGGCACGGCGGAGCGCGCCCGGGCCGAGCTGGCGGCGATCACCGCAGCGCAGGGCGCCGCGGGCTGAGCGCCGCCCAGTACCATGGCGGCATGTCCTTCCTCCGCCGCCGCCCCGCCACGCCCACCGGGCCGGACTTCGACGTTCTCGCGATGGACCCGGGGGACTGGCCCGGTGACCTCGGCGCCGGCCTGCTGCCCGGCCCCGACGGGCGCTGCGAGGGCATCTACCTGCGCTACGACCTCTTCGGGGGGCGCGGTCCCGCGATGCTCATCGGCAACCTCCCGGAGGGCTCGCCCGCGCGCCAGCTGGAGGAGGGGCAGGTGCCCTTCGAAGTGGCGCAGCTGCTGGCCGCGCTCGGCAACGACGAGCCCGCGGTGGTCACCGAGACGGAGGACACCCCGGTCTGGCAGGGCGACGGGCTGCTGATCGTACGCCGCATCAAGATCTCCGAGTCGCGTGTCGCCTGCGCCCAGTTCGACCGCAGCGACGGCGTCCAGGTGACCATCGCCACCTGGGACCGGCCGATCACCGACGACCTCTACCAGCTGCTCAAGCCGCTGCCCGCGGAGATGTTCCAGGCCGGCTGAGCCCCCGCGCTCAGCCCGACCCGCTCAGCGGGTGCCGACCGCCGCACGTACGGCCCTGCGGGCCAGCCCGCAGTCGTCGTGCAGCCGGCGCAGCAGCAGCCGCTGCTCCTCGCCCGTCTCGGCGGCACCCGGCGCCACCGGGGCCGTGGAGCGCATGGTGCGCTGGACGGCCGTCTCGTAGGTGCGGATCTCCCGCGTCAGCACGAGCATCAGGTTCACCAGGAAGGCGTCCCGCGCGGCCGGGCCCGCCGCCTGCGCCTGCTGGCTGATCTGGCGGCGCGCGGCCTCGTCGTCGCCGAGCACCGACCACAGCACCGCCAGGTCGTAGCCCGGCAGGTACCAGCCCGCGTGCTCCCAGTCGACCAGCGACGGGCCGGCGGGCGACAGCAGCACGTTGGACAGCAGCGCGTCGCCGTGGCAGAACTGCCCCTGCGTGTGCGCCAGGCCGTGCAGCAGCTTCTGCAGGTCGCCCATGTCCCGGTCGGTCAGCAGGCCCAGCTCGTGGTAACGGCCCAGGCGCGCCGCGTAGTCGATCGGCGCGTCGAAGGAACCGGGCGGCGGGCGCCATGTGTTGATGCGCGCGTACGCCGACAGGGCCGCCCGCACGTCACCACGGGCCGGGGCGTGCGAGGGGTGGCGCTGCGGCGAGACCACCCGGCCCGGCATCCGCTCCATCACCAGCACGCAGCTCTCCGGGTCGGCGGCGATGAGCCGCGGCACCCGCACCGGAGGACGGTGCCGGACGAAGGTGCGGTAGGCCGCTATCTCGTGGCGGAAACGATCCGCCCACGCGGGGGAGTGGTCCAGCAGGCACTTCGCCACGGCCGGGGCGCGTCCCGAGGTGCCGACCAGCAGCGCCGTACGGCCGCCGCGGCGCAGCAGCTGAACGGGTGTGAACTCGGGGCAGATCCGCTGCACCGCGGCGACCGCGGTACGCAGCTGGGCTCCCTGCGGGCCGGTCAAGTCGAGTCTCCCGCTGAGGGGATGGGTCCCGCCGAGCGCCGCGCGCCGCAGGCCGGCCGCCGGCCGCGGTCTGAGCGCCGGTTCGGGCACCGCGGGAAAGCCCTGGCGGGCGGGAGCCGGCCGGGACTGAACGGGGCGGGGCGGGGCGGACACGGAGGACGATGCCGAATACATGGGAGAAAGCAGATCCCTTCGTGTGCCAGCAGGTGGGGAAACGCCTCCCCGTCCCGGCACCGCACCCTGGGGAATGCGGCGCCTGGACGGGGTGGCGCTTTCCTACCTGACACCCGGCCCGCCGTGGCAGACCATCTGGCGGACCCTGGCGAACCCTGGCGAATAGTCACGGGGCCCATGTCGGGGGGATGTCGGGGGGAATAGTGTCAACAGCGCCGAGGAACCTGGGGGCTTGACGTGGGCAATGTGGCCAACACCCGACTCGCGGACCTGTTCGCACTCACCGGCTGGTCCAAGGGCGAGCTCGCGCGGCTGGTCAACCGGCAGGCGGCGGCCATGGGCCACCCGCAGCTGGCGACCGACACGTCGCGCGTCCGCCGCTGGATCGACACCGGCGAGTCGCCGCGCGATCCCGTGCCGAAGGTGCTGTCCGTACTGTTCACCGAGCGTCTCGGCCGTGTCGTGACCATCGAGGATCTCGGGTTCGACCGGCGTCGGCAGACGAACCGGAAGAAGGCCGGCGACGGCCTTCGGTGGGCGCCGGACAGAACGGCCGCGGTCCTCACCGAATTCACGGGAATGGACCTCATGCTCAACCGACGCGGTCTGGTGGGCGCGGGCGCCGCGCTCGCCTCCAGCACCGTCATCAGCAACGCCCTGTACGACTGGCTGCACTCCGACCCGGCCCTCGCGGCCGACGGCCCGGTCCTCGACAACCCGCTGCACGCCGACCCGGCCGACTACGACCGCTACGAGGCGGCCCCGGTCGGCTCGCAGGAGGTCGACTCGCTGGAGGCCTCGGTGCAGGTCTTCCGCGCCTGGGACGCCTCCCGAGGCGGCGGGCTCCAGCGCAAGGCCGTCGTCGGCCAGCTCAACGAGGTCGGCGGCATGCTCTCCTACCACCACCCGGCGCACCTCCAGCGCAGGCTGTGGGGCGTGGCCGCCAACCTGGCGGTCCTGGCCGGCTGGATGTCCCACGACATCGGCCTCGAACCCACCGCGCAGAAGTACTTCCTGATCGCCGCGCACGCCGCGCGCGAGGGCGGCGACCGCCCGCGCGCCGGCGAGGCGCTCTCCCGCGCCGCCCGGCAGATGGTGCACCTCGGCAAGCCCGAGCAGGCGCTGGACCTGATGAAGCTCGCGCAGTCCGGCGCGGGCGAGCAGGCCCTGCCGCGCACCCGCGCCATGCTGCACACCATCGAGGCCTGGGCGCAGGCGTCGATGGGCCGCGGCCAGGCGATGCGCCGCACGCTCGGCGAGGCCGAGGAGCTCTTCGTGTCGGACCGGGCGGACGGCCCCCCGCCCGACTGGATGCAGAATTTCGACGAGGCCGACCTGCACGGCATGCAGGCCCTCGCCTACCGCACGCTCGCCGAGCACGAGCCCGCGGCCGCCGTGCAGGCCCAGCACCACGCCAAGCAGGCGCTCGGCCTGCGCCCGGAGGGCCACGAGCGGTCGACCATCTTCGACTACCTGTCGCTCGCCTCGGCCTGCTTCATCGCCGACGACCCCGACCAGGCCGACCGCTACGCCCGCATGGCGCTGCTCACCATCGGCCAGACCTCCTCGCACCGCACCTGGGACCGGCTGCGCGAGATGTACCGCCTCACCGGCCGCTACTCCGACTACAGCCGGGTGCAGGAGCTGCGGCGGGAGATCGAGTCGCAACTGCCGCGGCAGAAAAGGGGAGGCGCCGGCGGGGTCCGCTACCGCGAGGCCTGACCGCCTCACCGGGTACCGGTACTGCGCACGTGCGCACCCTCCGCTCCCGGATGTCGTTCCGGCTGTCCGCTGCCGCTGACACGGCACCGTACGGCCGTCTCACGGCGTGCGCCCCGCTGCCGCCGCTCAGCCGATCCTGGCGATCAGCACGCACGCGTCGTCCTCGCGGTCCGGCGTGCCGAACTCCTCCGCCACCAGCCGTACGCAGTCCTGTGCGCTCCTGGCGGCGATGAGCCGCGGCGCCATCGCCAGCAGCCGGTGCCCGCCCCCGTCGGCCTCCGGGGTGCCCCGGCCGTCGGTCGCGGCACGGCGCGGGACGAGCCCGTCCGTGTGCAGCACCAGCAGGTCACCGGGCTGGAGCTGCTCGCTGGCCTGGGCGTACTGCGCACCTGAGGTCGCGCCGAGCAGCACGCCGTCCGGTGCGTCCAGCGGCCGCCCTGCCCCGTCGCGGAAGAGCAGCGGGGCGGGGTGGCCGGCCTGCGCCCAGTGCAGCACGCGGGTCTTCGGGTCGTAGCGGCAGCACAGCGCGCTGCCCAGGGCGGGCTGCGGGGAGGTGTCGAGCAGTTCGTTGAGCCAGCCCATCAGCGGACCGGGCTGGAGGCCCGCGACGGCCATCCCGCGCAGCGCGCCGACCAGCATCGCCATTCCGGAGGTGGCGGCCACGCCGTGGCCGGTGAGATCCCCCACGGTCAGTAACGACGAGCCGTCCGGCAACTGCATCGCGTCGTACCAGTCGCCGCCGATCAGCGCGCTGGTCGCGGACGGCAGGTAGTGCGCCGCCAGATCCATCGTGGCCGGCCCCCCGTCCTGAGGAAAGCGCTGGGCGCCGCGCCACGGGGGCAGCACGGCTTCCTGCAGCTCGACCGCCATCCGCCGCTCGGTCTGTGCGATCTGCCGCTGCCGCTGCAGCGACTCCCTCGTCTCACGCAGCGTGCGCTGGCTGCGGCGCAGGTCGCTGACGTCCCGCAGCACCGCCCACATCGACTCCGTGCCGCCGTCGGCGCCCAGTACCGGCTCGCCCACCATGTGCACGGTGCGGACCGAGCCGTCGCCGCGCACGATGCGGAACTCCCCGTCGATCGGCCGGCCGTCCACCAGGCAGCCGGTCACCATGCCCGTCAGCAGCGCCTGGTCCTCGGCGAACAGCCACGACGGGAGCTCGTCCAGGGTGAGCGGCCCGTCCTCGCTGGAGCGGCCGAAGATCCGGTAGAGCTCGTCGGACCAGTGCGCGGTGTCGGTGAGCAGGTCCCACTGGGCGCTGCCCGCCCGGCCCAGCGCGCCCACGGCGGCCGCGTCGGGCCCGCCGTCGCGCAGCGGCACGTCCGGCAGCAGCGGGCGGCCGTCCGCCGGGCCGGTGTCGCCGAGGCCGTCCCTCAGCTGCCCGAGGTGGGCGCCGAGGTCGTCCAGCTGGTGCACCGCGAGGTCGCACAGCGCGCGCCGCCAGCGCACCTGGGGGTCCCCGGCGCTGTCGCCGCCGTGCAGCATCGCGTCGACCCGGGCCCGCAGCCGGCGCGCCTCGGTGATGAGCGCGTCCACCGCATCGGGGTCGGGCAGCTGTGCGGCGGTGTGATCCGCATGCGTGGGGGACGGCATGACGCACTCCGAACGTGTCTGCTGGCAGGCGCTCTCGGCCGTGGCGGACGGAAGGGGCCGGTAACGACTGTTGCACAGGGAGCGATGGCCCGTAAGGGTTTCCGCGATACCCGATCTGGTGGTGCTTCTGGCATATGCCGGGTGCGTAGGGTGTTTCCGGCCACCCGATGGCCGTCCGGCGGTCTTCCGGCGGACACGCGCCCGTCCCGCCGGGGCCATCCTGCTCCTGGTCGCAGGGGTGCCGGAAGCGACACGGCGGCCCGGAGTCGGTAGGCTGCGGCCGCCCGTCCCCGTCGTGGTCCGCCCCCGCCGCCAGGCACGAAATGCCCGGTGGCAGGGAAGGACGCCGGGCATCAGCAGCGGAAATCCCGTTGCCATGGAACCCTCCGCACCGGATGCTGACCTCATGTTCGACCCAGACATAGCGCCCAGTGGCACTCTTCTCGGCCTCCTCCAGCGGGGGCGCGGAGACGGTCCCCTGCACGCCCTCGCGGCGCCGCGGGCCGAGGCACTCGCCGCCCTGGAGCACTGCGTGCTGCGCGACCCCCGCCTGGACTGGCGGGTCGAGTCGCGCTCCCTCTATTACGCGCGCCTGTACTCCGACCTGGAGGGCCCGCTCGACGGGATCGAACAGCACCTCTTCCACCCCGACGACCTGATCTCCCCCGACGAGCACCGCTGCGGTCTGGCCCTGTCCGTCCTCGGCCACCTCGCCGGCTACGGCCGCAGGGACGCGCTGCGCCTGCTGCGCCGCTACGCCGCGACCGGCGGCTGCTGGGAATGGGCCCTCGACGAGCTGGCCGTCCGCGACGGGGAGGCCGGACTGCGCGCCCTCGGCCCCGCCGTCGTCGCCCGCTTCCCGCGGACCCCGGAGGGCGACGCCGACCTCGCCCGTGCCGTCCGCGAGTCCTACGAACCCAGGCCCTGGCAGCTGTGGGCCGAGGACGCCGCACACCCCGAGACCGCCGAACGCGTCCGCCGGGCCGGTGAGCAGGTCAGCTTCGACCGCTGGCAACGCCAGCTGCGGTCGGCGGGCCCGACCCCCGGCTGGGGCGTCGCCGCCGTCCTCGACTGGGCCCAGCAGGGACTCGACGCCCACCCCGCCGCCGAACGGGACCAGCCCGCCGCCCGCTGCCTCGCCGCCGTCGCCGGACCCGAGGACCGCCCCGCCCTGCTGGCCGCCGCCGAACGCGGCCCGTCCGCCGCCCGCGCCGCCGCCCTGCGGCACCTGTCCGACCGCCGCGACCCGCGCTGCCTCGACCTGATCGGCGCCGCGGCCGAATCCGCCGACGAGCGTGTGCTGCGGGCCGCGGTCGAATCCTTCGAGCGCATGCACGACGCCCCTGCGCTGGAACGCGCCCGCGCCTGGGCGCCCCGCACCGACGCGCTCGGCGCCGCTGCCGCCCGCACCCTCGCCCGGCACGGCGGCCCCGCCGACAGCACGCTCGTCCTCGCCGCGCTGCGCCGCGCCGTCCAGGACGACGGCGCCGACGCCGAGGGCATCGAGCCGCTCGTCGAAGGCGCCGGGCGGCTCGGCATCAGCCACGCCGCGCCGCTGCTGCGGCACATCTACCGCGAGACGTCCTGCTCACAGCTGCGCGGCACCGCCGCCCGCGCCCTGGCGGACGTGGACCCAGGATTCGCCGCGGGCTTCGCGGTGGAGTGCCTGTGGGACTGCGAGGAGGCCACCCGGGAACTGGCCGCGCACCGCGCCGCCTCCGGCGACGTCCGGGTCCTGGCCCAGCTGCGCCGCCTCGCCGCGGATCCGGCCGAGGAGGCTGAGGTGCAGACCGCCGTGCGCGGCCGGCTCAGCTCGGGCGGCACCGCACGCTGAGGGGCGGTACGGGCCCGCAGCGCCGGACCGGCTCGATGTGATGCTGGGGGACACCGCCGCGGGGCGCGCGGGGCGCCCTCTACGGGCCCGCAGGCCGCCGGTACGCGGCCCGGGGCCGGTACGGGGGGCGCCGGGAGGGCGGCGCGCTCCGCCGGGTGCCCGCCGAACGCCCGTCGCCGCATCCCCCGGGCGCCGGAAGGCGGCCTCGGCCCGGGCGTCCCGGCGCGACGGGTGAGGCGCGGGCCAACGCTCACGGGGCGTTCCCCTTCGGGAAAGATCCTCGTGGCCGTGACAACGTCCCGTCCGGCGACAACCTCCGTATGAGAGTCGCCATCGTCACGGAGTCCTTCCCGCCCGACGTCAACGGTGTCGCCCACTGCGCCCTGCGCACCGCCGAACACCTCGCCAGGACCGGCCACGACCCGCTGGTCATCGCCCCCGCGGGACCGGGCGGCCGGCAGGCCGGCGACCCGTACCCGGTCGTCCGCGTCCCCTCCCTCCCGCTGCCCGGATACCCCCAGGTGCGCGTCGCGCTGCCCGGCCGCCGCACCGCCGCCGCCATCGCCGCGCACCGCGCCGACATCGTCCACCTGGCCAGCCCCTTCGTCCTCGGGGTCCGCGGCCAGGCCGCCGCGACCCGGCTGCGCATCCCCGCCGTCGCCGTCTACCAGACCGACCTGGCCGGCTACGCCAGGACGTACCTGAACGCCGGCGAGGCCGCCGCCTGGCGCCGCATCCGCGCCGTCCACTCCGCCGCCGCCCGCACACTCGCGCCCTCCAGCGCCTCCGTCGCCGCGCTCACCGAACACGGCGTCCCGCGCGTGCACCTGTGGCCGCGCGGCGTCGACGCCGTCCGCTTCCACCCCCGCCGCCGCGACGAGGCGCTGCGCCGCGAACTCGCCCCGCGCGGCGAGCTGATCGTCGGATACGTCGGCCGGCTCGCCGCCGAGAAGCACGTCGAACTCCTCGCCGGGACCTGCGAGCTGCCCGGTGTGCGGGTCGTCGTGGTCGGCGACGGACCCAGCGCGCCGGGACTGCGCCAGGCCATGCCGCAGGCGGTCTTCCTCGGCCGCAGGACCGGTGACGACCTCGCCCGGATCTTCGCCTCCCTCGACGTCTTCTGCCACACCGGGCCCTTCGAGACCTTCTGCCAGACCGTCCAGGAGGCCATGGCGAGCGGTGTGCCGGTCGTCGCGCCCGCCGCCGGCGGCCCCCTCGACCTCGTCGGCCACGGCCGCACCGGGCTGCTCGTGCCGCCCGGCGACGAGCTCGCGGTCCGCACCGCCGTCCGCCTGCTGCACGCCGATCCGCGGCTGCGTGTCCGCTTCGGCGCCGCAGGCCGCCGCAGTGTCGCCGCGCGCAGCTGGGAGGCCGTCGGCGACCTGCTCCTCTCCCACTACGCGCAGGTGCTCGGCGAACGCGCGACGGTCGCCGCATGAAGACCGCCGGCCTGCGCATCGTCCGCGTCGCGAACTTCGTCACCCCGGTCTCCGGCGGCCTGCGCACCGCGCTGCGCCACCTCGGCGAGGGCTACGCGGCGGCGGGGCACGAACCCGTCCTGGTCGTCCCCGGCCCCGAGGCCTCCGACGAAACCACCCCGCAGGGACGCGTCATCACCCTGCCCGGCCCCGAGATCCCCGGCAGCGGCGGCTACCGGGTCCTCGCCCGCAGGGCACCCGTCGCCGCCGTCCTGGAGTCCCTCGCCCCCGACCGGCTGGAGGTCTCCGACCGCACCACCCTGCGCTGGACCGGCGCATGGGCCCGGCGGCGCAGGGTGCCCGCCGTCATGGTGTCCCACGAGAGCGCGGACGGCGTCCTCGGCACCTGGGGCGTCCCCGCGGCCGCGGCACGCCGCACCGCCGACGCGCTCAACCGGCGCACCGCCCACTCCTACACCCGCGTCGTGTGCACCACCGCATGGGCCGAGGCGGAATTCCGCCGGATCGGCGCCCGCAACGTCGTCCGCGCCCCGCTCGGCGTGGACCTCGACGGCCTGCACCCGGGCCGCCACGACCCCGCACTGCGCGAGCGGTACGCGTACGGCGCCGCCGTCGTGCTCGTGCTCTGCTCCCGGCTCAGCCCGGAGAAGCGGCCCGACGACGCGCTGCGCGTCCTCGCCGAACTGCGCCGCGGCGGCCTCGACGCAGCCCTCGTCGTCGCGGGCGACGGGCCGCTGCGCAACCGCCTCACCGCCCACGCCAGGGCGGAACGGCTGCCCGTGACCTTCCTCGGCCACGTCCCCCGGCGCGACGACCTCGCGGCGGTCCTCGCGACCGCGGACATCGCGCTAGCTCCCGGCCCGGTCGAGACCTTCGGACTCGCCGCCCTCGAAGCGCTGGCCTGCGGCACGCCCGTGGTGGCCAGCGCGCGCTCCGCCCTCCCCGGCATCATCGGCCCCGCGGGGGGCTCCGGTACGACCCCCGCGGAACTCGCCGCGGCCGTCCGCACCCTCCTCGCCGTCCCCGCCGGCACCCGCCGCCGGCGCGCCCGCGCCCGCGCCGGGCTCTTCACCTGGCCGGCCGCCGTCACCGCCTTCCTCACCGCCCACGCCGCCCTCCCCGCGGACCTCCCCCGATGACCCCCGCCCGGCGGTGCCGCCGCCCGGAAGGCGACCGCCCGGGCACGCCGGGCGTCGAGGAGGCGGCGCCGTCTCACACCGCGGGCCGGGCCGAACGCAGCAGGACGAAACGGACTTTGCTGCCCGGCGCCGACTGGGCCGCGGCGGGCAGCGACGTCTCGGGCACCACACCGATCACCGGATAACCGCCGGTCGTCGGATGGTCGGCGAGGAAGACCACGGGCAGCCCGTCCGGCGGCACCTGGACGGCGCCGGGCACCATGGGCTCGCTCGGCAGCTCCCCGTCCCGCCCGGCCGCCCGCTCCAGCGCGGGACCGGTGGTGCGCAGGCCGATCCGGTTGGAAGCGGGGGAGACCGCGTAGTCGCCCGCGACCAGGCGGGTCAGCGCGCCGGGCGCGAACCAGTCGTCCCGCGGCCCGGGCACGAGCGGCAGGACCAGCTCACCCCCCACGGGCCCGTACGGCAGGGCGTCGGCCGCGGCACGGAGGGCACCCCGCCCGGGGCCGACCGGCACCGCGGCGCCGTCGGTGAGCGGCGCGGGCCCGAGGCCGGAGAGCAGGTCGGCGGAGCGGCTGCCCAGCACCGGCTCGGCCGCGACACCGCCGGCCACGGCCACGTACGAGCGCAGACCGGCCGTCGCCGCGCCCACGTCCAGCACCGCGCCGCCCGGCACCCGCACCGGCGCGCCCCATGCGGCGGGACGGCCGTCGACCCGTACCGGGCAGGGGGCCCCGGTCACCGCGACGAGCAGCGGCCGCTCCGCCCGCAGCGCGCACCCGTTCACGGTCGTCTCCAGCCCGGCGGCCCCCTCGTCGTTGCCGACCAGCCGGTTGGCGAGCCGGTACGCCGGCACGTCCAGCGCTCCGGACCTCGGCACCCCCAGATGCGCGTACCCCGCGCGCCCGAGGTCCTGAACGGTCGTCAGCGCGCCGGCCCGGACCACGACGAAGCCCGCACCGCTCACCGCGCACCTCCGGCCGGTCCCCGCCGCCCGCGGGCGCCGCCGGTCACCGCGACCGCCCCGTCCGCGACCGGCTCCCGGCACGCGGCGGCCGGAAGCACGCACGACGGCTCCGGGCCCGTCCCGCGCAGCCCGCGCGCGGCGGACGGCGAACCCTCGCCCCGGTGCGCGAGCGGCGCGGGAACGCGGCGACCGCCGCCCGCCGCCGCGCGGTACGCGTCCCGCCGTCCGCCCACCGGCGGGGAGGCGCCGCGGTCCCGCCGCCCCCGCCGAGCGGCGCGGCCGGCGCGGGCGTGGGTCGCCGCGGCCGGCCGGTGAGCCCGGCGGAGGGCGGTCACGCCGTCACCTCCACGAAACGGACCTCCGTGCCCGGCGACAGCAGCGCTGCCGGGTCGCGGGACGGCTCCCACAGCGGAGCGTCCGTCGTGCCGATGAGCTGCCAGCCGCCGGGGGAGGAGCGGGGGTAGGCGCCGGCGTAGGGGCCGGCCAGGGCGACGGAGCCCGCGGGGACGGCCGTGCGCGGCGTCGGCCGGCGCGGGACGTGCAACTCGGGCGGCAGGCCGGTCAGATACGCGAAGCCGGGCGCGAAGCCGCAGAAGGCCACGCGGAAGGGCGTCGCCGTGACGATGCCCGGCAGCTCCTCGGGGGCGACCGACCACAGCGCGGCGACCTCCGCCACGTCGGGCCCGTCGAAGCGCACCGCGAGCTCCCGCGGCTCGCCGCTGCCCGGCCCCACGGGTGGCACCTGCCAGCCGCTCACGGCGGCGGCGAAGCCCGCGGGATCGGCGAGCCCCGCGACCAGCACCGTCCGTGCGGCGGGCACGATCTCCCGCACCTCCGCGAACTCCCCGGCGGCGCGCCGCCGCAGCAGCTCGGCGTGCAGCGCCTGCGCGCGCTCGCCGTCCTCCGTCTCGACCAGCACCGCGTCGGGCCCCATCGGCAGCACCCGGCACCTCACCACCGCGTCACCCCGTCACCTGTCCCTCATGCGAACGCCGCCACCCGCAGCCCGGCCCCTTCCAGTGCCTGCCTGACCCGCGCGGCAAGCTGCGCGGCGCCGGGCGTGTCGCCGTGGACGCACAGCGAGCGCGCGGCGACCTGCACCGGCCGGCCGTCGACCGCGACCACGCCCGCCCCGGAGGCGATGCGCACCGCCCGCTCCACCACCGCGTCCGGCTCGCCGACCACCGCACCGGGCTCGCGGCGCGGCACCAGTGTGCCCTGCGGGGTGTACGCGCGGTCGGCGAACGCCTCGGCCACCGCGGGCAGTTCGGCCGCCGCCGCGGCGGCGAGCAGCTGCGAGCCGGGCAGACCCAGGACGGGCAGCCGCCCCGCGAGCAGCACCCCGTCGACGATCGCGGCGGCCTGCCCGGCGTCGTGCACCGCCCGGTTGTAGAGCGCCCCGTGCGGCTTCACGTACGCCACCTCCGCGCCCGCCGCCCGCGCGAAGACCTCCAGCGCCCCGATCTGGTAGGCCACTTCCGCCGCCAGCTCCTCGGGCGGCACCTCCATCGCCCGCCGGCCGAAGCCGGCGAGATCCCGGTAGGACACCTGCGCGCCGATCCGCACCCCGCCGGCGGCGGCCCGCTCGCACACCCTCCGCATCGTCGCCGGATCGCCCGCGTGGAAGCCGCACGCGACGTTGGCGCTCGTGACGACCTCCAGCAGCGCGTCGTCGTCCGTGAGGTGCCAGCGCCCGAAGCCCTCGCCGAGGTCGGCGTTCAGATCGACCACCACCCCGGCCGTACCGCCGCTGCCGGGGCCCGCGGCCGGGCCGCCGCCCGCCGTGTCCGCCATGCCCGTCCCGCCGTCCTCTCCGCCGCTCCCGCCGTTCGGCAGGCCCCCGTTGCCTGCCGTACGATGCCGGTGGACCGATCATGGCATCCCGCACCGACAACGGGCGCCCGCCCCGTGCCGATCCGTGCCGTTTCGTGCGATGTCGGTGGCACCGCCTAGTGTGTGGGGCGTGACCACGACCGTCCCGTATCCGCTGCCGGGTGCCCCCCGGCCGGCGCCGGGCCCCGCCGCGGACGAGGGCCTGGCGCGCCGCCTCAAGGCGCTCGCCTGCACCGCCCCGCTGCACGACCTGGACGCCCGCAAGGCCAATCTGGCGGGCGAGTACTCGGTGTACGCGATGGCGGAGGTCGCGCTCGCCGCGATCGACCTGGTCACCCTCCACATGGACTTCGACACCGGCGCGGACCACGACCAGATAGTGGCCAGGCTGATGCCCCGGGTCGCCGCCCAGACGCCGGCCCGCACCCACGCCGAGCACGAGCGGGTCGCCCGCTGGGTGCTGGAGAGCCTGATCAACGTCGGCAGCGCCGACCGCGGATTCCGCGCCGTCTACGGCACGTTCGGCCCCGACGGGGAGTACGTCCGCAGGGACTACGACTTCAAGCTCATCGAGGAGGTGCCCGGCCCCGGCGGCGGTGTCTACCTGCGGGCCACCGACGAGGCCGTCAACGTCCTGGTGGGCGCCCTGGACACCGACGTCACCAGCGCCCAGATCGCCGCCGAGGTCAAGCTGGAGGTGCTGATCAGCCGCGGCCGGCTGGCCGACGCCCAGCTCGCCGCCGAGCAGGCCCGCTACCGCACGGTGCAGTACGCGGAGACGCTGCGCCGCACCCTGGAGGCGACCCGGCGCAACGTCCGGGCGGTGGACTGGCTGCGGCGCGTCCCCGACCTCATCACCGAGGCCCTCGACCACGTCGCCGACCGCTACCGGCACGAGAACGCGATCCTGACCAACATCCGCAAGGCGCGCGACGAGGCCGAGGACCCCGAGCACAAGCGGCGCGCCGCCGAACTGGTCGACATCGTCAAGGACTGCATCCGGCGGCACACCCAGCTGCAGTCCCGGCTCCTGGAGGCGGGCCCGCTCTTCCGTGCCGAGCAGGACCGGCAGGCCTTCGCCGCGCCCCCCGCCCGCGCGGGTCTCGACCTGTACGGGCAGCTCGTCGCCCCGCTGCTGCCGCTGCCGGTCGAGCAGGCCTCCCGGGTCACCGACGCCTTCTTCGCGCGCGGCACGGGCCTGCGCACCCCCGCCGCCGTCCGTGTCACCGACCTGGTCGAGCTGCTGCTGACGCCGCCGCTGGAACGCGACCACCTCGGCGCCGAGATGCCCGAGCCGGACCTCGTCGCCACCCCGGACGACAGCCGCTTCTCCGACGAGCAGCTCGAAGCCGCCCTGGATCTGCTGGACCTGCCGCACGACGCCCCGCGCCGGCTGTCCGGCCTGCTCGCCGAGGCCCGCGCCCTCGACCCCGAACTGCCCTACCTCGTCGCGCTGCTGGCACTGCACGCGGCGTCGCCGCCGGTGGGCACGGCCGTACGGCAGGGCGAGCCGCGGCTGCTCTTCGCGGTGGACGACGGCACCGAGCTGGACGACCCGGAGTTCGGCGGCGCCGACCTCGTCCTCGGCACCGCCCGCCTCGCCGCGGAGCCCCAGGAGAAGAAGGAGAGGACGCCGTGACCGACGACCGCGAGGAGCGCACCGGACGCGAGAGCGCTGCGGCGCCCGCGCCCGCCGCGTACGACGCCCGGGACGCCTACGACCCGCCCCGCGAGGCCCCGCGCGAGCGGGACACGCTGCGCGGCCGGGAGGGCGGGGCGCTGACCGCCGGTGACGTCGCCGACGCCGCGCGGCTGGTCGGCCTCGGCCTCCAGCCCAAGCTGCTGCCCGCCCGCGACGCCGAATACGCCGAGCTGATCCGCCGCCACCGCGAGGACCCGGGCTTCGCACGCACCGCGGACGCCGTCGCCGCAGGACTCGGCCTGGTGGTCCTGGAGGTCTCGCCGCGCGCCGGGATGGCCGTCGCCGCCGCCGAGGACTCCGTCTTCGCCGTCCGCATGGGGGATTACGCCCGGCGTGCCGCCTCCGACGCCGGTGACCGCTTCCTGCACGGCCTGGCCCATCTCGCCGCCGCCGCGCTCGCCTTCCCCCGCCCCGAGGACCTCGCGGACGACGGCTACATCGGCCGGATCAGCGTCAACGGGGTGGACGCCTTCGTCCGCCAGGCCTGCCGCCGGCTGGAGGAGCGGGCCGGCGAGAGCGGTGAGATCACCGACCCGGCGAGCGACGCCCCCGGGCTCGAAGCCGCCTGGCGGGTCTACAGCAGGCGCAGCGCGACCGGCGCGACCAAGGACGCCCGGCGGCTCGCCGGTTCCACCACCGGCATCATCGCCAAGGCCGTCGCCTTCCTGATCGACTCCGGCTTCCTCCAGCGCACCGGCGACGAGGCGGGCGGCACGTACCGCACCACCGCCCGCTACCAGCTCCAGGTCCGCGACATGGCGGGCAGCGCGGCCATGGCCGAACTGCTGGAACTGGGCGTCGTCCCCGTCACCGACGGCACCGCGAGCCTGCTGCCGGCCGCCTCCGACGACGGCGCGGACCTGGTCGCCGACGCGGGGCTGCCCTTCCACACCCCGGCCTGACCGCCCGCCACCACCCCACCGTCCGCCACCGACCCACCCAGCCACGAGAGTCCGCCGCATGTACGAGCTTTCCCGACTCCGCCTCTACTCCATCGGGCCCGCCGGCGCGCGCTACGCCGACACCGTGCTCGATCTGCGGGGCGTCGGTGAACCCGTGCCGCAGCCCGCCCCGGCCCAGGGCGACTTCTTCGCCGACGAGCCGGCCGGCCCGCCGCGCCGTCCCGCCCCCGCGGGCGTGCTCTTCCTGGAGAACGGCGGCGGCAAGTCCGTCCTGCTCAAGCTGATCTTCTCGGTCATGCTGCCCGGCCACCGCAACACCCTGGGCGGCGCCAGCTCGGGCGTGCTGCGCAAGTTCCTGCTCGCCGACGACTGCGGGCACGTCGCCCTGGAGTGGCAGCACACCCTCACCGGGGAGCTCGTCGTCGTCGGCAAGGTCAGCGAGTGGCGCGGGCGCCAGGTCTCCACCGACCCGCGCAAGTTCGCCGAGGCCTGGTACTCCTTCCGCCCCGGCCCCGGAA
Source organism: Streptomyces sp. NPDC020983 (assembly GCF_044333485.1). Lineage (NCBI taxonomy): Bacteria > Bacillati > Actinomycetota > Actinomycetes > Kitasatosporales > Streptomycetaceae > Streptomyces > Streptomyces sp. NPDC020983. Next base: position 28,008 of record NZ_JBIRRA010000003.1, on the reverse strand, counting down.
TGAGCCTGGACTCGCTGCCCGTCGCCGAATCCACCGCCGTGCGCCCGCCCGTCGAGGGCGCCTCAGGGGCCCGCGGCCGGCGACGCACGATGAAGGGCTTCCGGGACGCCCTCACCGAGGCCGGCAAGGCCTATCCGCACCTGGACGTGGTGTGGGAGGAGATCCACGACCGCTGGAACGAGCACCTCGGCCAGCTCGGCCTCGACCCCGAACTCTTCCGCTACCAGCGTGAGATGAACGCCGACGAGGGCGAGGCCGCGGGCCTCTTCGCGGTCAAGAAGGACTCCGACTTCACCGACCTGCTGCTGCGCGCCGTCACCGACACCCGGGACACCGACGGACTCGCCGACCTCGTCCACGGCTTCGCCGGCAAGCTCGGCCGCCGCGCCGAGCTGACTGCCGAACGCGACTTCACCGCCGGCTCCCTCGACCTCCTCCAGCGCATCGCCGACAGCGCCGAGGCCCGCGAGCAGGCCCGCGCCGTCCACGCCCAGTCCGAGCACCGCACCCGGCTGCTGGTCCGCCGGCTCAGCGCCCGCGCCCGCCGGGAACGCGACCGCACGGCCGACATCGCCCAGGACATGGCACAGGCCGCGCACGCCGTCACCGACGCCGGGCAGGCCCGCGCGAGCAGCGCCCTCACCGCGGCGGAGATCGCCTACCGGCACGCGTCGCTCGCGCTGGCCGCCGCCGACAAGGGCGCCGCCGCACTGCGCCGCGAGCTGGGCGACGCCCGCACCCTGCACGCCGCCTGGCAGGCCGCAGAGACCGTGCTGCGGCAGCGCGCCGCCGAGGACCGGCTGCACCGCGTCGGCACGGCGATCCGTGAGGCCGAACGGGACGCCGCCCCCGCACTCGCCGCCCGCACCGCCGCCGCGGCCGACCTGGTGCGCGCCCTGCACGCCGCCGCCGCGCGCGCCGAGGCGCAGGCCGACGCCGAGGAGGAGCGCTCGGCGCAGCTCCAGGCGCAGTCCGAGACCGCGCACCGCGACGCGACCGCCGCCGCCACCGAGGCGCAGCGCGCCCGCAGCGAGGCGGGGCACCTGGCGCAGCGGCTCGCGGAGGTCGAGCAGGAGACCGCGCAGGCCGTACGGTCCGGCTGGCTCGACGACTCCGCGCCGGACGCGGACCCGGCCCGTGCCGCCCTCGCCGCGGCCGACGCCGAGGAGACCGCTGCCGGCCTGGCCCGCGCAGCGGCCGAGACCGCGCGTGCCGCCGCCGCACGGGCCCGGGAGGCCGCCGGCGCCGAATCCCGCGCCGAACTGGCCGCGGCCCGTGCCGCCGACGCGCTGTCCACCGCCGAATCCGCCCTCGCCGCGGCCACCGTCGCCGCCACCGCCCTGACCTCAGAGCCCCGCATGACGGCGCTGCTCAGCCTCCCCGCCCCGCGCGCGGCCGAGGCCGGCACCCCTGCCGGGGACCCGGCCACCGTGCCGGGTGCCCGGGCGGCGGAGGCGTACCCCGGGCCGGACGCCCCGGGTACGGCCGCGGCCCCCGGTCCGCAGCCCGCGGGCGACACCGGTCCCGTGCCGGGGGCTTCGACCCCCGCCGCGGCCGCCGGCGGTACCGGCTCCGCCCCGGGCCAGGGCTCCGGCGTCCCCGGTCCCGGCCGGACCGCGGCGGCCTCCGGCGCGCGGACCCAGGCGCTCCTCGGCGACCTCGCCGGAGGCGACGGCCTCACCCCCGCCGTGCTCGACGCTTTCGCCGAGCCGCTGCGCGAGCTCCTCGACGGCGCCGTCGCGTCCGCCGAACGCCAGCTGTTCGACCTGCGCACCGCCGCCGCCGACGACGCCCGCATCCTCGCCGCGCTCGGCGACGGCGGCCTGCTGCCGCCCGGCCCCGACGTGCTGGCCACCGTGGAGTTCCTCGGGGAGCACGGCATCCCCGCGCTGCCGGGCTGGCGCTATCTCGCCCAGGCCGTCGACCCGGCCGACCACGCCCTGGTCCTCGCGTCCCGCCCCGAGCTGGTCGACGGCGTCGTGGTCACGGACCCCGACTCGTACCGCCGGGCCCGCGAGGTGCTGGAGCAGGCCGCGCTGCTGCCGAGGTCCGCGGTCGCCGTGGGCACCGCCGCCGCACTGCTCGCCCCGCCGCCCGCGACCGGTTCCGCCCCCGACGTCTTCCTCGTACCGCCGAATCCGGCGATGCACGACGAGTTCGCCGCGGACGGTGAGCGGCAGGCGCTGCGCGCCCGGGCCACCGCGCGGGAGGAGGACATCCGGACGCTGGCCGCCCGGCTCGCGTTCGACCGCACGCTCGCCGCCCGGCTCGCCTCCTGGCGCGCGGCCTGCCCGCAGGGGCGGCTGGCCGAGCTGGCCGACGAGGTCGCCGCGGCGCGCGAGACCGTACGCCGTACGCGCGCGGAGCTGGCCGACGCCCGGACCGACCGCGCCGGGGCCGAGGCGGCGGCGGCCGACGCCGCTCAGGAGAGCGACGTGCGCCGGGCCGCCGCCGAGCAGGCCCGGCGCGCCGCCGACGCGCTCTCCGGCCTCGCCCACCGGCTCCGTGAGCGTGCCACCTGGCAGCGCCGGGCGCGCGAGCTGGCCGCGGACGCCGCCGAGGCGGAGGCCCGCGCGGAGGCCTGCCTCGCCCGGGCCCGGGCCGCCGACGAGGACCGCCGGGCCGCCCAGCGCGCCTCCGACGACGCCCGCCGCACCGCCCGTGTGCTGCGCGCCGAGCGCGCCGAGATCGCCGGAGCCCCGGACGACGGGGGTGCCGCGGGGGCCGACGCGGCCCCGCCGGCCGCCTCGCTCCCTGCACTGCGCGAGGCGTACCGCGCGGCCTCGGAGGTCTACGAGAAGGTGGGCGTCGGCGCCGACCTGCGGGCCGAACAGGCCCGCGCGGAGAGCACGGAGGCTGCCGCGCTCGTCGAACTGGACCGGCTCACCAACAAGGTGCGCAGCCGCGCCGCCCAGCTGCTGGAGGGCCCTGACGGCGCGGACGGCCCCTCCCGGCAGGCCGCCGCCGCCCGTGCCGAGGAACTGGTGCAGACACTGGAGTCCCGGGCGTCGGCGGCCAGCGAGCAGCTCGGCCGGCTGCGCGGCGAGGCCGAGCGGCTGGCCCCGGCCGACGGCGAGCCGCACCACACGGAGCTGCCCGAGGCACTGGTCCCGCGCGACGCCGAGCACGCCCAGGAGCTGCTGCGCGCGGCCACCGCCGAGGTCGCGGCCCGTACCGAGGCGCTGGAGCAGGCCACCGACGCGCACACCGGCCTGGTCGCGGCGCACCGCGCGGCAGAGGACGCGGCGAGCGGCTTCGACGAGACGGCCGCGCTGCTGCGCGACCTGCTGCGGGACGGCCCCGGCCCGCAGCAGCCGGAGGAGGACGAGCCCGAGCCGTACCCGGGCAGCCAGGAGGCCGCCCGGCAGGCGGCGGCCGAGGCCCGGCGCAGCCTGCGCGGCTGCGCCGCCGACCTGTCGGCCGCCGAGACACGCCTGCGCGAGGCCGCGGACGTCCTGGTCCGGCACGCCAACGCCGTCCGCTTCGAACAGGTCAGGACACCCGCCCGGCAGCAGATCCGGGAGCTGCCGGCGGCCGCGCTGCCCGAGCACGCGGCCGCGTGGGCGGCGGCGTTCGCCCCCCGGCTGCGGGTCCTCACCGACGAGCTGGAGCAGCTGGAGCGCAACCGGGAGATCATCGTCGACCGGCTGCGCGGGCTGGTCGAGTCGGCGCTCGCGACCCTGCGCTCGGCGCAGCGGCTCTCGCGGCTGCCGGAGGGCCTGGGGGAGTGGTCGGGGCAGGAGTTCCTGCGGATCCGCTTCGAGGACCCCGACCAGGCGGAGCTGACCGAGCGGCTCGGCGAGGTCATCGACGAGGCGACCCGGTCCGCGCTGCGCAAGAACGCCGACCTGCGGCGCGACGGCATGTCGCTGCTGCTGCGCGCGGTCGCCGCCGCGCTCCAGCCGCGCGGTGTCGCGGTGGAGATCCTCAAGCCGGACGCGGTGCTGCGCGCCGAGCGCGTGCCGGTCGGGCAGATGGGCGACGTCTTCTCCGGGGGCCAGCTGCTCACCGCCGCGATCGCGCTTTACTGCACCATGGCCGCGCTGCGCAGCAACGACCGCGGCCGGGACCGGCAGCGGCACGCGGGGACGCTCTTCCTCGACAACCCGATCGGCCGCGCCAACGCCACCTACCTGCTGGAGCTCCAGCGGGCCGTGGCCGACGCGCTGGGCGTGCAGCTGCTCTACACGACGGGGCTGTTCGACACGACCGCGCTCGCCGAGTTCCCGCTCGTCGTGCGGCTGCGCAACGACGCGGACCTGCGCGCGGGCCTGAAGTACATCAGCGTCGAGGAGCACCTGCGGCCGGGTCTGCCCGCCCAGGACGCGCAGGGCCCCCAGGGCGAGCAGATCCACGGCGAGATCACCGCGACCCGGATGTTCCGCCGCCCGCCGGAGGCCGCGCGGGCCCCCGGGCAGGCCGGGCCGCAGGTGCCGGGGCCCGAGCCGGACAGGGAGGCCGGGGGCGACTCCTGACCGGCCTCCCGCGTCACACCCCGAGATGCCGGGGTATGTGCGGGCGCTGCCGCCCTCTCGCGCCCGCCGCCGCGGCCGCGCGCGCCTCCCGGCGGATCCTGCGCCGCTCGGCGCGCGCCGCGCGGGCGGCGCTGCTCGGGCTGGACAGCACGCCGTCCCGCTGGTTCCACACCTGCCGGGTCACCCACACGTCCAGCACCGCCCACGAGGCGACCACCGACGTCAGCACCGTGGTCAGCAGCAACGGCGCGGACAGCCAGGAGCGCCCGAGGGTGAGCAGCACCTCCACGATGCCCTGCACCAGCGCGACGGCACTGATCAGCCCCGCCCGCACCGCCGCGGCCCGCACGGGTTCGGGCATCCGCGGCCGGGCGGCGGGTTCCTCGGTCCAGACGTTCTGCTCTTGCACGTCCATGATGTGCGGCTGCCCCGAAACCTCCCGGTGCATTCCGGGGAACGTTTCACCGCAGATCTGCCCAACTCACATACATACTTTCGAGTTACGTCTGAGGCGGTAGTAGGCTCACGCCGTTTGGACGCGCGAGACGCGTGAACCGCCCCCACACGGGGGAGACCGTTGGGGAGGCCATGAGCTTTCGCGGTACGACGATCCGGCGGAAGATCGTGGCGCTGCTGCTGATCCCGCTGGCGTCGCTGACCGTCATCTGGGCGTTCGCCGCCGTGGTGACGGGCACGGAGCTGCTCGACCGGCCCGACGTCAGGCGGGTCGCCGACGACATCGGCTATCCCGGCATCGCCGCGACCCAGAGCCTCCAGCAGGAGCGCCGGGCGGCGATGATCTACGCGGCCAACCCGCGGGACTCGCAGGCCAGGATCGGCTACACCAAGCAGCAGCAGGTGACCGACGGCTCGATCGCCAAGATGCGCACCCGCATCAGCACCAGCGGGGTGCGCGGCGACCTGACCGCCGAGTCGCGGCACCGGCTGGACGCCTTCCTGACCAACGTCGAGAGCCTCACCTCGCTGCGGCAGCGCGCGGACGACGGCAAGATCAGCCGCAACGACGTCTACACGGCGTACAACGACATGATCACGCCGGCCTTCCAGCTCTTCCAGTCGCTCAACCCCTACAACGACTTCCGGCGTGACGAGCAGCACCACGCGGCCATCCAGCTGAGCACTGCCCGCGACCAGATCAGCCGTGAGGACGCGCTCATGGCCGCGGCCATCAGCGCCGGGCACATGAGCGCCGCCGAGCTGAAGTCCTTCACCTTCGCCGTCGCCGGCCAGCGCGACGACTACGAGTCGAGCCTGTGGCTGCTGGGCGACGACCAGCGCGCCGGATACGACGCCTACTGGCGCGACGGCAACGGCAAGACGCTGCGCGCCGCCGAGGACGCGATCATCGCCGCGGGCGTGGACAACGCCCCGATCGTGGCGGCCCACCAGTCCTGGCCGTCGGTCGCCGCGACCACCATGGACGACCTGAACCGGCTGGACGACGCCGTGCAGAGCCGGTTCGGCGACACCGACCCGCCGGTCGCGACGACCACCATCATCGAGGCCGTCTTCGTCGGCGGCATCGGCCTGATCGCCGTGATCGCCACCCTGTTCGTGTCGGTGCGTATCGGCCGCGGCCTCATCCGCGACCTCACCGGGCTGCGCCGCGACGCCCAGGAGGTCTCCGGCACCCGGCTCCCGCAGGTCATGCGGCGGCTGGCGGCCGGGGAGCAGATCGACGTCGAGACCGAGGTCCCGCGGCTGGAGTACCCGGACGACGAGATCGGGCAGGTCGGCAAGGCGCTCAACACCCTCCAGCGGGCGGTCGTGGAGGCCACCGTGCGCCAGAACAACCTGCGCAACGGGGTCTCCGAGGTCTTCGTCAACCTCGCGCGCCGCAGCCAGGTCCTGCTGCACCGCCAGCTGACGCTGCTGGACGCCATGGAGCGCCGCACCGAGGACAGCGAGGAACTCGCGGACCTCTTCCGGCTGGACCACATGACCACCCGCATGCGCCGGCACGCCGAGGGCCTGGTCATCCTCTCGGGCGCGGCGCCCTCCCGGCAGTGGCGCAAGCCGGTGCAGCTCATGGACGTCGTGCGCGCGGCCATCGCCGAGGTCGAGGACTACGAGCGGATCGAGATGCGCCGGCTGCCCCGGCTGGCCGTCGCGGGCGCCGCCGTCGCCGACCTCACCCACCTGCTCGCCGAACTCATCGAGAACGCCGCCGTCTTCTCGCCGCCGAACACCGTGGTCAAGCTGCACGGGGAGCCCGCCGCCAACGGCTTCGTGCTGGAGATCGACGACCGGGGCCTCGGCCTGACGCCCGACGCGCTGCTGGAGGCGAATCTGCGGCTCGCCGAGACCCCCGAGTTCGAGCTGTCCGACACCGACCGGCTCGGCCTGTTCGTGGTCAGCCGGCTCGCCCAGCGGCACGGCGTGCGCGTCTCGCTGCGGCAGTCCCCGTACGGCGGGACGACGGCCGTGGTGATGATCCCCGACACGCTGCTCAGCGACACCGCCGAGGACACCGGGTCCACCCCCGTGCCCGGTGCGTCCCGGCCCGCCGGACCCGACCCGGCCGGGGACACCGAGCACACCTTCCGCCAGTGGGGCCTGGAAGGCGTCGACGACATCGGCGGCGAGCACCGCAAGGAGCACGGCGACCACCCGGACGAGCCGTTCTCCGCGGCCTTCGCCCGCGGCCTGGACGCCCTCGACGACCCCGCCGCGCTGCCCGCCGGCGGCGCCGGTGAGCCCCCCGCGCCGCTGCCCCTGCCCCGGCGCCGCCCGCGCGGCAGCGGCACCCCGGTGCTGATCTCCGACCGTGCCCGCCGCCCGCTCGGGAAGTCCCCCGACGACCCGGCCGAGGGGGACGGCGCGGAGGACACCGCCGCGGCCGGGTCCGCCGAGCCGCCCGCCGCCGGTCACCCGGACGAGGATCCCGGCACGCCCCAGCCCCGCCCCGTCGCGGCCGTGCCGCCGCCCGCCGCCCCGCCCGCCACGGAGCAGGGGGAGCCGGAAGCGGCCGCCGACGGCGCCGGCAGCGTCCTGCCGCGCAGGGTCCGGCAGGCCAGCCTCGCCCCCCAGCTGCGCGGCGGCGCGCCCCGCCCCGGGGGAGGCGACACCGGGCGCGAGGACACCCCGGAGCGCTCCGCGGAGGAGGTCCGCTCCCGTATGGCGTCCATCCAGGCCGGCTGGCAGCGCGGCCGCAGGGCCGCGGAGGCCGCCCCCGCCGAAGGGCCGGCCCCCGCCCCCGGCACCGCCCCCGAGGCGGGCGCGGCTCCCGGCGACGGCGGCGCGGCCGCGCAGGACGCGGCGGACGCACCGGCTCAAGTGACGAGAACCACCGGAACGACACCTGAGGGGAACGGTCGATGACCGCACCATCGAGCCCGACACGTGAGCTGAGCTGGCTGCTGGACGACCTGGTGACACGGGTCTCCAGCGTCCGCAAGGCGCTGGTCCTCTCCGGCGACGGCCTCGCCACCGGCGCCTCCGACGGCCTGACCCGCGAGGACTCCGAGCACCTCGCGGCCGTCGCGTCCGGCTTCCACAGCCTGGCCAAGGGCGTCGGGCGGCACTTCGCCGCGGGGCAGGTCCGGCAGACCATCGTCGAGCTCGACGAGGCCTTCCTCTTCGTCACCGCCGCCGGCGACGGCAGCTGCCTGGCGGTGCTCGCCGACGCCGACTCCGACGTCGGCCAGGTGGCGTACGAGATGGCGCTGCTGGTCAAGCGGGTCGGCGTGCACCTGGGCTCAGCCCCGCGGCAGCACGGCGGCGCGGCCGGCTGAGCGGCCGCGGCGCGGGGCGCGGGCACGGACGGGCAGGCGGAAGGACCGGGGAGAAGCGACCAGCGGGAAGGGCGGGTGACACGGTGACATGACGGCTGAATCGGACCGCTGGTACGACGACGCGGCAGGGCCGGTGGTGCGGCCCTACGCGATGACCCGCGGGCGCACGAGCCACGCGGCCGAGGCGAAGCTGGACCTGATCGCCCTGGTGGTCGCGGCCCCCGGCGGCGCGGCCGACGGCGGCACCGGTCCGGACGGTCCCGAGGACGACGGCTCGCTGTCGCCCGAGCAGGTGGAGATCGTGCAGCTCTGCCACCGGCAGCCGGCCTCGGTCGCGGAGATCGCCGCCGAGGTCGACCTGCCCGTCGGCGTCGTCCGCGTGCTCGTCGGCGACCTGCTGGACGCCGGCCACGTGACGGTGCGTCCGCCGGTACCTCCCGCCGAGCTGCCGGACGAGAGCATCCTGCGCGACGTCATCAACGGCCTGCGGGCTCTGTAGTCCCCTCCTCCGTCCCCTCTGGTCCCGTCCCTCACAGACCGTCCCAACCCGCCCCGCGGCAGGCGGGTTTCCGCTACCGTTTCCGTCCCCGGTCCCCAGCGGCGACCCCCACCGCCGTGTCCCCGCCGGTCCGCCGTCTCCCCCTCCGCAGAAACCGCCGTTCCCCCCGCAGGAAGAAGCAGACGAGATCCATGGCCATCGTCCACGCCGAGCGCCGCCGGCCGTCCGCCCCGGACCCGGTCGTCCTCAAACTGCTCGTCGCCGGCGGCTTCGGCGCCGGGAAGACCACGCTGATCGGCGCGGTCAGCGAGATCAGGCCGTTGCGGACCGAGGAGCTGCTGACCGAGGCGGGCCGCCCGGTCGACGACCTCACCGGCGTGGAGGCCAAGCGCACCACCACCGTCGCGATGGACTTCGGCCGCATCACGCTGCGCGACGACCTGGTGCTGTACCTCTTCGGCACGCCCGGGCAGGACCGCTTCTGGTTCCTGTGGGACGAGCTGGCGCAGGGCGCGCTGGGGGCGATCGTGCTCGCCGACACCCGCCGGCTGCCGGACTGCTTCGCCGCCGTCGACTACTTCGAGACCCGCGACATCCCCTTCACCGTCGCCGTGAACTGCTTCGACGGCGTGCGGCTGCACACCTCCGAGGACGTGGTCGACGCGCTGGACCTCGGGCCCGGCGTGCCGGTGGTGCTGTGCGACGCCCGCGACCGCGAGTCGGTCAAGCGGGTGCTCGTCAGCGTCGTGGAGCGGGCCGCCGCCCACGCCTCCGCCCGCCGCGCGCCCGCCGCCCCCTGACGCCTCCCGCGACGGGTCCTCAGCCGACCCGCGGGCGGCGCGGCCGCGCCTGCGGCTCGTCGCCGTCCAGCCAGTCCATGCTGCGCCGGACGGCCTTCCGCCAGCGCGCGTACTCCCGCGCCCGCTCCGGCTCGGCCATCGCGGGCTCCCACCGGGCGTCCTCGCGCCAGTGCGCCCGCAGCTCGTCCAGGCCGTTCCACACGCCCGTCGCCAGGCCCGCGGCGTAGGCGGCACCGAGGCTGGTGGTCTCGGCGACCACCGGGCGGATGACCGGTACGCCCAGCACGTCCGCCTGGTGCTGCATCAGCAGGCCGTTGCCGGTCATCCCGCCGTCCGCGCGCAGCGCGGCGATCCGCACCCCGCTGTCGCGCTGCATGGCGTCGACCACCTCGCGGGTCTGCCAGCTGGTGGCCTCCAGCACCGCCCGCGCCAGATGGGCCCGGGTGACGTACGCCGTCAGACCGGTGATGACGCCGCGCGCGTCGGAGCGCCAGTAGGGCGCGAAGAGGCCCGAGAAGGCGGGGACGACGTACGCGCCGCCGTTGTCCGGGACGCTCGCGGCGAGCGGCTCGATCTCGTCGACCGAGCGGATCAGCCCGAGCCGGTCGCGCAGCCACTCCACGAGCGCGCCGGTGATCGCGATGGAGCCCTCCAGGCAGTACACCGGGCGCTCGCCGCCCAGTTGGTGGGCGACGGTGGTGAGCAGCCCGCTCGCCGACGGCACGGGGCGGGCGCCGGTGTTGAGCAGCAGGAAGCTGCCGGGTCCGTACGTGTTCTTGGCCTCGCCGAGGTCGAAGCAGGTCTGCCCGAAGAGCGCGGCCTGCTGGTCGCCGAGCGCGGCGGCCACCGGCACCCCGGCGAGCCGCCCGGTGGCGGTGCCGTAGACCTCGGCGGAGGGGCGGATCCGCGGCAGGACGGCCTCCGGGATGTCCATGGCGGCCAGGATCGCCGGGTCCCAGTCGAGGGTGCGCAGGTCCATCAGCAGGGTGCGGGCGGCGTTGGTGACGTCGGTGACGTGCACCCCGCCGTCGATACCGCCGGTGAGGTTCCAGACGAGCCAGGAGTCGATGGTGCCGAAGGCGATCTCTCCGTTCTCCGCGCGGTGCCGCAGGCCCGGCACCCGTTCCAGCAGCCAGGCGATCTTGGGACCGGAGAAGTAGGGGGCGAGCGGCAGGCCGGTGGTCTCCCGGAAGCGGTCCTGCCCGTGGACTCCGCCGATCTCCTCGCACAGTGCGGCGGTGCGGGTGTCCTGCCAGACCAGCGCGTTGTGCACGGGGCGCCCGGTGCGGCGGTCCCACAGCACGACGGTCTCGCGCTGGTTGGCGATCCCGAGCGCGGTGAGCTGGTCGGGGCGCAGCCCTGCCCTGGCGAGCGCGCCCGTGGCGACGGCCTGCACCTTCGCCCAGATCTCGGTGGCGTCGTGCTCGATCCAGCCGGGCCGCGGCAGGATCTGCCGGTGCTCGCGCCGGTCGGCGGCCACCACCTGGCCCGCGGCGTCGAAGACCAGGCAGCGGGTGGAGGTGGTGCCCTGGTCGACCGCGGCGACGTAGGCCTCTGCACGGTTTCCGCGGCGGTGCGGGCGGCCGGCCGGGAACACGGCCGGCGGGGTGGCTGCCTGGGTGGGGACGGTGCCGCTCATGTCGCTCCCTTGCCCGGTGGGTGCCGGTCCGGCCGTCGGTGGGCGCGCGGATCCGCGGCGTGCGCGCACCTCCCGCACGCCGTCCGGGGTCGCACTGCCGGAAGTGTTGCCCGGCGGTGACGGAGCGTCAAGCGGGTGTACGGCGCGGAAATCCGGGGCGCGGATCCGGTGGACGGTGCCGACAGCGGGTGCTATGTTCTTCTCGAATCGAGAAAGACTCAGTCTGAGAACAACGCCGCGCGCGGCGGAAGGGGGTGGCGGCCATGACGGAACCGGACGGCACGCGGTCCGAGCACGGCTTCCTCGCCGCGTACGACCCGCGCGCCTTCGACCCGATCGCGGTCACGGTGGACGTGGTCGCCCTGACCCTGCGCGAGGGCCGCCTCCAGGTGCTCGCCGTGCAGCGCGGGGAGCCGCCCTTCGCGGGGCGGTGGGCGCTGCCGGGCGGCTTCGTCCGGGCGGGCCGCGAGTCGCTGGACGAGGCGGCGGCCCGCGAACTGGCGGAGGAGACCGGCCTGGACGCCGCCGCGCTCGGCCGGGTCCACCTCGAACAGCTCGGGTCGTACGGCAGCCCGGCGCGCGACCCGCGGATGCACGTCGTCTCGGTCGCCTACCTCGCCTTCGCCCCGGACCTGCCCGACGCGCGGCCCGGCGGCGACGCGGCGGGGGCGGGCTGGCTGCCGGTCGAGGCGATCGCACGGGCAATTGCCGCCCCGGAGCAACCGGAACCGGTGGGGGCGCGTCCCTTCGAGCAGGGTCGGCGGGCCGGAACCTACGGGGGTGGTACCGGCCGCCGGCCCGTCCCGGCCGGAGAGCCGCCCGCCCACGGGGGAGGGCTCGCCTTCGACCACGCGACGATCCTCGCGGACGGTCTGGAGCGCGCCCGGGCGAAGATCGAGTACACCCCGCTGGCGACCGCCTTCCTCGGCGAGACGTTCACCGTCTCCGAACTGCGCGCGGTCTACGAGACGGTGTGGGGCGCCCCGCTGCACGCCGGCAACTTCCACCGCAAGGTCCTGTCCGTGCCCGGCTTCGTCGAGCCCACCGGCGAGACCGCCGCCCGCCCCGGCAGCCGCGGCGGCCCCCGGGCCCGGCTCTACCGCGCCGGGGACGCCCGGCTGCTGCACCCGGCACTGCTGCGCCCCGGCGCCGACAGCGCGGGTGCCCCGTGACGGGCCCGGACGCCGCCTCGGGCGCCGACTTCGAAGCCGCCCCCGCCGCCCCCGGCCCGGCACCCCCGGTGCCCGGCCGCGCCCCGCGGCACGCGTACGTCCCCGGCGCGCTGCTCGCCGAGGGCGACCTCGCCACCGTGCGCACCGCCCGCTACGAGGACGGCGGAGAGCACCGCACCGCCGTCCTGAAGACCGCCCGGCACCCCCGCGACAACGATCTCCTGGAGCACGAGGCCGACGTGCTGACCCGGCTGGGCAGGGTCGGCGAGGAGCGCCACCGGGCCTACGCCCCCGCCCTGGTCGAGAGTTTCGAGCAGCCCGGCGAGGACGGCAGGCCGCGCCGGGTCAACGCCCTCGAACCGCTCGACGGCTTCCGCACCCTCGCCGAGGTCGCGGCCGCGCATCCCGCGGGGCTCGATGCCAGGGACGCCGCGTGGATGTGGCGGCGGCTGCTGGCCGGGCTCGGCTGGGCGCACCGCGCCGGGCTGGTGCACGGCGCCGTCTTCCCCGAACACGTCATGGTCCACCCCGCCCTGCACGGCGTGGTGCTCGTCGACTGGTGCTACGCCACCGCGGCCGGCACCGACCTGCCCGTCCTGGTCTTCCGGCACGCCGCCGGCTACCCGCCCGAAGTCCCGGCCCACCGGCCCGCGACCGCCGCCACCGACCTCCACCTCGCATCCGCCTGCGTCGCCGGCCTCATGGGCGACCGGGCCCCCGCACCGCTGCGCGCCTTCCTGCGCGGCTGCACCCTCCCCGAGCAGCACCGCCGCCCGCAGGACGCCTGGGCGCTGCTCGCCGAGCTCGACGACCTGCTGGAACGCCTCTACGGCCCGCGCACCTTCCGCGCGTTCACGATGCCGGCCGCACCGGCCGGCTGACCGTACGCCGCACCGCGCGGGCACCCCGCCCTCCCGACCACCGGGAGGGCGGCCACCGCACACCACACCACACTCAGGGGGAAACCATGGGCAGCGGACGCTGGTCCACCGATGTCTACGACGCCGCCGAGCGCTACCGTGCCGCCTCCGGCACCGGCGCCTTCGCCTACAGCGACTCCGTGCGGCGCCGTTCGCCGCGCGACACCTGGCGCGCCCACCAGTCGCTCGACCCGCACGGCCTGACCGTCCGGGAGAGCCGTGACTCCGACGAGCACCCCGCCTCGCTCGCCATCGCCGTCCTCTTCGACGTCACCGGCTCGATGGGCGGCGTGCCGCGCACCCTGCAGACCAAGCTCCCCGACCTGTTCGGGCTGCTGCTGCGCAAGGGCTACACCCCCGACCCGCAGATCCTCTTCGGCGCCGTCGGCGACGCCACCTGCGACCGGGTGCCGCTCCAGATCGGCCAGTTCGAGTCCGACAACCGGATGGACGACGACCTCGGCAACATCCTGCTGGAGGGCGGGGGCGGCGGCCAGATGACGGAGTCCTACGAACTGGCCCTCTACGCCATGGCCCGGCACACCTCACTGGACTGCCACGAGAAGCGCGGCCGCCGCGGCTACCTCTTCCTCATCGGCGACGAGATGCCCTACGGCAAGGTCAAGGCCCGCGAGGTCGAGGCGGTGCTCGGCGAGACCCTCCCGCAGGACATCCCCGTCCAGGACGTGCTGGCCGAGCTCAGGCGGAAGTTCCACGTCTTCTACATCCTGCCCGCGGGCGCCGCGCACGCCGGAGACACCGACGTGCTGACGCTGTGGCGCCGCCTGCTGGGCCAGAACGTCATCGAGCTGGACGACCTGGACGCGGTGTGCGAGACCATCGCCCTGACCGTGGGCCTCGGTGAGGAGGCCATCGACCTGGCCACCGGGCTCGCCGACCTCGCCGAGCTGGGCTCGGACGCCGTCGGCCCGGTCGCCCGCGCGCTGGCGGACCGGCGGTGACCGCCGCCCGCGTCCCCGGCGGACGCCCCCACACCCTCGTGGTGGACCTCGGCTTCGGGGACGCGGGCAAGGGCGCCACCGTCGACCGGCTCTGCCGCGGCGGCGGCGTCGCCGCCGTGGTCCGGTTCAACGGCGGGGCGCAGGCGGCCCACAACGTCGTCGCGCCCGACGGCCGCCACCACACCTTCGCCCAGTTCGGCTCGGGCGCCCTGCACGGGGTGCCCACCCACCTGTCCCGCTTCACCGCGGTCGACCCGCTCGCGCTCGCCGCCGAGGCCGACCACCTGCGCGCCCTCGGTCTGCCCGATCCGTACGCGCTGCTCTCCGTCGACCGCGCCGCGCCGCTCGCCACGCCCTACCACGCGGCCGCGAACCGGCTGCGTGAGCAGGCCAGGGGCACGGCCCGGCACGGCTCGTGCGGCATGGGGGTGGGGGAGACCGCGCGCTACGCCCTCGACCACCCCGGCGACGCCCCGACCGCGGGCGACTGCGCCTCCCGCCCCCGGCTGCTGCGCCGGCTGCGGCTGCTGCGCGACCGGCTCGCCGACGAGCTGGGCCCCCTGCCCGCCCCGCCGGTCGAGGCCTGCGCCGAGGCGTACGCGGCCTTCGCACGGGCCGTCACGCTCACCGGCGAGGGCGCGCTGCGGGACCTGGCGCGGCGCGGACCGCTCGTCTTCGAGGGCGCCCAGGGCGTCCTGCTCGACGAGTGGCACGGCTTCCACCCGTACACCACCTGGTCGACGACCACCTTCGGCAACGCCGAGACGCTGCTGGCCGAGGCCGGCGCCGCGGGGGAGGGGCTGCGGCTCGGCGTGGTGCGCAGCTACACCACCCGGCACGGCCCGGGCCCGCTGGTCACCGAGGACCCGGAGCTCGCCGCGCTGCTGCCCGAGCCGCACAACGGCGACGGCCGCTGGCAGGGCCCCTTCCGCACGGGGCACTTCGACGCCGTCGCGCTCCGGTACGCGGTCGAGGTCTGCGGGGGAGCGGACGCGCTCGCCGTGACCCACCTGGACGCCCCGGGCCGCTGCCCCGGCCTGCGGATCTGCCGTGGCTACCGTGTCGACGGCGGGCTGGTCGAGCGCCTGCCCGCCGGGCCTCCCGGCGACCTCGGGCGGCAGGCGGCGCTGACGGCGCGGCTGCTGCGTGCCGCGCCCGCGCTGTGGGACGCCCCGGGCGGCGACCCGCGCCTGTGGAGCGAGGCGATCGGGTCGCTGCTCGGGGCCCCCGTGGTGCTGGAGTCCTTCGGACCCGGGCGTCAGGACGTCAGGGACCTGCGGTCGACGGGGAAGTCGAAATACGTGTCCGGGAAGGGCTCGGAGCTGAGTGTGTAGTGCCACCACTCCTCGGGCAGGTTGGTGAAGCCCTGCGCCTGCATCGCGTCCATCAGCAGCATCCGGTTGGCGTGCTGCACGCCCGTCACCCGCGGGTCCAGGGTGTGGGCGAGGGTGTCGAAGCAGTCGAAGCCGGTGCCCATGTCCAGTGAGTTGTCGGGGAAGCGCTCCGCCTGCGGCCCGTAGCAGGGTGTCAGCTCCTCACCGGGCCGGTAGGGGCGGGTGGGCAGCGCGGGCAGCGGCACCACGGTCAGGTCCATGGTGCTGCCGCGGCTGTGCCCGGATTTCTCGGCGATGTAACCGTCCGCGAACAGCCGGGTCTTGTCGACCCGCGGGTAGAACTCCGCCTTCATCTGCGTCGCGTCCAGGTCCGCGGCCCACGCGACGAAGTCGTCCACCGCGCGCTGCGGGCGGTAGCAGTCGTAGACCTTGAGCGAGTACCCGCGCCGCAGCAGCCCCTGCTGGACGCGGTGCAGGCCCTCGGCGGCGGGCCGGGTGAGGATGCACATCGGCTTGCGGTAGCCGTCGACGGGGGCGCCGGTGAAGTTGTGCGGCGTGATGTACCGCATCTCCTGGATGATCGTCGGGTCCACGTCCCGCAGCGCCACGAACTGCGCGGGCGCCTTGGGCTCCGGGCGCGCCTGGACCGGGCCGGCGGAGGTGACGGTGAGCGTGGCCAGTGCGGCGAGGGGCAGGACGAGAGCCCGCAGTAAAGTCGTGAGTTTCGGCATCCCCCTGGGATATCAGGGATGGCACCCCCCGCGACAGATGATCGGATACAGTCCCGGCGTGTCCGCGACCCCGCCCGCGCCCCCGGTGAAGAACTCCCACTGCTCCGCGTGCGGGTCGCGCTACCCCGCCGGCGCCCCCTGGCCGCGGCACTGCCCGGCGTGCGGCACGGTCGCCTACCGCAACCCGCTGCCGGTCGCCGTCGCCCTGCTGCCCGTACGCGACAGCCTCGGCACCGCCCTCGTCGTCATCCGCCGCACCATCGAGCCGCGCCGCGGCGAACTGGCCCTGCCCGGCGGCTTCGTCGACCACGGCGAGAGCTGGCAGCGCGCCGTCACCCGGGAACTGGCCGAGGAGACCGGCATCGCCGCCGACCCCGCCGACGTCGCCCTCGCCGACGCCCTCACCGACGAGCCGGGCGGCTACCTGCTGCTCTTCGGGCTGCTGCCGGAACGCCCCGCCGCCGACCTGCCGCCGTCCGCGCCCACCGACGAGACCGACGGCCACCAGCTGCTGCGCGCCCCGCAGGAGCTGGGCTTCCCGCTGCACACCCTGGCCGCCCGCCGCTGGTTCGCCGGCGGCTACGACCCGGCGCCGCGCACCCGCACCGGGTAGCCGGGCTCCTGGCCGCCGTCCCGCTCCACCACCACGGCCCCCTCCGCCCAGCGCGACACGAAGCGCTCCACCCGGGGCCTGCGCCAGCCCTCCGGGTCGCCCGTGAAGACCACCCCGCCGCCGGTGCGGTCCCGGCGCGGCGCCCACACCTCCAGCTCCACGGCCCCGCCGTCCCCCGCGACGGGCAGCACCGCCCCGGCGCGGGCCAGCACCGGGATCCGGCCCGGCGGCGCCGCGAGCCGCACCCGGGTCCGCCCGCGGTGCGCCTCGCCGGTCGCGGTGTCGTACCACAGGCCGCGCGGCAGCCGTACCGAACGCATCGTCACCCCCGGTTCCAGCACCGGCGCGACCAGCAGGGAGTCGCCCAGCAGGAAGGCGTCGCCGCAGTCCCGCAGCGCGCGGTCGCCCGGCGAGTTCCACCACAGCGGGCGCACGTACGGGGCACCGGTGCGGTGCGCGACGTGCGCGAGGGTGTCCAGGTACGGCAGCAGCCTCGCCCGCTCCGCCAGTGCGGCCCTGGCGTGCCCCAGCACCTCGGGCCCGAACTCCCACGGCTCGCGGCGCCCCGCGTCGATCGCCGAGTGGGTGCGGAAGAACGGCAGGAAGGCGCCCAGCTGGAACCACCGCAGATACAGCTCCGGCGACGGCGACCCGGTGAAGCCCCCCACGTCGGGACCCGAGTAGGGCACCCCGCACAGTCCCAGCCCCAGCACCAGCGCGAGCGAGGCGCGCAGGCCCTCCCAGCCGGTCGCGACGTCCCCCGACCAGGTGCCGCCGTAGCGCTGCATGCCCGCCCAGCCGGACCGCGAGAAGAGGAAGGGCCGCTGCTCCGGGCGCAGTTCGCACAGGCCGCGGTAGCCGGCCGCGGCCATCGCCAGGCCGTACACGTTGTGCGCCTGGCGGTGGTCGCCGCCCGCGCCCTCCAGCGCGTGCCGGGCCGAGCGCGGCAGCGTGGGGTCGCCGAAGGCGGCGAAGGACACCGGCTCGTTCATGTCGTGCCAGACGCCGGAGAAGCCCTGGGCGAGCCGCTCGGCGTACAGCCCGCCCCACCACGTGCGCACCGCCGGGTCGGTGAAGTCGGGGAAGACCGCCTCGCCCGGCCACACCACGCCGCGCACCTCGCGGCCGCGGCCGTCGCGCACGAACGCGTCCGCCGCGCGCCCGGCGTCGTACACCGCGAGCCCCGGCTCGCGCTTGACCGCCGGGTCGACGATCGACACCAGCCGCACCCCCTGCTCGCCCAGCTCCCGTGCCAGGCCCGGCAGGTCGGGGAAGCGGTCGCGGTCCACGGTGAAGACCCGGTGGCCGTCGAGGTGGTCGATGTCCAGGTGCAGCGCCGACAGCGGCAGCCCGTGCTCGCGGTAGCCCGCCGCGACCCGGCGCACCTCCTGCGCGCTGCCGAAGCCCCACCGGGCGTGCTGGTGGCCCAGCGCCCAGCGCGGCGGCACCGCCGGCCGCCCGGTCAGCGCCGTCCAGCCGGCCAGGACCCGCGACGGCGTACCGGCGACGACCCAGTAGCGCAGCGGGCCGCCGTCCATCCGCAGCTCGCAGCCGCCGTACCGGTCGTGCCCGGAGCCCGCGCCCTCCTCGCCGTCCCGCAGCGTGACCCGGCCGTCCCACGTGTTGTCGTGGAAGACGAGGTGGCAGCCGGAGTCTGAGACCACCAGCTGCACGGGCATGGTGATGTACAGGGGGTCGTCGCCGGGCTCGAAGGAGCCGCCGGGGTCGGTGTTCCACAGCCGGTAGGTGCCCGCCGCGAGCCGCGGGCCCGCGGCCCGGCCGCCCAGCCCGTACACCCGCGCGTCGGCCGGGGTCTCCGAGCGCTGCACCCAGCGCGTCCCGTGGCCGCCGTCCGTGCCCGCCGGGTCCCACCAGCGCGGCGGAAGCTCCCGGCGCAGCAGCCGGCCGCCGGGGGTGCGGAACTCCACCGCACCGTGCGCGGACACCCGCACCGTCATCCGCTCCGACACCACCCGCCAGCCGTCCTGGTCGGGTTCGAGCAGCGCCCGCGCGTCGGCCTCGGGGCAGCCGCCCTCCGCCGGGCCGGGCGCCGGACCCCACTTCGGGCCTGCCGCCAGCGCGTACGACGGCTCGGGCGCCGCGCCGTCCCAGCCGCAGAAGACCGCGCCGCCGGCCGCGACCCGCACCCGCAGCACGGAACGCGCGAAGTGCACGGTGCCGCCGCCCGGCATCGGCTCGGCCCGCACCACCGCCCCGGGCACCCGCGCCCGTCCGGCGCCGTACCGCGGCAGGTCCCTGGCGTCCGCGCGCTCGCGCCGCCACGCCGCCGCCACCGTGCGCCGCCCCTGGGCGGAGCCCGCCATCCGTACCGACCGCAGCAGGGCCCGTGCATCCATGGCCCCAGCCTTTCACTGCTGTCGCACGGCACGCCGCCCGTTCAGCCGGTGTTCACCTTCCGGGGGCGGTGGCGGACGACACACCGGTGACGCGCGCGGCGGCGGGCGCCGCCCTGGCGATCCGGTCGCGGGCATGGCATCGTCCTGACCAGCCGTGCTGTGGACCGTCTGGAGCCGCCCATGACCAGCCCCGCCGAAGCCGACCGCGCCCCCGAGGCCCTCTGGACACCCGGTCCCGAGCGCGTCGCCCGCGCGCAGGTGACCCGTTTCCAGAACTGGGCCCACGAGCGGCACGGCGCCCCCGCCGTACGCCCCGAGGACCCGCAGGGCGGCTACGCGGCCCTGCACGAGTGGTCGGTGCGCGAGAGCCGGACCTTCTGGCAGGCCCTCACGGAGTGGTTCGACGTACGCTTCGCAGCCCCCTACGAGCAGGTGCTCGCCGACGACTCCATGCCCGGCGCCCGCTGGTTCCCCGGCGCGACGGTCAACTACGCCGAGCACGCGCTGCGCCCCGCCCTCGACACCGCGCGCCGCGACCTGCCCGCCGTCCTGCACGTCGACGAGCGCATGGAGACCGGCGTCATCAGCTGGGCCGAGCTGTCCCGGCAGGTCGCCTCGCTCGCCGCGGCCCTGCGCCGGCTCGGCGTCCGCCCCGGCGAACGGGTCAGCGGCTACCTGCCGAACACCCCCCAGGCGGCCGTCGCCCTGCTGGCCACCGCCGCGGTCGGCGGCGTGTGGACCTCGTGCGCCCCCGACTTCGGCGCCCGCAGCGTCCTGGACCGCTTCCAGCAGGTCGAGCCGGTCGTGCTGTTCGCCGTCGACGGCTACCGCTACGGCGGCAAGGAGCACGACCGCACCGCCGTCGTCGCCGAGGCCAGGGCGGGCCTGCCCACGCTGCGCGCGACCGTGCACATCCCGCTGCTCGACACCCCGGCGCCCGAAGGCGCCCTGGAATGGCGGGACCTGGTCGCCGACGATCCCGAACCCGTCTACGAGCAGGTGCCCTTCGAGCACCCGCTGTGGGTGCTCTACAGCTCCGGCACCACCGGGCTGCCCAAGGCGATCGTGCAGTCCCAGGGCGGCATCCTGCTCGAACACCTCAAGCAGACCGGGCTGCACCTCGACCTCGGTCCCGACGACCGCTTCTTCTGGTACACCTCCACCGGCTGGATGATGTGGAACTTCCTGGTGTCGGGCCTGCTGGTCGGCGCCACGGTCGTCCTCTACGACGGCAGCCCCGGCCACCCCTCGATCGAGGCGCAGTGGCGCATCGCCGAGCAGACCGGCACCACCGTCTTCGGCACCTCCGCCGCCTACGTCGTCGCCTGCCGCAAGGCCGACGTGCACCCCGGGCGCGACTTCGACCTGTCCCGGGTGAGCTGCGTGGCCACCACCGGCTCCCCGCTGCCGCCCGACGGCTTCCGCTGGCTGCACGACGAGGTCGGCGAGGACCTGTGGATCGCCTCCGTCAGCGGCGGCACGGACGTCTGCAGCTGCTTCGCCGGCGGCGTGCCGACCCTGCCCGTCCACGCCGGCGAGTTGCAGGCCCCGTGCCTGGCCACCGGCCTGGAGGCGTGGGACGCGAACGGCCGGCCGGTCGTCGACGAGGTCGGCGAGCTCGTCGTCACCCACCCGCTGCCGTCCATGCCGGTCCGCTTCTGGAACGACCCCGACGGCAGCCGCTACCACGACAGCTACTTCGCGGTGTACCCCGGTGTGTGGCGGCACGGCGACTGGATCACCCGTACCTCGCGCGGCACCGTCGTCATCCACGGCCGCTCCGACTCCACGCTCAACCGGCAGGGCGTGCGCATGGGTTCGGCCGACATCTACGAGGTCGTCGAACGGCTCCCGGAGATCCGCGAGTCCCTGGTCATCGGCATCGAGGAGCCGGACGGCGGCTACTGGATGCCGCTGTTCGTCCGGCTCGCCGACGGGGTGCAGCTGGACGACGCGCTGCGCGACAGGATCGCCGGCGCCCTGCGTTCCCAGCTCTCCCCGCGGCACGTGCCGGACGAGATCATCGAGGTGCCCGGTGTGCCGCACACCCTGACCGGCAAGCGCATCGAGGTGCCGGTCAAGCGGCTGCTCCAGGGCACCCCGCTGGACCGCGCCGTCAACCCCGGCTCGGTCGACGACCTGACGGTGCTGCGCTTCTACGAGCGGCTCGGCGCCGAACGCGCCGCCGCGCGGGGGGAGTAGGCGCCCCCTCGCGTGCCGCGGCACCGTCAGTCCCCGTACGTGCCCGGGGCGTCGGTGAGCGCCGCCGCGAAGTCGGCGGCCAGCCGGGGCGCCTCCTCCGCCGCCAGGTCCGCCGTGGTGATCCGCACGCCGGGGCCCGCGTCGATCCGGAAGCGGGCGCCGGCCGCCACCCACCAGCCGCGCGACCGCAGCCCGTTGACCACCGCCGACTCGTCGCGCACGGGCACCCAGACGTTGAGCCCGCTGCGCCCGTGCGCCTCGACGCCCTGCGCGGCCAGCGCCCCGGTCAGCGCCCCGCGGCGCTCGTCGTACGCCGCCGTCGCCGCGGCCACCAGCGCGTCCGTGGCCGGATCCGCCAGCAGCCGCAGCACCGTCTCCTGGAGGACATGGCTGATCCAGCCGGACGTCACCAGCAGCCGTGCGTCGTGCCGCGCGAGGGTGGTGGCGTCGCAGGCCATCGCCGTCCACCGCAGGTCGGGGCCCAGCGCCTTGGAGACGGTCCGCACCTGCGCCCACCGCGCCGGGCCTCCGTCGCGCGCCGTCGTCAGCGACCACAGCGGGCCGCCGTCCACCAGCGACGTCCCGTCGTCCTCGACGACCAGCACCTCGGGGGCGCCGGCGAGCGCCGCCAGCAGCTCCTGGCGGCGCGCCTGCGACACCCGCGATCCGTAGGGGATCTGCGCGCGCGGGAAGATCACCACCGCGCGCGCCCCACGGCGCAGCGCGGCCCGCAGCCCCTCCGGCCGCATCCCCTCGTCGTCGACGGGCACCGCGAGGGTCCGCAGCCCCAGCGTCTGGATCAGGTCCAGCAGGTGGTGGAAGCCCGGGTCCTCCACCGCCACCGCGTCACCCGGCCGCAGCTCCACCGACAGCAGCCGCGCGATGGCGTCGAGGGAGCCGTGCGCGAAGGTCACGTGCTCGTCCGGCACCCCGTCCCGGCGGAACCAGGCGCGGGCCAGTTCCTCCAGCTCCGGCATCCGGGGCGAGCGGCGGTGCGACTGGGCGTAGGGCGTGAGCCGGCTCGGCGGCACCAGCTCCGGCAGGAACGCCGGGTCGGGATGCCCGCCGGCGAGGTTGCGCAGGCCCTCCGGCACCCGCGGCGGGCGCCGCGAGGGCGCGGCCGCCGCGGGCGCGACCACCGTGCCGGCGCGCCCCCTGGTGACCACGACGCCGCGGCCGCGCAGCTCCTTGTACGCCGTCGCCACCGTGCCGGGGCTCACGCCGAGCGCCCCGGCCAGTGCCCGTACCGGAGGCAGCGTCTCGCCGGGGCGCAGCCTGCCCTCGGCGACGGCCCGTTCGGCGGACGCGGCGATCTCCCTGGCCGTACCGCCCTCGATCGCATATTGTGTTGCCACAAGCCAAAGTATGTATCAATACAAAAGAGTTGGCAAGGGCCGTGAACCGGCCGGCGCCGACGACGAGGGACGTGACGCCGTGCAGGGGGCACCGATCGTGCAGCGAGCCGCGAAGATCCTGAAGATCCCGGACATACCCGGCGGCCCGGACGGGCGCCGGATGCTGTGGATCAACCTCGTCGACAAGGTCGGCTCCGGCCTCTGGTACTCCGTCACCGCGCTCTACTTCGTCGTCGTCGCGGGCCTCGACACCTCACGCACCGGCCTGCTGCTCGGCCTCGGCGGCATCGCGGGCCTCGCCGGGGCCCCGCTCGCCGGACGCCTCGCCGACCGGCTGCCGCTCACCCGCGTCCTGCTCGCCGTCCAGCTGCTGCGCGCCGCCTCCGGGCTGCTCATGCTGCTCGCCCACGGCTTCTGGCAGCTGCTGCCGCTCGTCGCGCTCGGCAGCTTCGGCGAACGCTCCGCCTCCGTCCTCACCAAGCTCTTCGCCGCCCGCGTCGCCGGCCGGGACCGCGCCCGCTACCAGGCCGTCCAGCGCACCGTCGTCAACGTCGGCTACACCGTCGGCGGTCTGGCCGCCTCGGCCGCCCTGGCCGCCGGCACCACCAGCGTCTACCGCCTGCTGCTCCTCGGCGACGGCCTCTCCTTCGTCGTCGTCGCCCTGCTCGTCGCCCGCTGCGCCGAACCGCCCTCCGCCACCCGCACGGTCACCTCGCACGCGGACGCCGCCACCGCCGTGCCGCCGGCCGCCCGCAGCCCCTGGCGGGACGCCGGCTACCTCGGCTACGCGGTCCTGGACGCCGCGATGTTCCTGCACGGCGTGGCGCTCACCGTCGGCCTGCCGCTGTGGATCCTCACCCGCACCGACGCCCCGCACGGTCTGGCCGCGAGCGTCTTCGTCCTCAACACCGTCATCGTCGTCCTCCTCCAGGTACGGCTGTCCCGCTTCGGCGCCACCGCCCGCGTCGCCGCGGACGCGCTGCGCCCGGTCGCCGCCTGGCTGCTGCTGTCCGGCCTGGTCACCGCGGCCGCCGTGGTCCACGACCGGTGGGCCGCGACCGCCGCCGTCCTCGTGTCCGCCGTCGCCTTCACCGTCGTGGAGATGGTCCAGTCCGCCGTCGGCTGGGAGCTGTCGGTCTGCCTCGCCCCGGACGACGCCCAGGGCGCCTACCTCGGCGTGTACGGCCTCGCGCAGTCCGCCGCCCGCTGCGTCGGACCGCTGCTGGTCACCTCCGTCGTCATCGCCGGCGGACCAGCGGGCTGGATCGGCTTCGGCGCCGTCCTCGCCGCCGCCGCACTCCTCCAGCGGCGCCTGGTCCTGCGCCGCCTCGCCCACCCGCCGCTGACACCGGAAGCGGAGGCGTTGTCAGTGGCTCCCCTTACCGTCAGTGAGCAGTAGGGAACACACCGATCCACTTCGCAGGGGGAGCCGTGCAGAACACCGGCCGTACGCACCAGAAGACCCGGACCGCCGCCGCCGGCGGCGGCAGGAGCCGCACCCGCGACCGCTCCCGCGCCCGCAAAGCCACCCTGACCAGGGCCCGCCGCCGCGCACCGGGACGCTCCGCGCACCGCAGGGCACTGCGCCGCGAAGCCCCCACCGTGGTCGGGCTGCTTCTCGACGAGCACGACTTCACCACCATGGCGGGCTACCGCACCTTCCCCTTCACCGACTACGGAACGTACCTGCGGCACCTCGACGCCATGCTCCGCTCCCTGCACGCCCAGGGCACCAGCATCGCCGTCACCCTCTTCGACCCCGACCGGTTCGCCACCCACTGCGCCGACAGCCGCCGGCCACCCGACACCCCCGAAGCCCGCGCCCGCTACACCGCCGAGGCGAGCACCACCGGGCCCGCCGTCCCCTATACCCGCCAGCCCCTGCGCCTGCTGCGCGCCGGGCTCGCCCGCGCGGCCGACCTGCGGGTCACCCGCGACCGCGCCGCCGGCCTCCTCGCCACCGCCGGCCGGTGCACCGACTGCGGCGAGCTCTTCACCCACTGCGCCTTCGACCTCGCCGCCCACACCCTGCTGCGCCTCCTGGCCGTGGCCGGCCCCGGCACCCACCACGTCGTGGCCAGCCTGACCACGCAGGACGGCCCGCCCGTGCTCGCCGCCGCCCGGCTCACCACCGCGGCCGACGGCAGTTTCGACCTCGACGACGCCGAGACCACCACGCTGTGCACGGTCATGGCCGCCGCCCGGCTCACCACCCGTCCCGGCGGGCTCGTCCTGCGCACCACCGACGCCCGCGGCACCGACACCGTCCGCGGCTGGTCCCTGCACCACGACGGGCCCCACCCCCTCACCGAGGCCGAGGTCTTCGACGCCTACTGCACCGACCCCGGCACCGGCGACGTCCTCCCGCCCGAGCCCGGAGTCCGCTACCGCGCGGGCTTCGACCTCCCACCACCGCACCCCGGCACCGGACCCTGAAACCGGCACCGGACCGCACGACGCCCGACGGGCCGTCCGCGCACCGCGGCCGCCCACGCGGAAGGGCGCCCCACCCGCGGGTGAAGCGCCCTTCCCGGCGACCGGCGCCGCTCCGGCCCGTCCGGCTACTCGCCGGACAGCACCGCCTGCACCGCCCGGCGCGCCTCGTCGGCACTGTCGGTGGCCCGCGCGGCAGCAGCCGCACGCTCGCACTGCGCCAGCGTGTACTTCGCCAGCGTCGCCCGTACGTACGGAATGGACGCCGCGCCCATCGAGAGGCTGGTGACACCCAGACCCGTCAGCACGCACGCCAGCAGCGGATCCGCCGCCGCCTCACCGCACACACCGCAGCTCTTGCCCTCGGCCTTGGCCGCATCGGCGGCCAGCGCCACCAGGTCCAGCAGCGCGGGCTGCCACGGGTCCTGCAGGCGCGCCACCGCACCGACCTGCCGGTCCGCGGCGAAGGTGTACTGCGCCAGGTCGTTCGTCCCCAGCGACAGGAACTCCACCTCCTGGAGCACCGACCTGGCCCGCAGCGCGGCCGACGGGATCTCCACCATCGCCCCGAACTTCGCCGTGAGACCCGCCTCCCGGCACGCGTCGGCGAAGGCCCTGGCGTCCTGACGGTCCGCGACCATCGGCGCCATGACCTCCAGGTACACCGGCAGCCCGGCCGCGGCCGCGGCCAGCGCCCGCAGCTGCCCGCGCAGCACCTCCGGGTGGTCGAGCAGCGCCCGCAGACCCCGCACGCCCAGCGCCGGGTTCGGCTCGTCCGCCGGCGTCAGGAAGTCCAGCGGCTTGTCGGCGCCCGCGTCCAGCACCCGCACGACGACCCGGCCGCCCGGGAACGCCTCCAGCACCTGCCGGTAGGCCTCGACCTGCTTCTCCTCGGACGGTGCCTGCGCCGAGTCGTCGAGGAAGAGGAACTCGGTACGGAAGAGCCCCACGCCCTCCGCGCCCGCGGCCACCGCCGCCGGCACGTCCGCGGGGCCGCCGACGTTCGCCAGCAGCGGCACCTTGTGCCCGTCCGACGTGGCACCCGGCCCGGACGCCGCCGCGAGCGCCGCCTTGCGCTCCTCCGCAGCGGCGGTCAGGGACGCCACCTTCTCCTCGCCCGGCTCGACGAACACCTCGCCCGTACTGCCGTCCACCGCGATGACCGTGCCCTCGGCCAGCTCGCACGCACCCGGCAGCGCCACGACCGCCGGCACCCCCAGGGCCCGCGCCAGGATCGCGCTGTGGCTCGTCGGCCCGCCCTCCTCGGTCACGAAGCCCAGCACGAGCGCCGGGTCCAGCAGCGCGGTGTCCGCCGGCGCCAGGTCCCGCGCGATGAGCACGTAGGGCTCGTCACTGTCCGGGACACCCGGCATCGGCACGCCCAGCAGCCGCGCCACGATGCGGTTCCGCACGTCGTCCAGGTCCGCGACCCGGCCCGCCAGGTACTCCCCGGCACTCGCCAGCAGCGCACGGTAGGAGGCGAAGGCGTCGTAGACGGCCCGCTCGGCGGTGCTCCCCACCGCGATCCGGCGATCCACGTCCGCGATCAGCTCCGGGTCCAGCGCCATGAGCGCCTGCGCCTCCAGCACCGCCTGTGCCTCACCGCCGGCCAGATTGCCCCGGGCCTTCAGATCCGCGGCCACCGCCTCGACGGCCTGCCGTGCCCGCCCCTGCTCGCGCGCGGTGTCCCCGGACGCGATCTGCTTGGCCGGCGGCTCCAGCACCGCGGTGCCCATGTGCCGCACCTCGCCGATCGCCACGCCGTGACTGACGCCGACACCCTGAAGCGTTGTCTCCATCGGTCGTGCCCCTACTTCCAGCTGAAAAGGGTGTCGCCGGCGGCCACGTCAGCGGCCTCCACCAGCTCGGCCAGCGCATCCGCGGTGGCCTCCAGCGCGACCACGGGGCAGACAGGGGACTTGCCCGCCGCCTCCACACCCGCCGGGTCCCAGCGCACCACCGCGTCCCCGCGCGAAACCGTGTCGCCCTTCGTCACGAGCACTTCAAAACCCTCGCCGTTGAGCTGCACGGTGTCGATACCGAGATGGGTCAGCACCCCGTGACCCTCGTCGTCCACCACGACGAAGGCGTGCGGGTGCAGGGAGACGATCACTCCGTCCACCGGAGCCACCGCCACTCCGGGCTCGCGCACCGGGTCGATCGCCGTACCGGGACCCACCATCGCCCCGGAGAACACGGGGTCCGGCACAGCCGCAAGCCCGATGGCCCGGCCGGCGAGGGGAGACGAAACGGTCGTCATGGGGAAGCCTCCTAGACGCGGAGTATCAAGAGCCGTCACTGCCTGTCACCGGACGGCCAGCCGCCCCAGCAGCCTAAGTCATGGCAAGTGGTGATTCCGCCCGAGGCGTACCGTCCGCACACCCGTCCGGATCCCTACCCCGGATTTGCTCCCCGCAGAGCCGTCCAGTAGGTTGGCACAACCGCTTCGACGAGAACCCGCGGAAACGTGTGTGCTCGGAAAACGGGGTGGAAATTCCGACGAAATTCTTCTGATAGAGTCGGAACACAACGAAGGGAAAGCCCGGAGGGGCCGGTGAAACGGTCTCGAAGGAAGCTTCCGTTCCTTGAGAACTCAACAGCGTGCCAAAAGTCAACGCCAGATATGTTGATAACCCCGTCTCGTACCCGTTGTGGGTGCGTGATGTGGTTCCTTTGAAGAAGAACACAGCGAGGACGCTGTGGACGGCCGGATTATTCCTCCGGTCCGTCCCGCTCTTTGGTGTTGTTTCCGGGATTACCC
>NZ_JBIRRA010000002.1:589434-698674 GCF_044333485.1 Streptomyces sp. NPDC020983 | reverse complement strand
GAGTTCTCAAGGAACGGAAGCTTCCTTCGAGACCGTTTCACCGGCCCCTCCGGGCTTTCCCTTCGTTGTGTTCCGACTCTATCAGAAGATTTTCGGTCGGAATTACCATCCGGCTTCCGGGGACACGGGTGTTCCGCCCGGGATTCCTCCCGATTCGGAACTGGGGTGTCTTCGTCTGCCTCGTGGCAAGGATCTTCATTGTTCACGGCTGGACGGGCCAGCTCCTGACAACCGTTCTAATCTACCTCCCACCCCCACACGCGTCAAATCAGGGGAAGGTGGACGGCGGCGTGTCGAGGTCCTCCAGCTCGATGCCGGGTGCCGCGAGGACGACGTCGCCGGCGAGGTGGACCTCGTGCTGCTCGCCGGTGGCGAGGTCGGACACCAGGAAGTTGTCCACAGGCAGAAAACCGGTGTCGGCCGGATGTGCTGTCCTGGTGAGCAGGGACCACGACTGGTCGACGTTCAGGGGTGCGAGCACGGGGGGCCGGAATGACACGAGCCGGACCCGCTTGGCAGGGCCGCCGGGTGCGAGGCGGAGGAGTCGGGCGGTGGCGACGAGGAAGGCGGGCGAGGCACCCGTGAAGGCGTGGGCGGAGGCGTTGCCCTCCTGGGCGTGCTCGCCGGTGGGGTCGCTGCGGACCCAGGTGACGCCGTCGAGTGCGGCGGCGCGGACCTGCCACGAGGCGGCGTGGAGTTCGAGGCGGACAGGACGGCCGAGGTCGTCGACGGTCAGGTCGACGGATCCGGCGTGGGTGCCGTCCGGGTGCGTGGTCTGTGCGGTGTAGCGCCAGCCGGCGGGACCGGTGGCGCAGTGGAAGTGCTCTTCTCCCAAGGGGGTGTGGTCATGGGTGTCGTGGAACGAGTAGCGGCCGCGGGGCATCGTGTGTTCCCGGTATCCGGCGAGGCCCCCGCCTCCGGGTGGAGGCGGGGGCCCGCGTGGTGCGGTCCGCCCGGGCGGGGCCGGGCGGCGGGGTGCCGTGGGTCAGTAGCGGTAGTGGTCGGGCTTGTAGGGGCCCTCGACCTTGACGCCGATGTAGGCCGCCTGCTCCGGGCGCAGGGTGGTGAGCCTGACGCCGAGGGCGTCGAGGTGGAGGCGGGCGACCTTCTCGTCGAGGTGCTTGGGGAGCACGTAGACGCCGATCGGGTACTCCTCCGGCTTGGTGAAGAGCTCGACCTGGGCCAGCGTCTGGTCGGTGAAGGAGTTGGACATCACGAAGGACGGGTGTCCGGTGGCGTTGCCCAGGTTGAGCAGGCGGCCCTCGGACAGGACGATGAGCTTCTTCCCGTCCGGGAAGGTCCAGGTGTGGACCTGCGGCTTGACCTCGTCCTTGACGATGCCGGGCACCTTGGCCAGGCCCGCCATGTCGATCTCGTTGTCGAAGTGGCCGATGTTGCCGACGATTGCCTGGTGCTTCATCCGGCTCATGTCGGAGGCCATGATGATGTCGCGGTTGCCCGTCGTGGTGATGAAGATGTCCGCGGTCTCGACCACGTCGTCGAGGGTGGCGACCTGGTAGCCGTCCATCGCGGCCTGGAGGGCGCAGATGGGGTCGATCTCGGTGATGATCACGCGTGCGCCCTGGCCGCGCAGCGATTCGGCGCAGCCCTTGCCGACGTCGCCGTAGCCGCAGACGACGGCGACCTTGCCGCCGATCAGGACGTCGGTGGCGCGGTTGATGCCGTCGACGAGGGAGTGCCGGCAGCCGTACTTGTTGTCGAACTTCGACTTGGTGACGGCGTCGTTGACGTTGATCGCCGGGAAGAGCAGCTTGCCTTCCTGCTGCATCTCGTACAGGCGGTGGACGCCGGTGGTGGTCTCCTCGGTGACACCGCGGATCTCGGAGGCGAGCTGCGTCCACTTCTGCGGGCTGTCGGCGAGGGTGCGGCGCAGCAGGGCGAGGATGTAGCCGTACTCCTCGCTGTCCTGCTCGGTGGTGGCGGGGACGGACCCGGCCTTCTCGAACTCGACGCCCTTGTGGACGAGCAGGGTGGCGTCGCCGCCGTCGTCCAGGATCATGTTGGGGCCGCCGGTGGCGGTGCCGGGCCAGGTCAGGGCCTGCTCCGTGCACCACCAGTACTCTTCGAGGCTCTCGCCCTTCCAGGCGAAGACGGGGACGCCCCGCGGGTTGTCGGGGGTGCCCTCGGGGCCGACCGCGATGGCGGCGGCCGCGTGGTCCTGGGTGGAGAAGATGTTGCAGGACGCCCAGCGGACCTGCGCGCCGAGCGCGACGAGGGTCTCGATGAGGACGGCGGTCTGCACGGTCATGTGCAGGGAGCCGGTGATCCGGGCGCCGGCGAGCGGCTGCGTGGGGCCGTACTCGGCGCGCAGCGCCATCAGGCCGGGCATCTCGTGCTCGGCGAGGGTGATCTCCTTGCGGCCGAATTCGGCGAGGGAGAGATCCGCGACCTTGAAGTCGGTGGCGGTGGTGGTCATTCGGGCTGCTCCTCGGTGCGATCGAGGTGGACAGGGACGTGGCGCGGCCGCGGGGCGACGGCGTGCGGCCCGGAGGCGGGTACACGTGTCCCCTTGCGGCAGCGCAATCCGTCGGAGGCCCTCTCTCCCTCGGCCGGTCACCGTGGGGTGACCGCCCGACCGCCATCAGCAGCGACGTCTGGCTCCCGACGAATCTACACCTGGGGTGCCTGCGCCCGCAGGTGCGCGTGGTCAGCGTCCGCCCGGGGTCTGGTCGGGGTCGGGGCCGGCCGCGGCGGCGGCTTCGCTGTAGATGTCGGGTTCGAGGTAGATCACGCGGGCGAACGGTTCGGCCGCGCGGATGCGCTCCTCGGCGGCGTCGATCGCGCGCGCCACGTCGGCGGCGGTGTCGTCGTGCTGGACGGCGATCTTGGCCGCGACCAGCAGCTCTTCCGGGCCGAGGTGCAGGGTGCGCATGTGGATGACGGCGGTGACGGTGTCACCGTCGACGGCGGCGGCGCGGATGCGGGCGAGGGATTCGGGGTTGGCACCCTCGCCGATGAGCAGGGACTTGGTCTCGGCGGCCAGGACGAGGGCGATGCCGATCAGCAGGGCGCCGATGCACAGGGTGCCGATGCCGTCCCACACCCCGCTGTCGGTGGCCAGGGACAGGCCGACGCCGAGCAGTGCGAGCACCAGGCCGATGAGGGCGCCGAAGTCCTCCAGCAGGACCACGGGCAGCTCGGGTGCCTTGGCGCGGCGGATGTACTCGACCCAGGACATCGAGCCGCGGGTGTGGTTGGACTCCTTGACCGCGGTACGGAAGGAGCTGCCCTCGGCGGCGACGGCGAAGACCAGCACGCCGACCGGCCAGTACCAGTTGTCGAGGGTGTGCGGGTGGCGGACCTTCTCGTAGCCCTCGTAGAGGGCGAACATGCCGCCGACGGAGAAGAGCACGATCGAGACGAGGAAGGCGTAGACGTAGCGCTCCCGGCCGTAGCCGAAGGGGTGCTCCTCGTTCGCGGCGCGCTTGGCCTTCTTGCCGCCGATGAGCAGCAGGGCCTGGTTGCCGGAGTCGGCGAGGGAGTGGACCCCCTCGGCGAGCATCGACGACGAACCGCTGAACGCGAAGGCCACGAACTTGGAGGCGGCGATGGCGAGGTTGGCGCTCAGTGCCGCGACGATCGCCCTGGTTCCGCCTGTGGCGCTCATGTGTGCTGGGTGTCCCTTCCGTCGGATCTGGCCCGCCCGGCCGCCGTGCCGGGCGTGTGCCTTCGGGCGCGTGCGGCCGGGCGTGCCTGGAGTCTGCCCCGCCCTCGGTGGGTCAGGCGGCCACGGTGGCGCGGAAGACCGTGCCCTCGCCGCTGAGTTCGGTGTGCTCGCCGGCGCGGATCCAGCAGGATTCTCCGGCGCGCAGGGCCAGCTCGTCGTCGCCGGCTCCCTCCGTGTCCGGGGTGCGCAGGCGGATCTCGCCGTCGGTGCACAGCAGGATCTGCGGGGCGTCGCGGTCGAGGGTGCGCGGGGCGGAGCCGGGGGCCAGGACGTAGCGGGAGAGCCGGAACTCGTCGATGGGCGCGGCGTACACCTCTTCGCCGTCCGGGCCGGCCTCGGGGCGCAGGACGGCGGGGGCGTCGGCCTCGAAGCGGACGACGCGCAGGAGTTCGGGTACGTCGATGTGCTTGGGGGTGAGGCCGCAGCGCAGCACGTTGTCGGAGTTGGCCATGATCTCGACGCCGAGGCCGTCGAGGTAGGCGTGCGGGACGCCGGCGCCGAGGTAGAGGGCCTCGCCCGGCTGGAGGCGGACGTAGCTGAGCAGCATGGCGGCGACGAGGCCGCGGTCGCCGGGGAAGTGGTGGGCGGCCTTGGCGTAGGCGGCGTAGTCGGCGGCGTACCGCGTGCCGGGGGTGGCTGCGAGCCGGGCGGCGGCCTCGGCGGCGGCGTGCACGGTGGCGGCCATCTCTGCGGGGTCGGCGCCGAGGACGGCGGCGAGGACCTCGCGCAGGGCCCGGTCCTCGGGGTGGGCGCGCAGGATGTCGGCGTAGGGCACGAGGGCGCCGACGCCGAGCGCGTCGATGAGGTCGGCGGCCTCGGTGGGGCGGCGGAAGCCGCACAGGCCGTCGAAGGGCGACAGGGCCACGAGCATCTCGGGCTTGTGGTTGGCGTCCTTGTAGTTGCGGTGCGGGGCGTCGATCGGGACGCCCCGGGACTCCTCGTCGGCGAACCCCGCCTTCGCCTGGGCGAGGTCGGGGTGGACCTGCACGGACAGCGGGGACCCGGCGGCGAGCACCTTGAAGAGGAACGGCAGCCGCGGGCCGAAGCGCTTCACGGCGGCCTCGCCGAGTTCGGCGACGGGGTCGGCGTCGATGAGGGCGTCGAGGGCCACGGGCCCGGCGCCGCGGTCGAGCAGGGAGGGGGCGCCGGGGTGGGCTCCCATCCACAGTTCGGCCTGCGGCTCGCCGGTCGGCTCGGTGCCGAGCAGCGCGGGGATGGCGGTGGTGGAGCCCCAGGCGTAGGGGCGGACGGTGTTGCGGAGGCGGTTCATGCCGGTCATGGTCTCTCGGTCGAGGCGACGGCCAGGTATACGGCGGCGAAATCGGTCAGGGCGAGGAGTTCCGCGGCGACGTGCAGGTCACTGCCGCCGGGGGCGGTGATCTCGCTGAGCGGGGTGTCGTGCGCGTAGGCCTGCTCGCGGGCGGCGGGGGCGGCGGATCCCGGCTGGTCGGGCGCTTCCTGGAGCAGCACGACGCGCAGCCGCAGCCCGTCGGCCTCCTCGACGCGGTCGCGGAAGAAGTCGTCGGAGTCGGCGGTGAGGGCGTGGGCGCCGGCCTGGAGCGGGCCGTGCAGGGTGAGCGCGGCGGGCAGTTCGGCGCTGAGGGCGGGCCGGCCGGCGCGGGTGCCGAGGACGGCGGCGAAGCGGCGGGCGCAGGCCGCGGCGGTCGGGCCCTGGCTCCACAGCAGCGGGAGGGCGTCGGCGAGTTCGGCGGCGAGCGTCTTGGCGGGGTTGGTGTAGGTGGCGACGGCGGGGCCGCAGCCGGCGGCGGTCGCGTCGAGGGTGTCGGCGAGGGCGTGGAGTTCCGCGCCGGGCGCGGTGGCCAGGCCGAGCCGGTCGGCGAGGGCGAGCAGCGGGGTGAGCAGCGCCCAGAAGGCCCCGGTGTCGGCGGCGGGCTCGGGCGCGGCGTCGGCGGGGCCGGGGGCGAAGGGCAGGGCGAGGCCGCGGACCTGCGCGACGGCGTCGGCGAGCGGCGCCTTGGCCGGGGTGACGGCCACCGCGGTGCATCCGCGCCGGTAGGCCTGTTCGACCAGGTCGGTGAGGCCCTGCTCGGTGCCCTGCGGGGAGAGCAGTATCAGCAGGTCGAGCGAGCCGGCCCAGCCGGGCAGCGTCCAGCGGGAGCGCTCGGGGCTGGGTCCGGTGGAGGTGAGCGGCTGCACGGGGCAGTTGCCGGACGCGAGCGCGGTCAGGAGGTCGGTGACGGCGGCGGCGTCGGGTCCGCTGCCGGCCACCAGGACCGTGCGGGGCCGGCCGTCGGGCCGCAGCTCCTCCAGGCCGGCCTCACCGGCGAGTCGCAGCGCGGTGCGGACCCGGGCGCCGGCCGCGGCGACCCCGCGGAGCAGTCCGTGGGTGTCGGCGCGGGCGAGGCCGTCGGGGTCCTCCAGCAGCGACTCGTCGAACAAGGCGGCCTCCGTGGGTCGGGTGCGGGCGGGTGTGCGGCCGGGCGCGGGACGGCTCGTCCGCCGGCGTGCCGGGGCGGCGGCCCGTGCGGGTGGCGGGGCCGGCCGGGGCGGTGCGTGCGCTGAGGGCGGCTCAGCCGGGGCGGCGGGCCTCGTCGACGAGCAGCACCGGGATCTCGTCCCTGACGGGGTAGGCCAGGCCGCAGTCGTCGGAGGTGCACACGAGTTCCGCCGCGTCCTCGTCCTCGCGCAGCGGGGCGTGGCAGGCCGGGCAGACGAGGATGTCCAGAAGGCTGGCTTCCACGAGCGGCATGTGACGTGTCCTCCGGGGGTGTGCGGCCGGCGGTGGCCGGCCGGGCGATGTGCGGTCGCAGGTGCGCGGGTCGGACGCGTCCCCGCCGCCGGGGGCGCGCCCCCGGGTTGTGCCAGCCAGCCTATAGCCGCCCCCCGGCCGGGGGCACGGGACGGGTCCCGCGGAGGGGGGCGGCGTGGCGGGCGGGGCGCCGCCCGGGCTGACGGCCGGTCGGGCGCGGACGGCCGTCAGGCGCGGACGAGGGCGAGGACCCGGTCGCGGATGCGGGCGACCGCTTCGGGGTCCGCGGCCTCGACGTTGAGGCGCAGCAGCGGCTCGGTGTTCGAGGCGCGCAGGTTGAACCACCAGTCGGCGGCGCTGACGGTGAGGCCGTCGAGCTCGTCGAAGGTGACGCCCTCCTCGCCGCTGAAGGCGGCGCGGACGGCGGCGGTGCGGCCTGCCTGGTCGGCGACGGTGCTGTTGATCTCGCCGGAGGAGGCGTAGCGGTCGTAGGCGCCGACCAGGGCGGACAGCGGGCCGTCCTGGCGGCCGAGGGCCGCGAGCAGGTGGAGGGCGGCGAGCATGCCGGTGTCGGCGTTCCAGAAGTCGCGGAAGTAGTAGTGCGCGGAGTGCTCGCCGCCGAAGACGGCGCCGGTGACGGCCATCTCCTGCTTGATGAAGGAGTGGCCGACGCGGGTGCGTACGGGGACGCCGCCCTGCTCGGTGACGACCTCGGGGACGGTACGTGAGGTGATCAGGTTGTGGATGATCGTGGCGCCGGGGTGCCGGGCCAGTTCGCGGGCGGCGACCAGGGCGGTGACAGCGGACGGCGAGACGCCCTCGCCGCGCTCGTCGACGGCGAAGCAGCGGTCGGCGTCGCCGTCGAAGGCGAGGCCGATGTCGGCACCGGTCTCCAGGACGCGCTGCTGGAGGTCGACGAGGTTCTTCGGGTCGAGCGGGTTGGCCTCGTGGTTCGGGAAGGTGCCGTCGAGCTCGAAGTACATGGGCACCAGGTCGACGGGCAGGCCGGCGAGCACGGTCGGCACGGTGTGGCCGCCCATGCCGTTGCCCGCGTCGACGACGACCTTCAGCGGGCGCATGCCGGACAGGTCGACGAGCGAGCGCAGGCAGTCGGCGTAGTCGCCGAGCACGTCGCGGTCGGTGACGGTGCCGGGGGTGGCGGTGCCCGCCGGGAGGCCGGTGTCCAGCCACCGCTCGGCGAGCGCGCGGATGTCGGCGAGACCGGTGTCCTGGCCGACGGGGGCGGCGCCGGCCCGGCACATCTTGATGCCGTTGTACTGCGCCGGGTTGTGGCTCGCGGTGAACATGGCGCCGGGCAGGCCGAGCCGCCCGCTGGCGAAGTACAGCTCGTCGGTGGAGCACAGCCCGATGCGGGTGACGTCGGCGCCGCGGGAGGCGGCGCCGCACGCGAAGGCGTCGGACAGCGCCGGGGAGGAGGGCCGCATGTCGTGGCCGACGACGACCGCGTCCGCGCCGGTGACGGTGGCGAAGGCGGCGCCGAAGATCTCCGCGAGCGGGGTGTCCCACTGGTCGGGTACGACTCCGCGGACGTCGTAGGCCTTGACCAGCTGCGACAAATCGGCCACTGCACACCTCTGCTGTACGGTCACGGACGGTGCGGGTCACGCACGTCGGGCGGCGCCCGGCGCGGGGCCCGGACGGAGCCGCGGCGCTGTGCCGCGGTGGCCCCACAACCTACCCGCCGGGCCTGCGGCGCCCACGGCCGGTACGGGCCGGGGGCTACTCCGGTGAGCGCAGCACCCGCAGGTGGCCGCGCCGGGCCACTTCCAGCGGGTCGATGTCGCGGGCACCGGGGCGGGCGCGCTCCTGCGGGCGGGCGGCCTCGCGCACGGCGTTGGCGAGCGCCTCCAGGTCGTCGCCGCTGGGCCGCACCGGGCCGGTGTCGACGGCGAGCCGGACGACCTCCCAGCCGCGCGGCGCGGTCAGCCGCTCGGAGTGCTCGGAGCACAGGTCGTAGCAGTGCGGTTCGGCGTAGGTGGCGAGGGGGCCGAGGACGGCGGTGGAGTCCGCGTAGACGTACGTCAGCGTCGCGACGGCGGGACGGCCGCAAGCGGTGCGCGAACAGCGACGTACAGGGCTCACGACGTTGGACGGTACCGCACTCTTGAGCGGGCCGCGACGACTCTCCGCAGGCTCACCCACTCGTGTCGTGGCGGCGCCGCCTTCCGGGGCGGGAACGCGGTCGCCGCGCCGGCCTGCGGCGATACGGCGGGGGTGGGGGGCGGGCGGGGGCCGGGCGTGCGGGGACGTGACGGCGGCACGTGCCGTCACGGGCCGCCGGCTGGCGTGTTTCCGTCACATTCGTGGCCGGAAGCGGCCTCATCCCGGGCCCGGGATGACGATAAGGGGGCCGGGGCGGCCGGCGGTGTCCGCGGGCCGCGACACCGGTACGGGCCGGGAGCTAGGCTCACGCTGATGGACAATACGGTTCCGCCTCCCCCCGACCCGCGTCCGCGGCATCGCGACCGGCACGGCCGCGGCATGCGCGGGCCCATCGCGCCGCCGCAGGTGCCGCTCGCGGTGTCGCGCGCCGACGCGTTCGACGACCTGGTCAGGGATGCCGCCGACCGGCTGGAGCGGCGCTGGCCGCAGCTGGCGGACGTGGAGTTCGCGGTGCAGGAGGTGCCCTGGCCGCAGGACGGGCCCGGAGCCGACGGCGAGGCGGTGCCGCTGGGGCGGCTGGTCGGCGCGGACAAGGGGCGGCCGAACCGGATCGTGGTCTACCGGCGCCCGGTGGAGATCCGCGCCAAGAGCCGCGACGAGCGGGCGCTGCTGGTGCACGAGGTGGTCGTGGAGCAGGTCGCGGAGCTGCTCGGGCTGTCCCCGGAGAACGTCGACCCGAAGTACGGCGAGGACTGAGGCGGCGCACGCCTCCCCCGCACGGTCCGCGGGGCCGCGGGGGCCGCGGCGCAATGTACCGGCGGCGGCGCGATGTACCGGCCCGTGCGCCCCGGCGGCCGGGGCGCACGGCGGCGGGTCACCTGCCGAGGATCTTCAGGTCCGGTTCGGCCTGCGGCACCTCGACCGTGGAGCGGTCGTCCGCGAGCGGCTGGATGGTGAACATGGGCACGCCGTCCAGCGGCATCGCCAGCTCGCGCGAGGCGTAGAGGGTGCCGCCGGAGAGCCGTTCGACGGTCACGGAGAACGAGCCCTTGCCCGTCGCGGGGGCGACGGGCTGGAGGGCGGTGGTGGTGCCGGCCTTGACCACGACGGTGCGGGAGACCGCCGTGCCGCCCGCGGTGCCCGGCGACGAGGTGACCTTGACCCGGACCTCCCGGTCGGGCGCGGTCAGCGTGAGCGTCGAGGCCTTGTCGCGGTTGTCGGCGGCGGAGGCGCGGGTGCCGACCGCGGGGGTCGCGGGCAGGAACGCCAGCTCCTGCTTGCCGCCCTTGCCGCGGGTGACGAGCAGACCCGCGACGACCGGCACGGGTGCGTGCGTCTTGCTGGAGGTGATCACCAGGGAGCCGGGATCCCCCTTGGTGACGTCGCCGAGATCGGCGGTGGCCGTCATACCGGCCTTGACGTGCAGCGTCTCGTGATCCGCGGGGGAGATCATGCCGGTGGCGGTGGAGAGCCTGACGTCGAGGTCGGCGTCGTCGGAGCCGGTCGCGTAGGCGACGAGCCGGACGGAGGCGGCGTCGGCGGGGATACCGGGCATGACCAGCGTGGTGGCGGGCTCGGCGGCGGGCTGGAGCCAGTCGGTGCCCTTGGAGGCGTCGGTGGCCTGCACAGCGGCGCCGACCCGGCCGCTGCGCACGACGACGTGGACGGTGAGGTCGCGGACCTTCTGGGCGATCAGCGTGGACAGCAGGACCGGCTTCGCGCCCTTGCCGGGCACCGTGAGGCCCTCGCCCGAGGAGGCCTTGACCAGCCCGTCGGGGCCGTACAGCTCGACGTCCACGACGGCGGGGGCGTCGTCGGGGTCGACCAGGTGCAGGTAGTCCTGGCGGCCGTCGGCGGTGCTGGCCCCCGCGAACCAGAACTCGCTGTCGGGCGTGACGCAGGAGGTGCCGAGCAGCCCGCGGCTGGGCCCGGCGTCGACGACGGTGGTCTGGCCCACGCTCCAGCCGGGTGCGAGCGTCCCGTCCGCGGTGCCGACCAGGGCGGGCGCGTCGGGCTTGTCGGTGGTGTAGGTGACGGTCCTGCCGGTCTGCTTGAGCGGCGGGCTCAGCGGTGCGGGCTTCGCCGCCTCGGTGACCAGCTGGGCGCTGCCCGTGCTGCTGCCGGCCGCCCCGGCGGGCTCGTCGGACAGCGACGCCGCCGGAGGCGTGAAGGACGCGTAGGTGGTGTCCGCGAACTCCGAGGGCGAGGGCGAGGGGCACACCATCGTGGTGCGCTGCACCGGCAGCCGGGTCGTGGCGCCTGCGGGGGCCGCGGCCGAGTCGTCGCCCCCGGTCAGCGAGGCGGCACCGGTGAGGACGGCGAGCACGAGGACGGCGCCGCCCAGGGAGAGGGTGCTGCGGTTCACTGCTGGTCGCTCCCGTCGCGGCGGTGGTCGCCTTCTGCGTAGTACGTCCCGTCGTCGCCGTAGCCCGCGGGGTCGGTGCCGTAACCGGGCTGCTGCCCGCCGTAGGGCGCCTGCTCGCCGTAGCCGCCGTCCGGCTGCTGCCCGTAGGCGTCGTAGCCGGGCCGGGGGGCGCCCTGCGGGGCGTAGCCGTACGGGTCGGTGCCGTAGCCGCCCTGCTGCTCGTAGCCGCCGCCCTGGCCCGCGGGGTAGGGCTGCTGCTCCCACTGCTGCCCGCCGGGATAGCCGGTGTAGTACGGGTCGGCCTCCGGCGCGGCGGGGGCGGGGACGGCGTAGGGGTCGTAGCCCGCCTCGGAGGGCTCGTAGCCGCCCGGGGCCCCCTGGTACCCGTCGCCGGCCCCTTCGTAGCCCTGGGCGGGCTCGTACGGCCCCTGCGCGGGGTCGTAGGGCTCCTGCGTCCCGTCCCCGCCGTCGGAGGGCTCCGCGCCCTCCTGGGCGGCGGCCGCCGCGGCCGCCTCGGCCTCGGCGGCGGCCTGGAGGCGGCGGGCGCGGCGTCCGCCCTCGCCGCCCTGCGCGGGGATGTCGGCGGCTGCGGCCGCGGCGGCCTCGGCCTCCGGCAGGTCGTCGTCCGTGTCGCGGCGCCGCCCGGGCAGCGCGAGCACGAGCACGACCAGCAGCAGGAGGGCCTGCGTGCCCAGCCAGCCGATGTGGCCCAGCGGCTCCTCGAACGTGACGTCGAGGCGGCCGCCGGAGGCGGGCAGCGTGAAGCCCTGCGCCCACCCGTCGACGGTGGTCGGCGTGAGCCGGCGCCCGTCCAGCGTGGCCTGCCAGCCGGACGACGCGGAGTCGGCCAGCCGCAGCACGCGCCCTTCCGGGCCCGCGGGCACCTTGGTGTGCGCCTCGACCAGCCCGGAGGGGACGGAGACCGGGGCGGCGCCCTTGGCGGTGATCGTGATGCGGGAGACCTTGGTGTCGACGCGCCACAGCTCGCTGCCGTCCGCCTGGCTGACGCGGGAGAGGCCCGGCGTGCTGTCGAGGACGCGGCCCACGTCGCGCGGGGTGTCCTTCTGCGCCAGCACGTACCGGACGGCGTACTTGGCGAGCCGGCTGCCCTGGTCGGCGCCGGAGCCCGCGACGAGGTTGGCGACGAGCGAGTCGAGGGTGTGGTCGCGCGGCTCCTGCGCGGTGATCTCGGCGTCGCCGATGTGCACGCCGGCGCCGCGCACCAGCGCGTAGGAGATGTGCCCGTCCGTCCCGCTGAGCACCAGGGTGCGGGCGTGGTCGCCGGTGGTGGACTCCTCCGCGACGAACGCGGGCACCTGCTGCGGGTCGCGTCGGGCCAGCGGGCCGTCCGCGCCGTGCGCGACCCATGTGACGGCGGCCAGCAGCGGCGCGGCCACCGCCGCCAGCACGACGAGGCCCGCGACGGGCTGACGCCAGCCGAAGCCGCTCGCGGCGATGCGCTCGTTGGCGCCCTCCGCGCCGACCACTGCGGCTGCCAGCAGCGCGAGCCCGTAGACCAGCGTCGCGGGCCCGGCCCACGCGTGGCCGTTCTCGACGACGGCGAAGAGCAGGCCGGTCGCGGCGGCGCCCCACGCGGCGAGCACGGCGGTGCGGCGGCTGTCGCGCAGCAGCGCGGCCAGCGCGGCCAGCACGATGCCGACCAGCAGCAGCCCGCCGGACGCCTTGGGCCCGCCGGGGCTGAGCAGCACGAGGTCCAGGCCGGACGCGCTCTTGGTGCCGTACGGCAGCCCGGCCTCCTGGAGCATCCGCCCCGGGTGCGCGAGCAGCGTCAGCGACCAGGGCGCGAGCAGCACCATCGGGGTGACCAGCAGCGCCGCGGAGCGCAGCAGGTGCGGGACGAGCAGCGCGCCGCGCCCGGTCGCGAGCCGCCACGCGAGGACGGCGGCGCTGAGGACCAGGGCGACGGGCCACGTGACCGGGGTGAAGGCCGTGGTGAAGGTCAGCATCAGGGCGAGCGCCCAGGTGGCACGCCAGCTCGGCCGGGCCCCGCGGTCCAGGGCGCCGGCGCCGAGCTGGAGCCCGGCGCAGGAGACGGCGGCGCGCGCCATCAGCGGCAGCAGGATCGCCAGCACCGCGGTGCCGAGCCGGCCGGTGGCGAGCGCCCCGGTGGCGGCGGGCAGGAAGGCGTACGCGACCGAGGCCCACGCGCGGACCAGCCGGGACTCGGCCAGCGGCCGCGAGGCGAAGTACGCGCTCACCCCGGCGAGCGGGACGGAGGCGACCAGCAGCAGCGTCAGCGTCAGGCTCGTGGAGCCGAACAGCACGGTGGAGAAGAGCCCGAGGACGGCGAGGTACGGCGGTGCGGACTCGGTGCCGCCGGTGCCGAGCGCGTGCCAGGACCCGGCGTAGCTGCGCCACAGGTCGGAGGCGCCGGAACCGGCGGGCAGCAGGGCGCCGCCGTAGAGGGTGCCGCCGCCGAGCAGCGCGCGGCAGGCGGCGAAGGAGAAGGCGAGCAGGACCACGAAGAGCATGGGGCCGGGCTTGCGGGCGACGCGCTTGAGGCGGGCGAACTGCTCGACCTCCAGGAAGTCGCCGTCCTCGTCGCCCGGGCCGGACTCGATGGCCCCGCCGTGCCGCCCGGCCGCGGCCGCGGAGGCGTCGGCCCGGCCGGCGATGTTGCTCACGACCTGGTCGACGGTGGCGCGCACGGTGGCGCCGGGGGGCGGGAAGAGCGGGCGCAGCTCGGCGGGCTCGACGGCGCCGCGGCCGCGCCTGCGGCGGGCGGCGAGCAGCCGCTCGGGGCGCAGCAGGACGCCCAGCAGGCCGACGATCTCGTCGACGGCCTGGCCGGGCACCTTGCCGACGAGATACGCCAGGGTGCGCAGCAGGGTGCCGACGACGATGCGCAGCGCCACGTAGGGCAGCAGCGGGCCGCGGGTGTTGGCCAGCAGGGTGTAGACGGCGCCGGCCTTGTCGACGCGGTGCGGGTTGGCGGCGGAGCGTCCGGCGCAGTCGACCGGGCGGCGCTCGCGGGAGGCCGCCTCGGCGTGCCACAGCACCGCGTCGGGGGCGACGTAGACGGTGTGGCCGGCGGCCTGGGCGCGCCAGCAGAAGTCGACGTCGTCGCGCATCAGGGGCAGCCGGCGGTCGAAGCCGCCCAGCGCCTCCCACACGTCGCGCCGCACCAGCATGCCGGCCGAGGACACCGAGAGCACCTGGCGGACCTGGTCGTGCTGGCCCTGGTCCTGCTCGCGGCGCTCCAGGGCGGTCCAGCGGCGGCCGCTGCGGGCGATGCTGACACCGACTTCGAGCAGCTGCCTGCGGTCGTACCAGCTGCGCAGCTTGGGGCCGACGACGGCGGCGGACGGGGTGCTGTCGGCGATCCGCAGCAGGGCGGACAGCGCGCCGGGATCCGGCTCGCAGTCGTCGTGCAGCAGCCACAGCCACTGCACGGCCTCGCCGTGCCGCGGCTCCTCGGCCGCGCCTGCGTCGCCGAACGGGTCGTCGGCGTAGGGGCCGTCGTTCCACTGCCGCCCCACCGGGTCCCAGGCGCTGCCGCGCGGCGCGAGGTAGGGCAGGTCGTCGGCGGTGAGCGGCGCGGCGGCGCGGACGCACTCGTCGACGGCCGCGCCGAAGGAGGTGCGCCGGGCGAGGTGCAGGACGCGCTGGTCGCCGAGGGACTCGGCCAGCAGCCGGGCGGAGTCGTCGGCGCTGCCGGTGTCGGCGGCGACGACGTCCTGGACGGGACGGTCCTGGGCGAGCAGACCTGCGAGGGCCTTGGGCAGCCAGCGGGCCCCGTCGTGTGCGACCAGCACGGCGGTGACGACATGGCGGGGGAACTCAGGGGTGCCGGCCGGATGGACGGCCGGTGCTGGGCTGTTCACGGACATCGAGGTTTCGGCCCCGGTTCGCTG
The DNA here is from genome assembly GCF_044333485.1 of Streptomyces sp. NPDC020983. Taxonomy (NCBI): domain Bacteria; kingdom Bacillati; phylum Actinomycetota; class Actinomycetes; order Kitasatosporales; family Streptomycetaceae; genus Streptomyces; species Streptomyces sp. NPDC020983. The sequence goes on along the minus strand of NZ_JBIRRA010000002.1, from coordinate 683,912 downwards.
GACTGCGGTGGACGCCGGTGCCCCGCACGGGGCGGGGGCGGTGTCTCGGACGGCCCCCCACACTAACGGCTCATACGGGCGCCACCGCCTGACGGGCGTCCGGCGGGAGAGCGGCAGCAGCCCGCCCGGCATGCGTGGCGGCATGCCGGGCGGGCTGCGGAGCGGCTGGTCCCGGCGGCCGGCCGGGAACGTCCCACGGGCGTCCGGCCGCTGGTCAGGGGGCCGGAGCGAAGGTGTGGGCGGGTGCGGCGAGGGTCAGACGACGCCCTTCTTGAGACGGCGGCGCTCGCGCTCGGACAGACCGCCCCAGATACCGAAGCGCTCGTCGTTGGCGAGGGCGTACTCAAGGCAGTCGGAACGGACTTCGCACGCGAGACAGACCTTCTTCGCCTCACGTGTGGAACCGCCCTTTTCGGGGAAGAACGACTCCGGGTCGGTCTGCGCACACAGGGCGCGCTCCTGCCAGCCGAGTTCCTCGTCGGCCTCTTCGGCCAGCAGCAACTGGAACTGCTCGGTCATGCGCGCCCCTCGTCTGTCGTGCTTCCCCGTGGTGTGGGCCGTCCGCGCGTGCGGCTGAACGACACGAGTGAAATTACAAGTGCGCCGATCCGGGCGAGTCAAGCCGAGATCTGCTATTGAGCCCGTTATTCACTCCGCTGAACCAAGGCGTGACGGTAAGTGCTGTTATCGGAACAAAGGACCGGAACCGTCAACCGATGTCCGGTCGTCCAACCCCCACGCCCCGTCAGACGCTGCGGCTGAGCGCCGCGTTCCGCCCGGACGGACGAAGGGGTGCGGATCACATTTCGATCACAGGAACACCGCCCTCACGGTTGCGCTCCACCTATCCCGCTCCGCCACGCACAAACCTTTCCGCAACGCGGGGTGCCGGATCAGGTGAAAGATGGGCGACAAACCGGACACCCATTTGACAGCGGGTCTCCCCGACCGGTCTCCTGGACGCATGCCTGCCGAGCCCCACGTGACGACCCGGACCCGCCGCCGCGCGTCCTGCCGTGTCGCGCTCGCGCAGAACTGCTGTTGTCCCTGCCGCTGCCGCTGAGCCCCGCCCGGGGCCGCGCCGCACGCACCGCGGTGCACCGCTCACGCCAGTCGCGCACACCTCAGGGACACCCTTCGCATGTATGCCGAGCACTCCGTTCACCTCCCGTCCGCGCACCCCGCGCGCCCCGCGGCCGCTCCCGCCGCCGGGGTCCACGGCGCCTACGGCCCGGCGGTCTCCGACGTCGCCATCGCCGGCGACCCGCTCGCCCTGCCGCACCTGCTGCCGCCCGTGCCGCAGCACCCCGCCACCGTCGCGGAATTCGCCGGGCTCGCCCGCGCCGTGGCCGCCGACCGCGCGCAGTGGGAGCCGCTGGTCCGCTACGACCCCACCAGCCGCTGGTACGCCCGGCTGCGCACCGGCCCCGGCTACGAGGTGTGGCTGCTCAGCTGGCTCCCCGGCCAGGGCAGCGGCCTGCACGACCACGGCCCGTCCTCCGGCGTGCTGACCGTGCTCGGCGGCAGCCTGCGCGAACGCGCCCGCGGCACGGCGGGCGAGACCGTCCGCGTGCTCGGTACGGGCGCACAGCGCGCCTTCGCGCCCGGCTACGTGCACGAGGTCGTCAACGACAGCCTGGAGCCCGCCGTCAGCCTGCACGTGTACTTCCCCGGCCTGACCGAGATGACCCCGCAGCGCTGCAACTCCCCCGCGGCCGCCGCCGTACCGCAGCCCGCGCGCTGAGCCGCGCACCTGGACGGGCCGTCACCCGCGGCGGTGAGCGCACCGGTGCCCGTACGGCCGTCCGCCGGGGGCTGCAAGACTGGGGCCCATGCGAATCGTGGTTCTGGCCGGAGGAATCGGCGGGGCGCGCTTTCTGCGCGGCCTGCTGGCAGCGGCGCCGGAGGCGGAGATCACCGTCGTCGGCAACACCGGAGACGACATCCATCTGTTCGGCCTGAAGGTCTGCCCCGACCTCGACACCGTGATGTACACCCTCGGCGGGGGCATCCACGAGGAGCAGGGCTGGGGCCGCGCCGAGGAGACCTTCACCGTCAAGGAGGAGCTGGCCGCCTACGGGGTGGGGCCGGAGTGGTTCGGGCTGGGGGACCGGGATTTCGCCACGCACATCGTGCGCACCCAGATGCTCGCCGCCGGCTACCCGCTCAGTGCCGTGACCGAGGCCCTGTGCGCCCGCTGGAAGCCGGGCGTGCGGCTCGTCCCCATGACCGACGACCGGGTCGAGACCCATGTCGTGGTCGACACCGACGGCGAGCGCCGGGCCGTCCACTTCCAGGAGTACTGGGTGCGGATGCGCGCCGCCGTCCCCGCATACGCCGTCGTACCCGTCGGCGCGGACGCCGCCAAGCCCGCGCCCGGCGTGCTGGAGGCCATCGCCGCGGCCGACGTCATCGTCTTCCCGCCGTCCAACCCGGTGGTGAGCATCGGCACGATCCTGGCCGTGCCCGGCATCCGGGAGGCCGTCGCCGAGGCCGGCGTGCCCGTGGTGGGCCTGTCCCCGATCGTCGGGGACGCGCCCGTGCGGGGCATGGCGGACAAGGTGCTCGCCGCGGTCGGGGTGGAGTCCACCGCCGCCGCGGTCGCCGCGCACTACGGCTCGGGCCTGCTCGACGGCTGGCTCGTCGACACCGTCGACGCCGGGGCCGTCGCCGAGGTGGAGGCGGCCGGCATCCGCTGCCGCGCCGTGCCGCTGATGATGACCGGCCCCGAGGCCACCGCGCAGATGGCCCGCGAGGCCCTCGCGCTCGCCGCGGAGGTCCGCGCGTGAACGCGCCGCGGATCGAGGTCTTCGCCCTCGACGGCATCGGCGAGGTCGGGGCGGGCGCGGACATCGCCGGGCTCGTCGCCGCCACCGGCGTGCGGCTCGCGGACGGCGACATCGTGCTCGTCACGTCCAAGATCGTCAGCAAGGCGGAGGGGCGGCTGATCGCCGCGGAGGACCGCGAGGCGGCCGTCGACGCGGAGACGGTGCGGCTCGTCGCGCGCCGCGGCGGCACCCGCATCGTGGAGAGTCGGCACGGCTTCGTCATGGCCGCGGCCGGCGTCGACGCGTCCAACACCGCGCCGGGCACCGTGCTGCTGCTGCCGGAGGACCCCGACGCCTCCGCCCGGCGCATCCGTTCCGGGCTGCGCGCGGCGCTCGGCGTGAACGTCGGCGTCGTCGTGACCGACACCTTCGGACGGCCCTGGCGGGAGGGCCTGACCGATGTCGCGATCGGCGCGGCGGGCGTCGCCGTCCTCGACGACCTGCGGGGCGCCCACGACACGCACGGCAACCCGCTCGCCCTGACCGTCACCGCGACCGCCGACGAACTCGCCGCCGCCGGGGACCTCGTCAAGGGCAAGGCCACCGGCCGGCCGGTCGCCGTCGTCCGCGGGCTGGGCCACGCGGTCCTCGCCGCCGGACCGGACGGCACGGAGCCCACCGCCGACCCGGGGGCCCGGGCGCTGGTGCGCAACGCCGCCAACGACATGTTCCGGCTCGGCACCTCGGAGGCCGTACGCGAAGCGGTGTCGCTGCGGCGCACCGTGCGCGACTTCACCGACGAGCCCGTCGACCCGGCGGCCGTCCGCCGCGCCGTCGCCCTCGCCGTCACCGCGCCCGCCCCGCACCACACCACCCCCTGGCGCTTCGTCCTGCTGGAGACCCCGCAGGTGCGCACCCGGCTGCTCGACGCGATGCGCGACGCCTGGGAGGCGGACCTGCGGCGCGACGGCTTCTCCGAGGGCAGCATCGCCAAGCGGCTGCGCCGCGGCGACGTCCTGCGCCGGGCGCCCTACCTCGCCGTCCCCTGCCTCGTCGCCGACGGCGCCCACCCCTACCCCGACGCCCGGCGGGCCGCCGCCGAACGGGAGATGTTCGTGGTCGCCACGGGCGCGGGCGTGCAGAACTTCCTCGTCGCCCTCGCCGGCGAGCAGCTCGGCTCCGCGTGGGTGTCGTCCACCATGTTCTGCCGCGACGTCGTCCGCGAGGTCCTCGCCCTCCCGCCCGACTGGGACCCGATGGGCGCGGTGGCCATCGGCCGCCCCGCCACCGTCCCCCCGCCGCGGGCCGCCCGGGAGGCGGAGGCGTTCGTCGCGGTGCGGTGAGCCGTGCCGGGGCCCCGACGGACGGGGCGGGCTCCTGCGGGCAAGAGGGTCAGGAGTGGGGCGTCGGGGGGTTCGGGGCCAGGCGGGGGCCGTGACGGGGCGGAGCCGGCGAGGCCAGGAGGATGAGCCGCGCCGCACGGTGCCGCTGCCCCGCGTACGGCTCCAGAAGCGACAGCATCGTCGCGTCGTCCGACCGCCGCGCCCCGGTGAGCGCGTAGCCGATGTGATGCGGCAGGTGCAGATCGCCCACCGTGACCGCATCCGCCGCGCCGTGGCTGCGCTGCAGCGTCTCCGCCGCCGTCCAGGGGCCGATACCGGGCACCGTCTGCAGACGGGCGGCGGCCTCCTGGGCGGGCAGCGCGGCGAGCGCGTCGATACGTGCCCCCAGGCGCACCACGCGCATGACGGTGGAGGCCCGCTTGTCGTCGACACCCGCGCAGTGCCAGTCCCAGGACGGCACCCGGGCCCAGCCGCGCGCGTCCGGCATGACCCGCATGCGGTCGCCCGCCGGCCCCGGGGCGGGCTCGCCGTGCCGGTGGAGCAGCAGCCGCCAGGCGCGGTACGCCTCGTCCGTCGTGACCTTCTGCTCCAGGACGGAAGGGATCAGCGACTCCAGGACGAGCCCGGTCCTCGTCAGCCGCAGACCGGGATTGCGGCGGTGGGCGGCGTGCACGACACGATGCCGCGGGGTGAACGCCGAGGGGTCGTCGAGCCCGCCGAGCAGCGCCGGCAGCGCGTCCAGCAGCCATGCCGCGCCGGGCCCCCACGCCTCCGCCTCCAGCAGGGCGGCACTGCCCCGCAGCCGCAGGGCGCCAGGACCCTCCGGGGTACGGCTGGCCCGCCACACCGTGCCGTCACGGTCGATACGGAACGCCGGATCGGCCGGGCCGCGGCGCAGCGGCACGAGCGTGCGGCGGACGTCGAGCGGGCCCTCCGGCGCCCACGTGCGGCGCAGCCCCGCCGCCGGCCGCGGAGCGGGCACGGCCGCGCCGGGACGCGGGCGGAACGGGGGTGAAGGCACCCGCCGAGGGTAACCGGCCGGGGCCCCGCGTACGGCCGGTAGCCTGGCCGGCGTGACGTCACCCACCCCGGACACCCCCGCCGGCCTGCTCGCCGCCGCTCTCCGCGCCGACCCCGCACGGCCCTTCCTCACCTTCTACGACGACGCGACCGGCGAGCGCGTCGAACTGTCCGTGGCGACCTTCGCGAACTGGGTGGCCAAAACCGCCAACCTGATCCAGGACGAGCTGGGCGCGCAGCCCGGCGACCGGCTCGCCCTGCTGCTGCCCGCGCACTGGCAGACGGCCGCATGGGTGCTCGCCGGCTTCTCCACCGGCGTCCTCGTCGCCCCCGGCGCCGACCCCGCGGGCGCGGACCTCGTCGTCAGCGGGCCCGACACACTCGACCAGGCGCGGGCCTGCGGCGGCGAACGGGTGGCCCTCGCCCTGCGCCCGCTCGGCGGACGCTTCCCGCAACCGCCGGCCGGCTTCCTCGACTACGCGGCGGAGGTGCCGGGGCAGGGAGACCGGTTCGCGCCGTACACGCCGGTCGGCGCGGACGCGGTGGCCCTCGAACTGCCCGGCGAAGGCGCGCTCACCGCCGGCGAGGTGGTGGAGCGGGCCCACGCGTACGGGCTGCCGCCCGGCGCCCGCGTCCTGACCCGCCTCCCCTTCACCACCTGGGACGGCCTCGCGGCGGGCCTCCTCGCCCCCCTCGCCGCCGGCGGCTCCGCCGTCCTCTGCCGGCACGCCGACGCCCTCCCTCCCGACGAGCTCGCCGCGCGCGAGGCGATGGAACGTACGACGCTCACGCTCTGACCCGCCGGATACGCCTCCCCCGGCGGGCGGTGCCCCCCTCGCCGTGGGGCTTGCGACTTTCCCGCCGCGGGGGCCGCGTCGGGCGGTGGCCGCCCGGGGGTGCGTGGCGGCTGACCCGCCGCCGGGTGCCCGCGCCTGGCGGCGCTGCTTCGGGCGGTGCCCGGATGCCGTGCGTTGGCGGGTGTCCCGCCACGGGGGTGCCCGCGCCTGGCGGCGCGCCGCTTCGGGCGGTGTCCGCCCGGGGTGGGTTGGCGGCTGTCGCGCCACGGTGGTGCCCGCGCCTGGCGGCGCGGGGTGTTCCCACCCCCACCACCCGTGCGGATACGACGTCGGCTGACGGCCTTCCCGTGGGGGTGCTTCGCCGTCGGGGGCGAACCGCAGTCCCTCAAGGACTTCACCCCCACCGGCAGGCAGCCGCCCACGAGACACCGGGAGGGGGACGATCCGGGGGTGCCCCCGCAGGAATGCGCACCCACTCCCCGCCACCTACCGGAAGAGGTCAGACGCGCATTCCGAGGAGGTACCCCCGGAGTGGCACCCGACCCCACCCCCGCACAGACAGCGCGATGCCCCGCCGGGCAACCCAGGGGCGCGAGGAACTGCGCGACCAGCCCCCACCAAGCGAATGGCGAACTGCCCACCGCAAGCCGCACCCCCTCAGGGGCGCGAGGAACGGCGCGAGCAACCACCCACCGCAGGATCGCGCGGTAAACCGCGACAGGCCCCCCGCAGCACCGCCGCCCGGCGGAAGCAGTTGCGAGCGCAACCAATGCGCGTATTCGACCGTCTGACCGAGTAGCGCGCATACATGCGAGCCCGGCATGCCGGTTATGCGAGGGATGGGCGGGGACGTGACATCGTCAGCAGAGCCTCCGGCGGAGAACGCCGAGGACGCGGCGGAGCCGGAAGCGGAAGCACCAGCCGATCCCCTCGACGCGGCCTCCGGGACCCCGGCGCAAGCCCCCGCGGACGCCCCACCCGCGGACGCGGAAGCCCCTGCCCGGGCACGCACCCCGGCGTCCCCGCCGGACGCGGAGAACCGGGCGCCCACCGACGTACCCCGCGCCGAAGCGGACAGCCCCGCGGAGGCGGACAGCGCACCGCCCGCCGGAGCGGAGAGCCCGACGCCGGCCGAGGCACCGGCACCGGCCGAGGCACCGGCCGAGGCACCGGCGCCGCCCGACGCACCGGCGCCCACCGACGCACCCCGCGCCGCAGCGGACAGCCCCGCGGAGGCGGACAGCGCGGCGCCCGCCGAAGTCGCGGGCCAGGCCGCGGGGCCCGCAGGGGCCGCAGGGGCCGGGAAGAAGCCGCGGGGCCGGTACCGGTGGCTGAAGGTCGTCGGCACGGTCACCGCCTTCTTCGTCCTGCTCGGCGCCGCAGGCCTGTGGTACCTGTACCAGCAGCTCAACGGCAACATCACGACCGACCACGTCACGGAGAACGAGCTCCGGGCACACGCGTCGGAGCGGCCCTCCGAGGGTCCGACCTCGGCGGAGAACATCCTGCTCATCGGTTCGGACAACCGCGGTGACGGCAACGGCAAGTACGGCCGCGACAGCGGCACGCAGCGCTCGGACACGGTCATCCTGCTGCACCTCGCGGCGGACCGGCACAGTGCCACCGCGATGAGCATCCCGCGGGACCTGATGGCGCAGGTCCCGGCGTGCACGAAGCCGAGCGGCGGGGAGACCGAGCCGAAGTTCGAGCAGTTCAACTGGGCCTACGAGTTCGGTGGCGCCGCCTGCACCATCCGCACCGTCGAGGACATGACGGGCATCCGCATCGACCACCACCTGATCGTGGACTTCTCGGGCTTCAAGAAGATCGTGGACGCGATCCACGGGGTCGACGTGTGCCTGCCCGAGGCGGTGCACGACAAGCAGGCGCATCTGGACCTGCCCGCGGGCCGGCAGACCCTCGACGGCGAGCAGGCGCTCGGCTACGTCCGCGCCCGGCACGGCCTGGGCGACGGCAGCGACACCGAGCGCATGGACCGCCAGCAGGGCTTCCTGGGCTCGCTGTTCTCGAAGGTGACGAGCACCGGCGTGCTGCTGAACGTCACGAAGGTCTATCCCGTGCTGGACGCGGCGACCTCCTCGCTGACCGCGGACCCCGGACTGGACTCGCTCCCCGAGCTGTACGGGCTGGCGCGGGAGGTGCAGAAGATACCCGCGGACAAGCTGAACTTCCTGACCCTGCCGCAGGAGCAGTACGTCCTCGACCACAACCGCGACCAGCTCAAGCAGCCCGCCGCGAAGGAGCTCTTCGCGACGCTGCGCGACGACCGCCCGGTCACCGTGACCGCGGACGGCCACCCGGACTCCGGCTCGGGGAAGGGCGCGACGCAGGACCCGGCGGACACGCCCACCACCACGCCCACCGCGCCCCCCGCCGACGCGCCCACGTACCGCGGTACGACCGCGGCCGCCGACATCTGCGGCAGATCCACGACGTGAGGCGATGAACTAAGGTGAGCGCTCAGCCGGCCGTGGAGGGAGGACCCGACGACCGTGAGCACCGAGGAGTCCGGGTACGTCGACCCGGCTGACCAGTGGGTGCTGGACCCGGAGACGGGGACGTACCAGCTGCGGCTCGACGTGCCCCAGCAGGCCTACCAGCAGCCGCAGCAGCAGGGTTACGCGCCCGGCGACACGGGCAGCGGCTACACCAGCCATGACGGCTACGACGGCTACGACGGCGGCGGGCACGACGGCCACGGTTACGACGGCCGGACGGCCGCGGCGGGTTACGGCGGCACGGCCGAGTCCCCCGCGCAGGCCGCCGCCCACCAGGCACCGCCCGAGCCGCCCGGCTACGCACCGTACGAGGTCCCCGACGCGCTCACGGCGTACGACGGCTACGGACCGCCCGACACACCCGGCACCCCGCCCGCGTACGACGGCTACGGCGCGCCCGACACCCCGCCGTCGTACGGCGGTTACGCGCCCGAGAGCCCGTCCGGCTCCCCCGGTGACCCGGACGGCACCGGCGCGCAGCCCCCCGTACCCGACCGGCCCGCGTCCGTGCCCGTCCCCGGCGGCAGGCGGGCCGCGCGGCAGGCGCAGAAGCGCAGGCCCGCGGGGCTGCCGCTCAAGGGCGGGCCCATGCTGTGGCGCGCGGGCGCGGCGTGCGCCGTGCTGCTGGTCGGCGCCATCGTGGGGGTCGCCGCGCTCGGCGGCGGGGGCGGCGGCAGCATGCACACCGTGGACGTCGGCGCGGCGGGCAGCAAGGTCCCGACGCACACCGGTGCGATGAACGTCCTGCTGCTGAGCGCGCACCCGGCGGCGGGTTCCGCGGATTCGGCCGTCCTCGTGCACCTCGCGGCGGACCGCGGCAGCGCGACGGCGCTGGCGATCCCGTCCGCCCTGCGCACGGACATCCCGGACTGCCCCGCGGCCGGCGGCAAGGGCACGGTCGGCGGCGCCAAGGGGCAGCCGTTCTCGGCGGCGCTGAGCGGCGGCCGGGACGCGGGCTGCGCGCTGCTGACCGTACGGCAGCTCACCAAGCTCTCGGTGGACCACGTGGTGATGGTCGACTACGCGGCGGCCAAGGGCGTCAAGGGCGTGGCCGCGGCCGACACCTGCGTCGACCGTACGGTCACGGTGCCGCGTACGCTGACCGCCCTCGCGAACGCCAAGCCCGGCGCCCTCACGGCGGACACCCCGATCGGCACCCCGGAGACGCTCAGCAACGTCGCCGCGGCGCTGGGGGCGATCGCCCCGAAGAACACCACCTTCCTCACGCTGCCGGTCACGAACGGCACGCCGGACCCGGACAAGGCCCGGCAGGTGTACGCGCTGCTGGCGAACGACGTCTCGCTGTCGGCGGCGGCGAAGCCCGCCGCGCCGGATCCGAAGCTGGTGGGGCCGAAGGCCGTGCCGCACGAGACGCGGGTGATCATCTACAACGGCACGGGCGTCTTCGGCGCGTCCCAGGACGTGCTGGCCTGGCTGCAGACCACCCAGGGCGTGGACCGCTCCACCAACGGCGGCGACGCGCACGCCAAGGCGGCCAGGACGACGCTGCAGTACGCGCCGAACCAGGCGGACCAGGCGCGCTCGCTCGCGGCGATGATGCACCTGCCCGCCTCCGCGCTGGTCGAGGGCACCAAGGACGCGACGCCGCGCGCGAACATGACGCTCACCCTCGGCTCCGACTACAGCGCGCCCGGCGTCCCGGTCGGCCCGCCGACCTCGGCGCCGAAGGGCGTGACACCGAGGCCGGGGAACTCCGTCCACTGCTGAGCGGGCCCGTGGGCGCCGCACGGGGGAGGCCTCGGGCGCCAGTTCGGACATCCGGGCAAAGTCTGATGAAAAGCTCCTGAAAAACCCCGCCAATTACGGCGGGATTGCCCGCGTTTGCCCGTTTTCCGGGGCAACGGGTCTTTGCGTACACCCCGTTCGTGTCACCGGGGGCGGCTACTGTAAGCGATCCGGCGGTTACCGGATGGAGGGCCCGAGCGACCGTGGACACGCAAGACCGAGGAGAGATCGATCCGGCCGACCGGTGGCGGACGGCCCCGTCCGCCGGTGCCTACCGGCGGCGCCCCGCCGCCCCCGTGCCGGACCGGAGACGGACCCGCGGCCTGCCCCGGCAGACCGGCCGGCCCGCGGGCGCCCCGGCGCGGCCCGCGGCGCCCGCGGACCGCGTGCCGGGGCCGCGCGACCGCGGCCCGGCGCCGGGCCCGCCCCGGCGCGGCGGGCCGGGAAGGCCCGGGGGGCCGGGAAGGGGCCGCGGCAGGGGCGCCGGCAGGGGCAGGGCCGGACGGCAGTCGCGGCGCAGGAGGGCCCTGCTGTGGGTCGCCGCCTCGATGGGCCTGGTCCTGGCGATCGTCGGCGTCGGCGGCTACCTGGTCTACGAGCACTTCAACGCCAACCTCACCACCGTCGACGTCGGTGACGCGGGCAGCAAGGACGTGCTCGGCGACGGCCCGCTCAACCTGCTGGTCATCGGCACCGACAGCCGCCAGGGCCTGGGCGGCAGGTACGGGGACCCGGACGACACCGGGCACGCGGACACCACGATCCTCTTCCACGTCTCGGCGGACCGCAGCAACGCGACGGCCATGAGCATCCCGCGCGACATCGTCACGTCGATCCCGGACTGCCCGACGCGGCAGCCGGACGGCGGCGTCCGGACGATCCCCGGGGTGCCCGCGGGGCTGACGACGCCGAAGTTCAACGAGAGCCTGGGCGTCGCCGGCCGGGATCCGGGCTGCACGATGCGGGCGGTGCGGCAGCTCACCGGGATCCGCGTCGACCACTTCATGATGGTGAACTTCGAGGCGGTCAAGACGCTGTCGACGGCGGTCGGCGGGGTGGACGTGTGCCTGGCGCGGCCGCTGGTGGACCCCAAGTCGCACCTGGACCTCGCGGCGGGCGAGCACCGCGTCGAGGGCGAGCAGGCGCTCCAGTTCGTCCGGACGCGGCACGCGCTGCGCAACCAGAGCGACCTGGACCGCATCAAGCTGCAGCAGCGCTTCCTGGCGGCCATGATCCGCAAGATCAAGTCCAGCGGCAGCCTGACCAGTCCGCGCAAGCTCTTCACGCTCGCGGACACCGCGACCAAGGCGCTCACGGTGGACAGCGCGATCGGCAGCGTCTCCCGGCTGACCAGCCTGGCCAGGGGGCTGTCCGGGCTGGACACCAAGCACATCACCTTCGTCACGCTGCCGGTCGTGGACAACCCGCACGAGCGCGTGCACGCCACCGTGGTCGTCGACCGGCCGCGTGCACAGCGGCTCCTCACCCTCATCAAGGACGACGTGTCGCTGAGCGGCCACAAGAAGAAGAAGCACCGCACCGACCCGAAGCTCGTGGGCCCCAAAGCCCCGGCGTCCGACGTGCGGGTGCGGGTCTACAACGGCAGCGGCATCCTCGGGGCCGCCCGCGGCACGGTGGACTGGCTGCGCGGCACCCAGGGCGTCGGCGGTCCCGCGAACGGCGGCAACGCCCCCGTCCCCGCCGCCCGTACGACGCTCGTCTACTCCCCGGAGCAGGCCGCCCAGGCCCGTACGCTCGCGGCGATGCTGGGGCTGCCCGGCTCCGCGCTGCGGCCCTCGCCGGAGGCCGCGACGGGCACGGACATGTCGCTCACCCTGGGCTCGGACTTCACCAGGGCGGGCGTTCCCGTCCCCGATCCGGACGCGGACGACGCCGACGACGGCATGGACAAGACGCAGGCGGACGACGCGGCCTGCGTCCAGTGACCCCCGGCGCCCGCCGCGGCTGACGCCCGCGGCGGCGCGTGACTTTCCCCACGGCACCCCCGCGAAACCCTTCCGTGACCCCCGTCGTGTTAACTCAGGGCCCGGGGATGCAACTCCGTACGCCCGGTCGCCGTCTGAGAGGGGGACGACCGAGTTCCGACCGGACAGGGATAGGGGGAGGGTTCACTCATGCGCGACGGGGGAATGGGTGGTGGCGGCCAGGGGGCCGTGCCGAACCCCGGTGACCTCGGGTGGGACGACGGCGTCTACCAGGACGGACCGCAGCCGTACCCGCCGCAGCAGCCTGCCCCCGGCTGGCAGCACGGGCAGGTGCCCGGCCCGCGCGGCCCGTACGGTGCGTACGGTCCGGGTCAGGGCCACGCCCCCGGCCAGGCGCCCGGACACATACCCGGCCAGGGCCCCGGCCAGGGCCGCATACCCGGGCGCACACCCGGCGGCGGTGACGGCTACGACCGCGGGAACGGCGGTGACGGCTACGACGACGGCTACCGCGGCCCCGACGGCGACGACGACGGCGCCGGCGGCCACGGCGGCACCCCGGAGGAGGCTCCCGCCGGCCCCGGCCACCGCGCCGGCGGCCACCGCAGGGGCGGCCCGCGGCGCAAGCAGCGCAGCCGCAGGCGCAAGGTGCTGCGCTGGACGGCGATCGGCCTCGCGGTCGCGGTGCTGGGCACCGCGGGAGCGGCGTACGGCTACTACGAGTACCTGGCCGGCAAGATCCGCAAGGGTGAGCGGATCAGCGGCAAGACCACGGTGAAGAAGCCGAAGGCCAACGCCAACGGCACCTCCGCGATGAACATCATGATCCTCGGCTCCGACAGCCGGCTCAGCGACGAGGACAAGAAGCTCGGCGGCGCCGCCGACAGCTCGGGCGCCCGCGCGGACGTGATCATGATCGCCCATCTGTCCGCGGACCGCAGCAACATGTCGGTCGTGAGCATCCCGCGCGACACCCGGGTCAACATCCCCGAGTGCGAGGACCCCAAGACCCACCAGAAGTACCCGCCGGTCAACACGATCATCAACGCCTCGCTGGGCCGCGGCGGCCCCGGCTGCACGCTCGCGACCGTGCAGAACCTGACGAACGTCTACATCGACCACTGGCTGACGATCGACTTCGGCGGCGTGGTGAAGATGGCGGACGTGCTCGGCGGCGCCGAGGTCTGCGTCCAGCACAGCGTCTGGGACCGGCCCACCAGGTACATCAAGCACGGCGGCTCGGGCCTGAAGCTCACCAAGGGCAAGCACGTCATCAAGGGGAAGCAGGCCCTCCAGTGGCTGCGCACACGTGACGCCTTCGGCTCCGACGCCGGCCGCGCCGAGGCGCAGCACATGTACATGAGCTCGCTGATCCGGACGCTGCGCAGCCAGAACCTCTTCACCAACCCGGGCCGGCTCAACAAGATCGCGAGCACGGCGATGGAGGCCTTCGCCGTCTCCGACGAGATCGGCACCCCGAAGAAGCTCTACGACCTGGGCATGGAACTCAAGAGCATCCCGCCGAACCGGATGACGATGCTGACCATGCCGCACATCGCCGACCCCGAGGCCCCGAACGCGCACTATCTCCCGGCTCCGGACGCCGGCACGGTGTGGTCGCTGCTGCGCAACGACGTCGCCATGGACGCCAACGGCAAGGCGAAGGCGCCGGGCACCGCGAGCGCGAGCCCGAAGCCGAGCGCCCCGTCGGGACCGCCGGCGGCCGCCCCGGCCTCGATCACGGTGTCGGTGGTCAACGGCACGGCGGGGACCGAGGGCAAGCCGGCCGTCGACCACCGCGCGGGCGACATCGCCACGGCACTGAAGGCCGCGGGCTTCACCCAGGCCGCGCCGAGCCAGCACGCGGTCCCGAGCCCCGGCACCTCGGTCGTCTACCCGGCGGGCGACGGCGACCAGGGCAAGGCGGACGCCACGTCGGTGGCCAAGGCGCTGAAGATCCCGGTCAGCAACGTCAAGCCGTCCGCCTCCGCGCAGGCCGTCACCGTCACGGTGGGCGCGGACTGGACGAAGGGCACGGACTACAGCGCGACGCTGCCGAAGGCGGGCGGCGTGCCCGGCAGCGCCGACGCGGTGAACGGCGCCGACGACAGCAAGTGCATGCCCATCCAGCCGATCTACCGCTGGGCGGGCTGAGCGGACGCCGACCGCACCGTGTGAGGGGCCCGCCGGATGCTTCCGGCGGGCCCCTCGCACGCAGCGGGCAGGGTCACGCGTCGGCGGAGGCGGACTCCTGCGCGGCGGCACGGACCGCCGGGCGGCGGCTGGCGATGACCCGGCGGGCCAGCGAGCGCGGGCTGGTCAGGAAGCCGTAGCCCCAGCACATGTGCATGGTGGCCAGCGCCAGCGGGATGCGCAGCCGGGCCGCGGCGGACAGGCCCTTGCCGGCCGGCAGCGAGCCGAGGGTGATCGCGGCGAGGTAGCCGGCGGGCACCACGAGCGCCCACGGGGTGAGCGCGGCGCCGGCGACGATCCCGGCGGCGTTGGCCAGCAGCGCGGCGGGCGCCGCCAGGTAGCGCAGGTTGACCGAACCGCGGTGGTAGCGGGTGACCACCCGGCGCCACCGCCCGTAGTCCTTGTACTGCTTGGCCAGGGCCCGCACGCTGGGCCGCGGCCGGTAGGACACGCGCAGCTCGGGCGAGAACCAGATGAGGTGGCCGGCCTCGCGGATGCGGTAGTTCAGCTCCCAGTCCTGGGCGCGGATGAACTCCACGTTGTAGCCGCCCTGCTGCTCCAGCACCTCGCGCCGGAAGACGCCGAGGTAGACGGTGTCGGCGGGGGCGGCGGCGCCGCCGGTGTGGAAGGCCGCGTTGCCGACACCGATCTTCGCGGTCATGGCCGCGGCGACGGCCTCCTCCCAGGCGTTCTCGCCCTCGGCGTGCATGATGCCGCCGACGTTGGCGGCACCGGTCTCCTCCAGGAGCCGGACGGCGGTGGCGATGTAGTCGGGGGAGAGCATGCCGTGCCCGTCGACACGCACCACGACCGGGTGGCGGGAGGCCTCGATCGCGGCGTTCAGGGCGGCGGGGGTGCGTCCGCTGGGGTTGGGCACCGTGTGGACCCGCAGGTCCTCGGCGACCAGCTCGGCGGCGATGGCGTTGGTCCGGTCGGTCGAGGGGCCCAGCGCGATGACGACCTCCAGCTCCCCCGGATAGTCCTGCTCCAGGATGTGCCGGACGGAGTTCCGCAGATGACGCTCCTCGTTGAGGACCGGCATGATCACGGAGACGGCCGGGAGCGCGGGGTCGGGGGGCGTGTTCACGGCGTTCATGGCGGCAAACGTTACCGCCAACGGGGGACACCAGCGCGTGGGGGCAAGGCTTACTGTCGTATTTGTCCCTAGCCTGAACGGGTCCTGCCGCCCGTAACGCTGGGAGGGATTCCCGTGCCGCCGACCAGCCGACACCCCGCCACCGCCGTACGGCCGCAGCCAGGGCGGGGGCAAGGGCGGCGGACGGCGCCGGGGCCCCGCGAACCCGCCGGGGCACGCCGCAGGCCCACCGCGCGTGCCGGGCGCCCGGCACGGCGGCCGCCGATCAGGCTCAGCACCCGGATCGTGGGCGGCCTGGCGGTGCTGGTCATCACCGTGAGCGGGGTCGGCCACACCGTCGTCACCTCGGTGAGCGGCGCGATCGGCCGGGTGGACGCCTTCGGCGGCATGGAGGGGCGGCCGGACGGCGGCAAGGGCACGAACTTCCTGCTGGTCGGCACCGACGGCCGGGACGGCCTCGCTCCGGGCCGGAAGCGGGAGTACCACCTGGGCGGCGCACCCTGCCACTGCACGGACACGATCATGCTCGTGCACCTGTCGCAGGACCGCTCGCGGGCCAGCGTGGTGAGCATCCCGCGCGACACCTACGTCCTGCTCCCCTCCCCCGCGACCGCCCCCGGCACCCGTCCGCCGCGCGACCCGGCCCGCGCCGCGCGGGCCGACGCCGGGCGCGACCCCGGGCCTCCCGCCGCCCCCGCCGCGACCCGGCCGGCCAAGCTCAACCAGGCCTACGCGCAGGGCGGCCCCAAGCTCACCGTGCAGACCGTCGAGCAGCTCACCGGTGTGCACGTCGACCACTACCTGGAGGTGGACTTCACGAGCTTCATGAAGACCGTCGACGTGCTCGGCGGCGTCCCCGTGTGCACCTCCAAGCCGCTCAAGGACCCGTACTCGGGCCTGAACCTGCCGGCCGGCACCACCGTCCTGAACGGCGGCCAGGCCCTCCAGTACGTGCGCTCGCGGCACACCGACCCGGCCGCCGACCTGGGCCGGATGCAGCGCCAGCAGCGCTTCGTCGCCCAGGTCGTGGGCAAGATCACCAGCGAGGGCGTGCTCACCGACCCGCTGCGGCTGAGCAGGGTCGTCTCCACGGTGCTGGGCTCCGTCCGCGCCGACCGCGGCCTCGACACCGGGGACATGGTGAGCCTGGCCCGGGCGATGAAGGGCTTCTCGCCGCGCTCGTCGGAATTCGCCACCGTTCCGCTGAGCAGCAGCAGCGTCCCGGTCCCGGGCCTGGGTTCGACGGTGCGCTGGGACGCGGCGAAGGCCGGGCGGCTGTGGTCGAGGATCCGCACGGACGAGCCGCTCACCCCGCCCCGCCCCGCGACGCCGGCCGGAGCCCCCGTCGCGGTGGACCCGGCGACGGTGCGGGTCACGGTGGAGAACGGCACCGCCGTGCCGGGGCTGGCCGGGGACACGCAGCGGGCCCTGCACGCCACCGGCTTCGCCACGACCGGCACCCCGGCGACGGCGCGCTCCCACGTACCGCACACGGTCGTCCGCTTCGACCCGCGGTGGGGTGACTCGGCGAAGGCGCTCGCCGTGGCGCTGCCCGGCGCGCGGCTGGTGCCCACGCCGAAGCTGGGCCCCGTGCTGCGGGTGACGCTCGGGCCGGACTTCGCGCAGGCCCGGGTGCGGCCGGTCACCGCCCCGCCGCCGGACCCGGGGACGCGCCCGCAGGACGGCGCGCTCACCGGCGACCGGGTGGGGTGCGCGTGACGGGCTGAGGGCCCCCGCGGCCCGCCGGCTCAGTCGTCCAGGGTGTCGGCCTCGGCGCGGCGGCTGCGCAGCTCCAGGATCGCCTGGCGGCGGGCGAGCCGGTGGGTGCGGCGGATCTGGGCCTCCTGGCACCGGCGGCGGTCGTCCGCGGTCTCCGGCAGCACGGGCGGCACCGCGCGCGGACGGCCCTCGGCGTCCACCGCCACGAAGACCAGGTACGCGCTCGCGACCTGCTTCGCGGGCCGTCCCGCCTCGTTCCAGCGCTCGGCGACGACCCGGACACCGACCTCCATGGACGTCTTGCCCGTCCAGTTGACCTGGGCCTTCACCTGGAGCAGGTCGCCGACCCTGACCGGTTCGAGGAAGGCCATCTCGTCCATCGCGCCGGTGACCGCGGGCCCCTCGGAGTGCCGCCCGGCGACCGCGCCCGCCGCGTCGTCGACCAGCTTCATCACCACGCCGCCGTGCACGGTGCCGAGCAGGTTGGTGTCGTGCGCGCTCATGATGTGCGACAGCGTGATACGGGCGGCGGACGTCGGCTTCCCGGCCAGGACCGGGACCGCAGGGAAGTCCCCGGTCCCCCCGGCACCCTGCGTGACCTGCGGCGCCGCGGACGGCTCGGGGGTTCCGGAGCCCTCGGATGCGTGGATCATGACCACCACTGTATGTCCGTTACGAAACGGCTGCGGCTCGTGGCCGAATGCATCGGGTCTGCTACAGAACCGCCCTGGATTCAAGGTCCCACGCCGAGCCCGGGCACACTGGCCGACATGAGTGGGATGAACGGTTGGAGCGATGACACCGAGCAGCGCCGGAGCAGCGAGCCGCCGCTGCCGCCCGAACTGTCGCCGCGCCGGGCCGCGGCCGCGGGCGGCGTCCCGCCGCAGCCGACCCGCACCCCGCAGCGCGGCGACCGCCTGCCGCCCGGAGCGATCCCGCGGCCGTCCGGACCGCCCGACGGCGGCGGCTACGGCCCGCCGTCCACCGGTGACGGCGGCCCGGGGGGCGGCCCGCGCGGCAGGCTGAGCTGGATCACCCGGCGCCGGGTCGGCTACACCGCGCTCGGCCTGGTCGTGGTGCTGCTCGTGGTGTCGGTGTCCACCTACTTCTGGGCCGACTCCAAGGTCCGGCGCGAGGTCGACCTGAGCAAGGTCGAGGACCGCCCGGCGGCCGGCAAGGGCACGAACTACCTGATCGTCGGCTCGGACAGCCGGGAGGGGCTGACCAAGGAGGACGAGAAGGACCTGCACACCGGCGCCGCCGAGGGCCGGCGCACGGACTCGATGATGATCCTGCACACCGGCGGCAACGGCACCACGATGCTCAGTCTGCCGCGCGACTCCTACGTCACCATCCCCGCCTTCACCGGCGAGCGCACCCACAAGCGCTACCCCGCCTCCCGGCACAAGCTCAACAAGGCCTACGCCGACGGCGGCCCCGAGCTGCTGACCCGGACCGTCGAGTACAACACCGGCATCCACATCGACCATTACGCCGAGATCGGCTTCGCCGGCTTCGTCAACCTGGTCGACGCGCTCGGCGGCGTCACCATCCACCTGGACAAGCCGCTGGTCGACAAGGCGTCCGGCGCCGACTTCCCGAAGGCCGGCGACGTCACGATGAACGGCAAGCAGGCGCTGACCTTCGTCCGCGAGCGGCACCAGGAGGCCGACCAGGACCTCGGCCGGATGCGGCACCAGCAGCAGTTCCTGTCGGCCATCGCCCACCAGGCGGCCTCGCCGTGGACGATCCTCAACCCGTTCAGGCTCTACCCGGTGATCGGTTCCGGTCTGGACACCCTCATCGTCGACAAGGACATGAGCCTGCGGAACCTCGCGTCGATGTTCTTCGCGATGAAGGGCGTCAGCGGCGGCGACGGCCAGTCCCTCACCGTCCCCATATCCAGCGCCAACTACATGACCGCGAGCGACGGCGACGCCGTGAAGTGGGACATGACGAAGGCCAAGGCGCTCTTCGACGAGCTGAAGAACGACGACAAGGTGACGGTCGCCAAGTAGGCGCCGCCGCACGTACGCCGCAGCCCCGGGTCCCTCCTGCGAGGGAGGGCCCGGGGCTGCGGCGTTCGGCGTCGTCACCCGTGGCGGCACGGGCGCTGCGGCGGCGGGATTTGCCTGCGGGCCGCCGCGAGGGACGTCAGCTGTGCGCGGCGGGCTTGCGGCGGCGCAGGAAGAAGACGGTGCCGCCGCCGGCCACGACGAGCGCGGCCGCGACACCGGCGATCATGCCGGTGTTGCTGCCGCCGCCGGTCTCGGCCAGGTTGGAGGTGCCGCCCGCGGCCGGCTTCGGCGCGTTGGTGTCGTCGACGGCGGCGGCCGGCGCGCTGGTGCTCGTGCTCGGCACGGCGGAGGCGCTCTCGCTCGGCGTGGCGGAGGCGCTGGCCGACGGCGAGGGCGAACCGCCGTTGTCGCCGCCCTGCGCGGGCGGGGTGTCGGTCGCGCAGGCCTTGTCCGGGGTCTTCAGCGTGGTCGTGCCGACCTCCGCGTTCCTGCCACCCGCGGTGCGGACGACGTGCACGGTGTACTCGGTGCCGGGCTTCCACTCCACCGGGAAGGTGAACTCGGTGCCCTCACCGGAGCCCTTGACGCCGACCTTGGAGCCGACCGGGGTCGCCCCCTGCGAGACCGTGATGTCCACGGCCGTGCTGCTGTCCTTGTCCACGACGGAGATGTAGCCGTGGTCGGCCTTGTCGCACCCCGCGGACGGGATGAACTCGCCGATGGTGCACGCGTACGAGTTGCCTGCAACGCCCAGCGCCAGAGCGGCGGCGGCGGCGGCAACGCCTATGGAACGCACCGCTGTGGCGGTGCGGCGGTTAATGGACACGTCTGCCCTTCACGGGATCGGATCACAAGCGCGGCGGAGGCCGGTCGGCTCGCCCGACGGCCCCCCGTCCGGCTGATGGCTTCCACAGCTCTACAAGTCCCCGCGCGGGCTTGTCAATTGATCACAAAACGACCACAACTCGACCCCAGACACACAAAGAGCACCCGGACAGGGTGCTCTTCGTGTCCCTCGTGCAACGGCTGTTACAGAGTTGCTACGCGGGCAGGTTCCGCGCCATGACGATCCGCTGGACCTGGTTGGTGCCCTCGTAGATCTGCGTGATCTTGGCGTCGCGCATCATGCGCTCGACCGGGTAGTCGCGCGTGTAGCCGTAGCCGCCGAGGAGCTGGACGGCGTCGGTGGTGATCGACATGGCCACGTCGGAGGCGTAGCACTTGGCGGCCGCGCCGAAGAAGGTGAGGTCCTCGTCCTTCCCGCCGGCCGACGCGCGCTCGGAGCGGGCCGCGGCGGAGTAGGTGAGCTGGCGGGCGGCCTCCAGCTTCATGGCCATGTCGGCGAGCATGAACTGGATGCCCTGGAACTCGGCGATGGCCTTGCCGAACTGCTTGCGCTCGGCGACGTACCCCTTGGCGTAGTCGAGGGCGCCCTGGGCGATGCCGATGGCCTGGGCGGCGATGGTGACGCGGGTGTGGTCGAGGGTGCGCATGGCGGTCGCGAAGCCGGTGCCCTCGGCGCCGATCATGCGGTCGGCGGGGATGCGGACGTTGTCGAGGTAGACCTCGCGCGTCGGGGAGCCCTTGATGCCGAGCTTCTTCTCCGGGGCGCCGAAGGACACGCCCTCGTCGCCCTTCTCCACCACGAAGGCGGAGATGCCCTTGGAGCGCTTGTCGGGGTCGGTCACGGCCATGACGGTGTAGAAGTCGGAGACCCCGGCGTTGGTGATCCAGCGCTTGACGCCGTTGAGGACGTAGCTGTCGCCGTCGCGTACCGCCCGGGTCTTCATGCCCGCCGCGTCGGAGCCGGCCTCGGGCTCGGACAGCGCGTAGGAGAACATGCCCTCCTTGCGGGCGAGCGCGCCGAGGTAGCGCGCCTTCAGCTCCTCGGAGCCGGACAGCTGCACGGGCAGCGAGCCGAGCTTGTTGACCGCCGGGATGAGCGACGACGAGGCGCAGACCCGCGCCACCTCCTCGATCACGATGACGGTCGACAGCGCGTCGGCGCCGGCCCCGTCGTACGCCTCGGGCACGTGGACGGCGTGCAGGTCGTTGGCCTCCAGTGCGTCCCGCGCCTCCTGGGGGAAGCGGCCCTGCTCGTCCACCTCGGCGGCGAAGGGCGCGATCTTCGCCTCGGCGAGGGAGCGCACGGCGTCCCGCAGCATGTCGTGCTCTTCGGAGGTCCGGAAAAGGTCGAAGTCGGAGGATCCGGCCACAGAGTCTCACTCCCCGAGTGCTAATTACCGTTAAGTAACCTGATTGATCCTACGATCCTAGGGCCGTGCCCGCAGCCCGGCGCACGTGACCTTCACGACAGCACGGGGCCGCCACCGCGCCACCTACCCCTTCCCGGCTCGCGCCACTCGGGTGCGCCGGGGTGAGGGGCCCCGGGAAGGGCCCGCCACACCCCCCTTTCGGCGGGCACCGCGCCGACTATGCTCGGCGCATGCCTCTCAAGCTGACCGTGATCGGCACCGGCTACCTCGGTGCCACGCACGCCGCGGCGATGGCCGAGCTCGGATTCGACGTGCTCGCGCTCGACATCGACCCCCGCAAGATCGAGCTGCTCGCCCAGGGCCGGGTGCCGATGTACGAACCGGGCCTGGAGGACATGCTCGCCCGGCACGTGGCCGGCATCGAGGGATCCAGCGGGCGGCTGCGCTTCACCATGTCGTGGGAGGAGGTCGCCGACTTCGGCGACGTGCACTTCGTGTGCGTCAACACCCCGCAGCGGCAGGGCGAGTACGCGTGCGACATGAGCTACGTGGAGAGCGCCTTCAGCCGGCTGGCACCGCTGCTGCGGCGCCCCGCGCTGGTGGTGGGCAAGTCCACGGTGCCGGTGGGCAGCGCGGCGCGGCTCGCGGAGACGCTGACCGCCCTCGCCCCGGCCGGCGAGGACGTCGAGCTCGCATGGAACCCGGAGTTCCTCCGCGAGGGCTTCGCGGTGCAGGACACCCTGCACCCGGACCGGATCGTGGTCGGGGTGCGCAGCGAGCGCGCGGAGAACCTGCTGCGGGAGATCTACGCCACGCCCGTGGCGGAGGGCACGCCCTTCGTCGTCGCCGACTACCCCACCGCCGAGCTGGTCAAGACCGCCGCGAACGCCTTCCTCGCCACCAAGATCTCCTTCATCAACGCGATGGCCGAGGTCAGCGAGGCGGCCGGCGGGGACGTGGCGGTGCTCGCCGAGGCGCTCGGCTACGACGACCGGATCGGCCGCAAGTTCCTGCGGGCCGGCATCGGCTTCGGCGGCGGCTGCCTGCCCAAGGACATCCGCGCCTTCATGGCCCGGGCCGGCGAGCTGGGCGCCGACCAGGCGCTGACGTTCCTGCGCGAGGTCGACTCGACCAACATGCGGCGCCGCACCCAGATGGTCGACATGGCCCGCGAGGCGCTGGGCGGCGGCTTCCTGGGCCGCCGCGTCGCGGTGCTCGGCGCGACCTTCAAGCCGGACTCCGACGACGTGCGGGACTCCCCCGCGCTCAACGTCGCCGGTCAGATCCAGCTCCAGGGCGGGCAGGTCACCGTCTACGACCCCAAGGGCATGGAGAACGCCCGGCTGCACTTCCCCACCCTCGGCTACGCCGGCAGCGCGCCGGACGCGGTCCGCGGCGCCGACGTGGTGCTGCACCTGACCGAGTGGCGCGAGTTCCGCGAGCTGGACCCGGCCGCCCTCGCCGAGGTGGCGCGCGGCCGTGTCGTGCTGGACGGCCGCAACACCCTGGACGCCGCGCTGTGGCGCAAGGCCGGCTGGACCTACCGGGCGATGGGCCGCCCGAACGCGTAGGTCCGCGCCGCCTTCGCACGATGTCGGCGGGTGCGGCCATGATGGGGGACGGACAGCGCCGCCCGGCCCGGGGCGGCCCCCCTGCCGAAAGGACCCACCATGATCGGCCGGCTGATCTCCGTCGTCCTGGACTGCCCCGACCCCGCCGCGCTCGCCGCCTTCTACGCGGAGCTGCTCGGCGGCGAGGTGGAGGCCGAGGACGAGACGTGGATCGACCTCAAGCGCCCGGACGGCGCGGACCTGTCCTTCCAGCTCTCGGCGGACTTCCGGCCGCCGGCCTGGCCGGACCCGGAGCGGCCGCAGCAGTTCCACCTGGACGTGCGGGTGCCGCGGGCCGAGATGGACGAGGCCGAGCGCAAGGTCCTCGCGCTCGGCGCCACCCTGCTGGAGGGCGACCTCGGCGGCTCCCGCAACTGGCGGGTCTACGCCGATCCCGCCGGGCACCCGTTCTGCCTCTGCGCGGCCGGCTGACCGGCGCGGGAGGGGGCGCGGGCCCGGGGCGCGTACCCCCTCCGCGGCCGCCGGTCAGCCGTCGAGCTGCGCCAGGGTCGCCGCCGAGGGGCCGCGGCGGCGCTGGATCGCGGCCGCGGCGGCTTCCGCGTCGCGCAGCACCCGCACCGCGTTGCCCCAGGTCAGCTTGGCGAGGTCGGCGTCGGACCAGCCGCGCCGCAGCAACTCGGCGACGAGCTGCGGGTAACCGGTGACGTCGGCCATGTCCTGCGGGGTGAAGGCGGTGCCGTCGTAGTCGCCGCCGAGGCCGATGTGGTCGACGCCGGCGACCTCGCGCATGTGGTCCAGGTGGTCGGCGACGGTCGCCGCGGTGGCCTGCGGGCGCGGGTGTGCGGCCTCGAAGGCGCGCTGCACCGCCATCCCCGCGGGGGTGGTGTCCAGGTGGTGCAGGCCGTGCTCGCGCATGTTGGCGTCGGCCGCGAGCGTCCACTCGATGGCCGCGGGGAGCACGAACTTCGGCACGAAGGTGGCCATGGCCACGCCGCCGTTTCCGGGCAGCGCCGCGAGGACGTCGTCGGGGATGTTGCGGACGTGGTCGCAGACGGCGCGCGCCGAGGAGTGCGAGAAGATCACCGGCGCCTCGGCGACGCGCAGCGCGGCGCGCATGGTGTCGGCCGAGACGTGGCTGAGGTCCACCAGCATGCCCAGCCGGTTCATCTCCCGGACGACCTCCTCGCCGAAGGCGGTCAGTCCGCCCGCGGCGGGCTCGTCGGTCGCCGAGTCCGCCCACGCGGTGCGGGTGTTGTGGGTGAGCGTCATGTAGCGCACCCCGAGCGCGTGGAAGGCACGCAGCACCCCGAGCGAGTTGTCGATGCTGTGCCCGCCCTCGGCGCCCATCAGCGACGCGACACGGCCCTGGGCGCGCGCCTGCTCCATGTCGTCGGCGGTCAGCGCGAGCACGAGGTCGGCGGGGTAGCGCTCGGTGAGGCGGCGGACGACGTCGATCTGCTCCAGCGTCGCGGTGACGGCGTCCGCGCCGGCCAGTTCGACCGAGACGTAGACCGACCAGAACTGCGCGCCCACACCGCCGGCCCGCAGCCGCGGCAGGTCGGTGTGCAGCAGGCCGCTCTGGTCGGCGGACACGTCGAGCCGGTCGAGGTCGTACGCGACGTGCTCGCGCAGCG
This sequence comes from Streptomyces sp. NPDC020983, assembly GCF_044333485.1. NCBI lineage: Bacteria > Bacillati > Actinomycetota > Actinomycetes > Kitasatosporales > Streptomycetaceae > Streptomyces > Streptomyces sp. NPDC020983. The sequence continues at coordinate 659,326 of NZ_JBIRRA010000002.1, read as the reverse complement.
CCCACGGCAGGTCGTTGTGCCCGTCGACGACGGGGTGGGCGGCGAGCAGGTCACGGGCGCGGGCGAGGTAGTCCATACCGGCACCCTATGCGGGGCCCCGCCGCACGGACCTACTGCCCGAAGCCGAAGCCGCCCGTGCCCTGCACCTTGCCGCGCAGCCGCCGGCCCTTCTCGGTGGCCTGGTCGTTCAGCTCCTGCTGGAAGTCCCGCATCCGCTCCTGGAGCCCGCTGTCGTGCGCGGCCAGGATGCGGACGGCGAGCAGCCCGGCGTTGCGGGCGCCGGCCACCGACACGGTCGCGACGGGGACGCCGGCCGGCATCTGCACGATGGACAGCAGCGAGTCCATGCCGTCGAGGTACTTCAGCGGCACCGGCACGCCGATGACCGGCAGCGGCGTGACGGACGCGAGCATGCCCGGCAGGTGCGCGGCACCGCCCGCGCCCGCGATGATCACCTTCAGCCCGCGCCCTGCGGCCTGCTCGCCGTAGGTGATCATCTCGCGCGGCATGCGGTGCGCCGAGACGACGTCGACCTCGAAGGGGACGCCGAACTCGCCGAGCGCCTCCGCGGCGGCCTCCATCACCGGCCAGTCGGAGTCCGAGCCCATGACGATGCCGACCGCGGGCCCCGCGGCGTCGTGGCCGGACGGGGCGGGCGCTTCACTCATCGATCGTCCCTCGCAGGTAGTCGGCGGCGTGCCGGGCGCGCTCGCGCACCGCCGGCAGGTCGGCGCCGTAAGCGGTGACGTGGCCCACCTTGCGGCCGGGCTTCACGTCCTTGCCGTACATGTGGATCTTCAGGCCCGGGTCGCGGGCCATGCAGTGCAGGTAGCCCGCGTACATGTCGGGGTAGTCGCCGCCCAGGACGTTGGCCATGACCGTCCAGGGGGCCCGCGGGCGCGGGTCGCCGAGCGGCAGGTCCAGCACCGCGCGCAGGTGGTTGGCGAACTGCGAGGTGACGGCGCCGTCGATGGTCCAGTGGCCGCTGTTGTGCGGGCGCATCGCCAGCTCGTTGACGAGGATCGCCGCCGTGCCGTCCGGGCGGCGGATCTCGAACAGCTCGACCGCGAGGTGCCCGACGACGCCCAGCTCGCGCGCCACCGTCAGGGCGAGCTGCTGCGCCTGCGCCGACAGCTCCTCCGGCAGGCCGGGCGCGGGCGCGATCACCGTGTCGCACACGCCGTCGACCTGCACCGACTCCACCACCGGATACGCCACGGCCTGGCCGTGCGGGGAGCGCACGACGTTCGCGGCCAGCTCGCGCACGAAGTCCACGCGTTCCTCGGCGAGCACCGCGACGCCCGCCTTGAAGGCGTCCGCCGCGTCGGCCTCGGAGCGCACGAACCACACGCCCTTGCCGTCGTAACCGCCGACCACGGTCTTGAGCACCACCGGGTAGCCGTCGCCCTCGGCGGCGAAGCGGGTGACGTCCGCGGGGTCGGCGACGATGCGGTTGCGCGGGCAGGGAACGCCGATCTCGCCGAGCCGGGCGCGCATCACACCCTTGTCGTGCGCGTGCAGCAGCGCGGCCGGCCCGGGCCGTACGACGACGCCCTCCGACTCCAGCACCCGCAGGTGCTCGCCGGGCACGTGCTCGTGGTCGAAGGTGATCACGTCGCATCCGCGGGCGAAGGCGCGCAGGGTCTCCAGGTCGCGGTAGTCACCGACGGTGACGTCGGAGACGACCTGCGCGGCGGAGTCCTGCGGGGTGTCGCTGAGGATCCGGAACCTGATGCCGAGCGGGATGCCCGCCTCGTGCGTCATACGCGCGAGCTGGCCGCCGCCGACCATGCCGACTACGGGGAATGTCACGATGCGTCCTGCCGGTGGTGCGTGGGGGCCGGTCCCCCGGGTGGGCTCTACCAGGGTATCCGCCGGACGGCGGGCCCCGGACTCCGGACGGCCCTGGGACGGCCTTCCGCCGCCCGTTAGCATGAGGACACGCACCCGTCACGACGACCCCCCACAGACAGGCCCGAACGATCACCATGAGCGGAATCAACGCCCTGCGCGCCCAGCTGGCGCTGATGTACCGCGAGATCGCGAAGTTCGGAGCGGTGGGCGGGGCCGGGCTGCTGGTGAACTTCGGTGTGTACAACCTGCTGCGCCACCTCACCGGCCTGCAGACCGTGCGCGCGAGCGTGCTGGCGACCCTGGTGTCGATCGTCTTCAACTACCTGGGGTTCCGCTACTTCACCTACCGCGACCGGGACCGCGAGGGCCGCGCCCGCGAGATGGGGCGCTTCCTCGCCTTCAGCTGCGCCGGACTGGTGATCGAGAACGGCATCCTGTACGTCGCGACGTACGGCTTCCACTGGGACAGCACGCTGCAGAGCAACGTCTTCAAGTTCCTCGGTGTGGGCCTCGCCACCCTCTTCCGCTTCTGGTCCTACCGCACGTGGGTCTTCCGGACGGTGCCCGCGAAGAAGGCGATGGCGCAGGCCGTCGAGGAGGCCGAGTCGCTGCTGGCCGAGGGCACCGAGGGCGGGGCGCGCTCGGCGCGCTGACCGCCCGCCCGGCCGCGCCCGCCGTCAGCTGACGATGTCCTCGCGCGGCGGCGGGGGCTGCATCTCGCGGGCCAGGAAGAGCGCGAAGACGGGCGGGCGCTGCTGGAGCAGTTCGAGCCGCCCGCCGTCCGCCTCGGCCAGGTCGCGGGCCAGCGCGAGGCCCAGGCCCGTGGAGTTGCGCCCGCTGACGGTGCGCTCGAAGACCCTCGCCCCGAGGTCCGGCGGCACCCCGCGGCCCTCGTCGGTGACCTCGACGACGGCCTGGTTGCCGGTCACGCGGGTGCGCAGGGCGACGGTGCCGGCACCGTGCATGAGCGAGTTCTCGATGAGCGTGGCCAGCACCTGCGCCACCGCGCCGGGCGTGCCCACCGCCCGCAGCGCCGGGGTGCCGGAGCGGACGATGGTGCGCCCCTCGCTCCGGTAGGCCGGACGCCACTCCTCGACCTGCTGCTTGATGACCTCGTCGAGGTCGAAGTAGACCGCCGAGCCGGTGCGCGGGTCGCGGGCGTTGGTCAGCAGCCGCTGCACCACGTCCGTCAGCCGCTCGACCTGCCCGAGCGCGATCGACGCCTCCTCCTTGACCGTCCCCTGGTCGTCGGTGGCGATGATCTCCTCCAGCCGCATCGACAGCGCCGTCAGCGGGGTGCGCAGCTGGTGCGAGGCGTCGGAGGCGAGCCGCCGCTCGGCGGTGAGCATCCGCCCGATGCGCTCGGCGCTGGCGTCCAGCACGTCGGCGATGCGGTCCAGCTCCGGCACACCGTAGCGGCGGTGGCGCGGCCGCGGGTCGCCCGAACCGAGGCGCTCGGCGGTCGCGGCCAGGTCGCTGAGCGGGCTCGCGAGCCGCCGCGCCTGCCACACGGCCAGGCCCACGGCGGCCAGCACGGCAAGGAGCGCGACGGCCAGGATCACCAGCACGTTGCGCCAGATCTCGCGGCTCACCGTGGAGCGCGACTGCTCCACCGTGACCGACTCGCCGTGGTCGCCGCGCTGGGTGGAGGCGATGGTGTCGCCGTGCGGGCGCCTGCCGAGGGTGACGGGCAGGTGGCCCGGCACGCGCACCACGGCGTAGCGGTCCGCGGCGACCTGCCGGTCCAGGCCCTTGGCGTCGACGCTCTCACCGGCCAGGATGCGGTTCTCCACGATCCCGACCAGCCGCACCGCCTCGGACTCGACGCCGTCGCGCGCGCTGCTCTCGATGGTGCGCGACTCCACCAGCACCAGGGACAGCCCGAAGACGGCGATGACGGCCAGCACCACGGCGAGCGTGGAGGAGATGAGTCGGCGGCGCACGGGTGCCGCGCGTCAGTTCTTCTCGAACCGGAAACCGACCCCGCGCACGGTGGAGATGTACCGCGGGTTCGCCGCGTCGTCGCCGAGCTTCTTGCGCAGCCAGGAGATGTGCATGTCCAGCGTCTTCGTGGACGACCACCACGTGGTGTCCCACACCTCGCGCATCAGCTGCTCGCGGGTCACGACCCGGCCGGCGTCCCGCACCAGCACCCGCAGCAGGTCGAACTCCTTCGCGGTGAGCTGGAGTTCGTCGTCACCCATCCAGGCGCGGTGCGACTCGACGTCGATCCGCACCCCGTGCGTCGGGGCCTGCGCGGGCTCGGTGGTGCCGCGCCGCAGCAGCGCCCGGACGCGGGCGAGGAGTTCGGCGAGCCGGAAGGGCTTGGTCACGTAGTCGTCCGCGCCGGCGTCGAGCCCGACGACGGTGTCGACCTCGTCGGCGCGCGCGGTCAGGACCAGTACCGGGAAGGTGTGGCCCTCGGTACGCAGCCGCCGGCACACCTCCAGGCCGTCCATCCCGGGCAGGCCCAGGTCGAGCACCACCAGGTCGACGGCGCCCAGCAGCGCCGTCTCCAGCGCGCCGGGTCCGTCCTCGCGCACCTCGACCTCGTAGCCCTCGCGGCGCAGCGCGCGCGCGAGGGGTTCCGAGATGGATGCGTCGTCCTCGGCCAGAAGTACGCGGGTCATGGGCTTGATGGTAGTCCGCACCCCCGGGGCGCGAGGTGGTGGTACACCGGCCGCCCCGGGCGCCCCGCGCGCGGGGCGCGGCGGCGGCGCGGACGCGGGGAGTTCAGGCGGCCAGCGGCCAGGGGCGGGCGGTGGCGCCGAGCCTGTTCCAGGCGTTGATGACGGTGACGGCCCAGATCAGTTCGGCGAGCTGGGTCTCCTCGAACTCCGCGGCGGCGCGCGCGAAGACCTCGTCGGAGACGTGGCCGTCGGTGAGCCGGGTGACCGCCTCGGTGAGCTCCAGGGCGGCCCGTTCGCGCGCGGTGAAGAACGGCGTCTCGCGCCACACCGGCAGCGCGTACAGCCGCCGTTCGCTCTCGCCGCCCTCACGGGCGTCCCTGGCGTGCGTGTCGACGCAGTAGGCGCAGCCGTTGAGCTGCGAGGCGCGCGCCCGTACGAGCTCCAGCAGCGGCGCCTCCAGGCTGACCTCGCGGGCGGCGGCGTCCAGCGCGTTCATGGCGCGGTTGACGTGCGGCACGAGGCGGTCGACGGCGAGCCGGACGGCGGGGACGACGGGGGCGGGGGCAGGGGTCGCGGCGGGCGTGGCGGCGGCTTCGGGGGTGGCGGTCTCAGTGCTCATGCCCTTGACGGTAGACGCGCAGTGGGCCCGGGATAAGGTCCACTTCCATGGACGAATCCTGGCCCACTTCGACATTCGAGCGGGAGACCGGCACGGGGGCGGAGCCGGGCCCGGACACCGGCGCGGGGCGGGCCGCAGGGGTGGACCTGCACCTGGACCTGGGAGCGGGCGAGGGGGCGGCGTACGGGAGGCGCGCGGCGCTGGAGAAGGCCCTGCGCGAGGCGGTGCGCGCGGGGCGGCTCGCCCCCGGGAGCAGGCTGCCGTCGAGCCGCCGGCTGGCCGCGGAGACGGGGCTGTCGCGCGGCACGGTCAAGGCCGCGTACGACCAGCTCACCGCCGAGGGCTACCTGACCGCCCGGCAGGGCTCGGGCACGGTGGTGGCGGGCCGCCCCCAGGGGCCGCGGGACGCACCGCGCGGTCGCTCCGCCGCGGCGCCCCGGCCCCGCCACGACCTGCGGCCGGGGAGCCCCGACGTGACCGCCTTCCCCACCGCGGCCTGGCTGCGCGCCACCCGGCGCGCCCTGGCCGCCGCCCCGTCCGCCGGCTACGACTACGGCGACCCGCGCGGCACCGTGGAGCTGCGCACCGCGCTCGCCGGCTACCTCGGGCGGACGCGCGGGGTGGCCGCGGACCCGGAGCGGATCGTGGTCGTCTCCGGCTACGTGCAGGGGCTCGCGCTGCTGACCCGGGTACTGGCGGCGGAAGGCGGGCGGCCCGGCGGGCCGGTGGTGGGCATGGAGGACCCGGGGCTGCCCTTCCACCGCGAGGTGGTGCGGCGCTCGGGCGGGCGCGTGGTGCCGCTGCCGGTCGACGCGTCGGGCGCGCGGCTGCCGGACGGCGACGGCGTGCTCGACGCGGTGGTGGTCACGCCCGCGCACCAGTACCCGACGGGCGTCACCCTGCACCCGTCCCGGCGGCACGCGCTGGCCGCCTGGGCGCGCCGCACCGGCGGCCTGGTCGTGGAGGACGACTACGACGGCGAGTTCCGCTACGACCGGCAGCCCGTGGGCGCCGTGCAGGGCACCGCGCCCGAGCAGGTGGTGTACCTGGGCACCGCCTCCAAGACGCTCGGTCCCGCGCTGCGGCTCGGCTGGATGGTGCTGCCCGCGCACCTGGTGGAGCCGGTCGCGCAGGCCAAGCTGTACAGCGACTACCACACCGGGGCGGTCGGCCAGCTGGCGCTCGCGGACATGATCGCCGGTCATGCGTACGACCGGCACGTGCGCGCCGCCCGGCTGCGCTACCGGCGCCGCCGCGACCTGCTGGTGGCCGGGCTCGGCGCGGGGGGCGGCGTCCGCCCGTGGGTGCGGGTGCGGGGGGTGGCGGCGGGGCTGCAGGCGCTGGTGGACCTGCCGGCTCAGGGCCCCGGCGAGGCGGAGGTGCTGCGGGCGGCGGCCGCGCAGGGGCTCGCGGTCGGCGCGCTGGGCGGGCACTGGCACGTCCCGGAGGGCGCGGGCCGCCCGCAGGGACTCGTCGTCGGCTTCGGCACCCCGGGCGAGGGCGGTTACCCCGCGGCTCTGGACGCCCTGGTGCGCGTGCTGAGGAAGTGACGGCGCGGTGCCGCGCCGCGGCAGGGGGGCCGGGCCGGGTGCCGCGACCCGGGAGCGCGGGAGGTCCCCGCGGGGACGGCCCGGGCGGACCGCGGCCGGGTCAGGCGGGAGGGGCGGCCAGTTCGGCCCAGACGGTCTTGCCGGGGCGGTCGGCATTGCGGATGACGCCCCAGTCGAGGCACAGGCGCTGGACGATGAACATGCCGTGGCCGCCGGGGCGTCCCGCGCGGTGCGGGGTGCGGGGGGCGGGTTCGCCGGGGCCGCTGTCGAGCACCTCCATCCGCAGCGCCTTGGGGCTGCGGCGCAGCAGCAGCTCCGTGGGGCCGCCGGCGTGCAGGCAGGCGTTGGTGACCAGTTCGGACACCACGAGCAGGACGTCCTCGGCGGCCGCTCTGCGGTCGGCGGAGGCGGCCGGCAGCCAGCCCCAGTCGTGCAGCGCCTGCCGGGTGAAGTCCCGCGCCCGGGGCACTATTCCGCTCTCTCCGGTCAGCGGCAGCCGCCGCGCATTGTCGGGGCCCACGGTGTCCGTACCCCCGTCCCGGCCGGTTGCGCCCGTCTCCGGACCACGGTCGTCCGCGGCGTAGGGCCGGGTTGTGCTCATCAAGGCCTCACCTCACGGATGTACGTCTGGGTCCGTTCTGTCTTCTGCCCGAAGGATCTCCCGGAACACGTCCGGGGTCCAGGAAAGCTCGGGCACCTGTGGCGCCCGTCGCGCCACCCCGCCCTGCGGTCCCCGCTACTCGCGGAGGGCCTGGTCCAGCGTGTCGTGCACCGTGAAGACGACGTCGGCTCCGGTGATCTCCAGGACCCGGGCCACCGTCGGCCGCATCGCGGCCAGGTGCACCGCTCCGCCCTGCGCCTCGGCTCGCAGCCGCGCGCCCAGCAGTACGTTGAGCCCCGTGGAGTCGCAGAACTCCAACTGCGAGCAGTCGACCACCAGACGCCGTGCGCCCGCGTCGAGAGCCGCGTCCAGCGGCTCGCTGAGCAGGTCAGCGGTGTGATGATCCAGCTCGCCCGCAGGCGTGAAGACCGCAGTGCGGTCATGCTGTGCGACCTCGACCCGCAACCGGCCGAGACCTGCGGTGCCGACCGCTTCGCGGTCCATGTACGCTCCTTCGCCCAACGTGGTGACGCGGTTGTCGACCCTACGCGCTTCCCTCCCGGGACGGTAGTCGGCCGCCGGGACCGGCGCACCACCGCCCTGAACTCAGAGGACTTTCGTCACCCACGATGACGCGGCGCGCACGGGGCGTGCGCGCTCACACCGGACAAAACGCCCAGTACGGGCGTAGAACTTGCGACGCCCCGGACAACAGGCGTAGGGGTGGAGGTACGGCAGTGGCACAGCCGACCGCCGCACGCGAGGAGGAGCAGATGGCACCCCGGCTCGGCCTGGATCAGGAGAACCAAGCGCTGGAGCAATGCGAGGGGCTTGAGGGGCTCCCGGAGATTCCCCCGTACGACGAGATAGGACCGGTCGACGCGCGCGCCCTGTCCAAGACGCTCTTCGCCCGCCTGCACGGCCTGGAAGAGGGCACGCAGGAATACGCGTACGTCCGCAACACGCTGGTCGAACTCAACCTCGCGCTGGTCAAGTTCGCCGCGGCGCGCTTCCGCACCCGCAGCGAGCCGATGGAGGACATCATCCAGGTCGGGACAATCGGCCTGATCAAGGCGATCGACCGCTTCGAACTGAGCCGCGGGGTGGAGTTCCCCACCTTCGCGATGCCGACGATCGTCGGTGAGATCAAGCGCTTCTTCCGCGACACCAGCTGGTCGGTGCGCGTGCCGCGCCGCCTGCAGGAGCTGCGGCTCGACCTCGCCAAGGCGGGCGACGAGCTCGCCCAGCGGCTGGACCGCACGCCCACCGTGCGCGAGCTGGCCGAGCGGCTCGGCCTCCCCGAGGAGGAGGTCATCGAGGGCATGGCGGCGAGCAACGCCTACACCGCCAGCTCGCTGGACGCGCAGCCCGCCGAGGACGACCCCGAGGGCGCGCTCGCCGACCGGATCGGCTACGAGGACCACGACCTGGAAGGCGTCGAGTACGTCGAGTCGCTCAAGCCGCTGATCGCCGGGCTGCCGCAGCGGGACCGGGCCATCCTGGCGCTGCGCTTCGTCGGCAACCTCACCCAGGCCGAGATCGGCGAGGAGCTGGGCATCTCGCAGATGCACGTGTCGCGACTGCTCACCCGCACGCTGTCACGGCTGCGCCGCGGGCTGCTCGTCGAGGAGTGACGGGCGCGGGAGGGCCCGCGTCCCGCACGCTCCGCCCTCACGCGCCGCGCAGCCCCGCCCCGCCGAACGCGGGCGAGACGTACCGCAGCACGCCCGATTTCCACACCGCCGCCGCCAGCGGTACGCCGGGGCGGTAGGCGAGGTGGACGTGGCCGGGCGCGTCGAGCAGCAGCAGGTCGGCGCGCGCGCCCACCGTGATCCGACCGACGTCGGCGCGGCGCAGGGCGCGCGCGCCGCCGTAGGTGGCCGCGTGCACCGCCTCGTCCGGGGTCATGCCCATGTCCCGCACCGCCACGGCGACGCAGAAGGGCATGGAGGTGGTGAAGGACGAGCCCGGGTTGCAGTCCGTCGACAGCGCCACGGTCGCGCCCGCGTCCAGCAGCCGCCGCGCGTCGGGGTAGCGGGCGCGGGTGGAGAACTCCGCGCCCGGCAGCAGGGTGGCCACGGTGGTGTCCGCGGCGCTCGCGAGGGCGTCCACGTCGGCGTCCGTGAGGTGCGTGCAGTGGTCGGCCGAGGCCGCGCCGAGCTCCACCGCCAGCCGCACGCCGGGGCCGTGGCCCAGCTGGTTGGCGTGCACACGCGGGACGAGGCCGCGCGCGGCGCCCGCGGTGAGCACCGCGCGGGCCTGGTCGCCGTCGAAGGCGCCGCGCTCGCAGAAGACGTCGATCCAGCGGGCGTGCGGCGCGCACGCGTCCAGCATCTCGCCGGTGACCAGGGCGACGTAGCCGTCCGGGTCACCGGTGAACTCCGGCGGGACGACGTGCGCGCCCAGATACGTGACCTCGTCGGTGTGCCGGGCCGCGACGGCGAGCGCGCGGGCCTCGTCACGGGTCGTCAGGCCGTAGCCGGACTTGGTCTCCTGGGTCGTCGTGCCCTGCCGCAGCGCCTCGTCGAGGAAGCGTGCGAGGGTCGCGGCCAGGTGGGCGTCGTCCGCGGCGCGGGTCGCGGCGACGGTCGTGCGGATACCGCCCGCGGTGTAGGGGCGGCCCGCCGACCGGGCCGCGAACTCCGCGCTCCGGTCACCCGCGAAGAGCAGGTGGGAGTGGGAGTCGACGAAGCCGGGGAGCAGCGCCCGGCCGCCCGCGTCGAGGCGGCTGTCCGCGGCGGGCGCCCTGCCGGCCGGGCCGAGCCAGGCGATGCGGCCGCCGTCGATCACGACCGCCGCCGGGCCCGGGAGGAGGCCCAGGGCGGGCAGCGAGCCGCCGCCCGCGGCCGGGGCGAGGGAGGGGTCGTTGGTGAGCAGGCTGCCGATACCGGTGACGAGCGTGCTGGGCCCGGGGGCTGCGCCCGCTGCCGCCGTGCCTGCCGCCGCCCGGTGGGCGTCGTGTGCGGGGGTGGCCGCGGGTGCCGGGGCCGCCGGGTCCCCCGCGGTGCCGCTGCTGGTCATCGTGGGTGCTCTCGCCGTCGTCGGGTCCAGGGTGCGGGCGGGGCCGGCCGGTCAGCCGTGCAGGGCGCCGACCGCCGCCGCGAGGGTGCCGGGGACGTCCGGGACGAGCTGGTGCCGCCCGTCGCGTACGACGTGCCGGCCGCCCACCACGGTGTGGCGCACGTCGGCGGCCGTGGCCGCGAACACGGCCGTCTCGCCGGCCAGCCGGGGCGGCGGCCCCGCGGTCCGTACGGTGTCCAGCGCGATCGTGGTGAAGTCGGCGAGCGCGCCCGGCTCCAGGCGGCCCGCCTCGGGCCAGCCGAGGCTCGCGTGGCCGTCGTCGGTCGCCGCGCGCAGCAGCTGGGCCGCGGTCCAGTGGCCGCGGGTGCGGGCCTGGAGGCGCTCGTTCATCTCGACCGCGCGCGCCTCCTCGAAGAGGTCGATCACGGCGTGGCTGTCGCTGCCCAGGCTCATCCGGCAGCCGGAGCGGCGCAGTTGCGGCGCCGGGCCGATGCCGTCGGCGAGGTCCCGCTCGGTGGTGGGGCACATGCACACCGTGCCGCCGCCGGTGCCGAGCAGCGCGATGTCGCCCGCGGTCAGGTGCGTGGCGTGGACGGCGGTGGTGGTGGGGCGCCAGAAGCCGTTGTCGGCGAGCAGCCGGGCCGGGGTGCGGCCGTGCAGCGCCGTGCAGGCCTGGTTCTCCGCGGTCTGCTCGGAAAGGTGGATGTGCACGGGCACGTCGGCGGTGCGCTCGGCGAAGAGCCGGTAGCCGTCGCGGTCGGAGAAGGCGCGCACCGAGTGCACCGCGGCGCCGATCCTGGCGTGGCCCTCGCCCTTGAGCCGCGACCAGCGGTCGTACCAGCGGTCGGCGGTGCCGTCCCCGAAGCGCCGCTGCACGCCCTCCAGCGGGCGGTAGCCGGTGCGGGTGAAGCCGCCGTGCAGGTAGGCGGTGTCGAGCAGGGTGATGCGGATGCCCGCCTCGCCCGCGGCGGCGATCAGCGCCTCGCCCATGGCGTTGGGATCGGCGTAGGGGGTGCCGTCCGGCTGGTGGTGCAGGTAGTGGAACTCCCCGACGCAGGTGATGCCGGCGAGTGCCATCTCGGCGTAGACGGCGCGGGCGAGGGCGAAGTAGCTGTCCGGGTCCAGCGCGCCCGCGACCTCGTACATGACGTCGCGCCAGCTCCAGAAGGAGGTGGGGGCCGATCCCGCCGCCCGGCCTGCCTGGCCGCCGTCCGCGCCGGGGCGCGCGCCGATCTGGGCGACCCCGCGCAGGGCGCGGTGGAAGGCGTGGCTGTGCGCGTTGGCCAGACCCGGCAGGGTCAGGCCGCGCAGCACCGTCGCGCCGGCCGGCGGGTGGTCGGCGGGGCGGACCTCGGCGATCCGGTCGTCGGCCGCGGTCAGGAGGATGCCGGGCGCGGCGTGTGTGCCGAGCCACGCGTTTTCCAGCCAGTACGTCACCTGCACGCGAGACCTTCCCATACGTCGGCGAGCGCGGACACTCCGGCGGCGCAGTCGTCCTCGGCGGCGTGTTCCGCCGGGGAGTGGGAGACGCCGGTGGGGTTGCGTACGAACAGCATGGCGGTCGGAACGGCCGCGGAGAGGATTCCGGCGTCGTGTCCCGCGCCGGTGGGCAGAACGGGTACCGGCGCACCCGCTCCGAGCAGGGCGGCGAGCCGGTCCCGCAGCTCGTGGGCGAATTCCACCACGGGGGTGAACGACTCGCGGGTGACGTCCACCCGCACCCCGTCGCGCGCCCCGCGCTCGGCCGCGGCCTGCTCGATCGCGGCGACGACCGCGGCGAGCGTGTCCTCGTCGGGGGCGCGCGAGTCCAGCCAGCCGCGGACGAGGGAGGCGATCGCGTTGACGCCGTTCGGCTCGACGGCGACCTTGCCGAAGGTCGCGAGCGCGCCCGCCAGCCGGGCCTTCTTGCGCGCGGCGAGCACGGTGGTGGCGTAGGTCAGCATCGGGTCGCGGCGGTCCTCCAGGCGGGTGGTGCCCGCGTGGTTGGCCTCGCCGCGGAAGTCGAAGCGCCAGCGGCCGTGCGGCCAGATCGCCGACGCCACCCCGACCGGGGCCCCCACGAGGTCCAGTGCCCGGCCCTGCTCGACGTGCAGCTCGACGAAGGCGCCGATACGGGCGAGGCGTTCGGGGTCGGGCCCGATCGCGTCCGGGTCCTGCCCCGCGCGCTCCATCGCCCGCGCCAGCGTCACCCCGTCCGCGCCGGTGAGCGCGCGGGCGTCGGCCGCCGGCAGCTGACCGGCCGCCAGCCGGGAGCCGACGCAGGCCAGTCCGAAGCGGGCGCCCTCCTCGTCGGTGAAGTTCACGATCCCGAGAGGGCGCCGCGGCCGGGCACCGCGTGCGTGCAGCGCGTCCAGCGCGGCGAAGGCGGAGACGACCCCGAGCGGACCGTCGAAGGCGCCGCCGTCCGGCACGGAGTCCAGGTGCGAGCCGGTGACGACGGCGCCGCCCGCGGCCGGGTCGCCGAGCCAGGCCCACTGGTTGCCGTTGCGGTCGGTCTCGTACGCCAGCCCGCGGGCGGCGGCCTGCGCACGGAACCAGGCGCGGCAGTCCGCGTCGGCGGGCGTCCAGGCGTGGCGCCGGTAGCCGCCGGACGCCGCGTGCCGGCCGATCCCGGCCAGCTCGCGCCACATGGTCTGGAAGCCGTCGCCCGTGCCCGGCTCCCCGGCCGCGCCGGTCATACGGACGACTCGCGCATCGGGACGCGCACCCCGCGCCGGGCCGCGACGTCCTCGGCCTGCTCGTACCCGGCGTCGACATGGCGGATGACGCCCGTGCCGGGGTCGTTGGTGAGCACCCGGCGGATCTTCTCGGCGGCCAGCGCGGTGCCGTCGGCGACGGTGACCTGGCCGGCGTGGATGCTGCGGCCGATGCCGACGCCGCCGCCGTGGTGGATCGACACCCAGGAGGCGCCGGAGGCGACGTTGACCATCGCGTTGAGCAGCGGCCAGTCGGCGACGGCGTCGGAGCCGTCGCGCATCGCCTCGGTCTCCCGGTAGGGGGAGGCGACCGATCCGCAGTCCAGGTGGTCGCGGCCGATGACGACCGGGGCCTTGAGGGTGCCGTCGGCGACCATCTCGTTGAAGCGCTCGCCGGCCTTGTCGCGCTCGCCGTAGCCGAGCCAGCAGATGCGGGCGGGCAGGCCCTGGAAGTGCACGCGCTCGCCGGCCATCCGGATCCAGCGGGCCAGCGACTCGTTCTCCGGGAAGAGGTCGAGGACCGCGCGGTCGGTGGCGTGGATGTCGGCCGGGTCGCCGGACAGCGCCGCCCAGCGGAAGGGGCCCTTGCCCTCGCAGAAGAGCGGGCGGATGTAGGCGGGGACGAAGCCGGGGAAGGCGAAGGCCCGCTCGTAGCCGGCGAGTCTCGCCTCGCCGCGGATCGAGTTGCCGTAGTCGAAGACCTCGGCGCCCGCGTCCTGGAAACCGACCATCGCCTCGACGTGCCGGGCCATCGACGTACGGGCCCGCTCGGTGAACTCGGCGGGCTTCTCGGCCGCGTAGTCCGCCATGTCCGCGAAGTCCACGCCCAGCGGCAGGTAGGCCAGCGGGTCGTGGGCGGACGTCTGGTCGGTGACGATGTCGACCGGGGCGTTGGCGGCCAGCATCCGCGGCAGCAGGTCGGCGGCGTTGCCGAGCAGGCCGACGGACAGCGGGCGGCGCGCGTCGCGGGCCTCGGTGGCGAGCCGCAGCGCGTGGTCGAGGTCGTCGGCGCGGACGTCGAGGTAGCGGTGGGCGATGCGCCGCTCGATGGCGCGCGGGTCGCAGTCGATGCACAGGGCGACGCCGCCGTTCATGGTGACGGCGAGCGGCTGCGCGCCGCCCATGCCGCCGAGCCCCGCGGTGAGGGTGACGGTGCCGGCCAGGGTGCCGCCGAAGCGCTTGGCGGCGACGGCGGCGAAGGTCTCGTAGGTGCCCTGGAGGATGCCCTGGGTGCCGATGTAGATCCACGAACCGGCCGTCATCTGCCCGTACATGGTCAGGCCCAGGGCTTCGAGGCGGCGGAACTCCTCCCAGGTGGCCCAGTCGCCGACCAGGTTGGAGTTGGCGATCAGCACGCGCGGCGCCCACTCGTGGGTCTGCATGACGCCGACCGGGCGGCCGGACTGCACGAGCATCGTCTCGTCCTGCCTGAGCCCGCGCAGGGTGCGGACCATGGCGTCGAAGGACGCCCAGTCGCGCGCGGCCTTGCCGCTGCCGCCGTAGACGACGAGCCGGTCGGGGTGCTCGGCGACCTCGGGGTCGAGGTTGTTCTGCAGCATGCGCAGCGCGGCCTCCTGCGGCCAGCCCAGCGCGCTCATCTCCGTACCGCGCGGTGCGCGTACCGGCCTCGGTCCCGTCATCGGTGCGGCCTCCTCGTCACGACACTGAATATTCACATCCTCGGGGCGTGAATAGCTCTAGTCAACAAGTCGGCGGGGCAGTGGCGGAGGCGGGTGCCGCGGTGGTGGGATGGCGGCCATGACGGACGAGGCGGGGTCGGCTGCGGAACAGGCGGCACAGCGGCGGAGCGGGGCACTGCGGGCCGCGGTGGCACGCGGGCTGGTGAGCGCGGAGCAACCGGTCGTCGGGCTGCTGGACACCGTGGGCGTCCGGCGGTCGTCGACCGCGCTGCACGCCGCCTTCGCCACACCCGGGGTCGCCGTCCAGCACACCTTCGCGGTCAAGGCGGCGTCGCTGGTGCCGGTCCTCGGCCTGCTCCGCGAGTACGGGCTCGGCGCCGAGGTGGCCAGCCCCGGCGAGCTGGCCCTCGCCCGGGCGGCGGGCATCCCGCCGGAGATGACGGTGCTGGACTCCCCCGCCAAGACCACCGCCGAGCTGCGCGAGGCGCTGGCACTCGGGATCGCCGTCAACGCCGACAACCCCGAGGAGCTCGCCCGCATCGACGCCCTGCTCGCCGCGGCCCCGTCCGCCTCACCGGTCGGCCTGCGGGTCAACCCCCAGGTCGGCGGCGGCAGCATCGACGCGATGAGCACCGCGACCGCCACCTCCAAGTTCGGCGTGGCACTGCGCGACCCGGGCGCCGAGGAGTGGGTGCTGCGCGCCTACGCCGAGCGGCCGTGGCTGACCCGGCTGCACACCCACACCGGCTCGCAGGGCGTGCCGCTGCCGCTCATGGCCGCGGGCGTGCGGGCCGCCCACGACCTCGCCGAGCGCATCAACGCCGCCGCCGGACGGCAGCAGGTCACGACCCTCGACATCGGCGGCGGACTGCCCGTCGACTTCACCTCGGACGCGACCGACCCCACCTTCGGTGCCTACGCCGACCTGCTGCGCGCCGAGGTGCCGGGCCTCTTCGGGGGGCGCTACGGCATCGTCACCGAATTCGGCCGCTCGCTGCTGGCCAAGCACGGCACGGTGCTGGCCCGCGTCGAATACGCCAAGTCCG
The DNA here is from genome assembly GCF_044333485.1 of Streptomyces sp. NPDC020983. Taxonomy (NCBI): domain Bacteria; kingdom Bacillati; phylum Actinomycetota; class Actinomycetes; order Kitasatosporales; family Streptomycetaceae; genus Streptomyces; species Streptomyces sp. NPDC020983. The sequence continues at coordinate 643,669 of NZ_JBIRRA010000002.1, read as the reverse complement.
CCGGCGGGCGGCCCATCGCCGTCACGCACGCGGGCGCCCAGGTCGCCACCCGCACCGTCTTCGCACCCGAGGCGTGGCCGCTGCGCGTCCTCGCCCTCGACCCGCAGGGACGGCCCAAGACCGGCGAGCCCGTCGTCCAGGACGTCGCCGGGCCCTGCTGCTTCGCGGGGGACCTCGTCGCCCGCGGCCGCGCCCTGCCGCTGCTGGCCGCGGGCGACCACGTGGCCCTGCTGGACACCGGGGCCTACTACTTCTCGACGCACTTCGCCTACAACGCGCTCCCCCGCCCCGCCGTCTGGGCCTACGCCGGGGAGCCCGGCGCCGAGCCCGGCTTCGCACCGGTCCGCGCCGCCCAGACCCTCGACGAGCTGCTCGCCGAGAGCGGCGCCGCCCTCCCGCCGCTCCAGCCCTGAGCGGCCCGAGCGGCCCCGAGCAGCGCCGTGCGGCCCCGAGGCCCCGAGCAGCACGGCAGGCACCCGGTGGAGCCCCGCCGTCTCAGCGGCGGCGCCCGCCGCCGGGCACCGCGTCACCCGCGCCGATACCGGTGAGCTGGTAGGCGGCCTGGTCACCGTCGGGCCGCACCCACAGCAGCGCCTCCCGGCCCCGCTCGATCCGGGCTATCCGCAGCGCCCGCGCGAACAGCCCCGCGCCCGCCCCGGCCAGCAGCATCCCGCCCGCGCAGGGCAGCCCCGCCGACGAGCCCAGCGCGACCACGAAGGCCAGCAGCAGCCACCAGCGGCGGCGGCGCAGCCAGGCCCGCGCGGTCACCTTGCGGTCCTGGAGGAAGACCGACTTCGCCGCCCGGGCGGCATTCCGCGCCCGTGCCTCGGCCCGGCCGGCCCGTACGAAGAAGACGGCGAACGCCGCCACGAGGAACAGCGCCGCTCCGGCCGTCACGCCGATCCGCCGCCCGGTGGGGCTGAACGTCACCGCCGCGCCGGGCGCCGCGGCCACGATCCCCAGCCACCACAGCCACACTCCCGCGGTCCGCACCGTCACGGCCACCCGCGCCAATGTGTAGGCCCCGCGCACCACGTCACACACCTCCTCTTCCGCCGGCCCGTCCTCCGCGCGCCATCCGCCGCGGCCGGCCCACGGCGTCGCACACCAGGTGACGGGAGGTTACTTCGGCATTCTCAGATTTTCGTTAAAACGTACGTCCACCCCCACGCCCGGCCGCCCACGCCGGGCACCGCCTCGCCCGCCGGCGCCCGCGGCTCACTCCACGAACACCCGCCGGGCGCCCGCGGCTCACTCCACGAACACCCCGCGCGCCGCGGCCCGCGCGTCGAACTCCTCCAGCCGCGCCTGCGCCTGCGGCAGCTCGTCGCACATCGCCTCCAGCAGCGCCCGGCCGAGCAGCATCGGCGCGCACGCGGTGTCGAAGGCCAGCCCCGTCCCGACCGCAGCCGGCAGCAGCAGGTCGCTGTGCGCCGCGACGGGCGCGAACGCGCTGTCCGCCACGGTCACGACGGTCAGCCCCGCCCCGCGGGCGTACGCCAGCGCCTCCACCACCTCCCGCGGATGCCGCGGCAGCGCGAAGCACAGCAGCGCACTCGCCCCCGCGCGCACGGCGGCGTCGATGCGGTCGGCGAGCACCGTGCCGCCCTCGTCCAGCAGCCGCACGTCCGGGTGCACCTTGGCGGCGAAGTACGCGAAGCCCCCCGCCTGCGCACCGGCCGCACGCAGTCCCAGCACCGGCAGCGGCACCGACGCGGCCAGCAGAGCCCCGGCCCGGGCGACCGGCGCGGGATCGGCGAGCAGCGCCGCGAGGTGCCGCAGGTTCTCGATCTCGGCCTGCACGGCCTGCTGGTACTCGTTGCCGCCCGCCGCCTCCTGCTCGGCGGGTGCGGCCGCCGGCACCTCCCGCAGATACCGCCGCAGAGCGGGGTAACCGTCGAAGCCCAGGGCCACCGCGAAGCGCGTCACGGACGGCTGGCTGACGCCCGCGAGTTCGGCGACCTCCACGCTGGACAGGAAGGGCGCGTCCGCCGCACGCCGCACGAGGCAGTGCGCGATCCGCCGCTGGGTCGGCGTCAGCCGGTGTGCCTCGAACAGCTTCAGCAGCCGGCCCGCGGCGCTCTCGCCGCCCGCCCCCGCCGGGGCGGCCGGGCCCGCGAGGCCGCCGTCACCCGCCGCCGTGCCGCCGCTCATCTGCCGCGGCCCGCCGCGTCGCCACTGCCCATCCCCGACCCCCTTCTCAGGCCTCCTATTCACCGATCCCTGACTCTGCATGACCGTATGCATTCCGGCAAGGCCCGCGCCCGCCCCGCCGATCACCAGGCCGCGCGCACGTCGCCGCCGCCCTCCGCCCCTCCTCACCGCCGGCCCGTGTCCACACCCCCTCCCGCCCTCTCACTTTCCGTCACCCTCCGACCACCGTCCGCTGTCCCAGCGTAACCGAAAGGGCCGGACAGGTGATCGACACCTGTCCGGCCCTGTGGACAACTCAGCTACCGCTGCGCATCCGCAGCTCAGCGCCTCCCGGGCGCGTCGAGCTCGGCGTCCCGACGGCCGTCGGGACCGCCCGGGCCGCCCGGACCGCCGACGCCCCCGGATCCGTTCTCCCCGGTCTTCACCGCCCGGTCGGCGTGCCCCGGCCACCACGCGGCGTGCCCGATGAGCGCGGTGAGGCTCGGCGTGAAGAACATCGCCATCACGAAGGCGGCCATCACGATGCCGAAGGCGACCGTGAAGCCCATCTGCGTCAGGAAGGAGTTGCCGGAGAGCATCAGCGTCGCGAAGGTCGCCGCGAGGATCACGCCCGCCGCGCCGACCGTCGGGCCGGCGTGCTTGAGCGCCTCGGCCGCGGCCTCGCGCGGGTCGCGGCCCTCGCGGGCCTCCTCCCTGAGCCGGGCGATCATCAGGATGTTGTAGTCCGTGCCGATGGCGACGACGAACAGGTACATGATGATCGGCAGCATGAAGATCAGCCCGTCGCCCCGCCCGAACAGCAGCACGGTGGTGCCGAGGGTGGCGCCGAAGCCGAGACCGACGGACGCGATCAGGTACCAGGGCGCGACCACGCTGCGCAGCAGCAGGCCCAGGATGATCATGATCAGCACCGCGGCGACCGGGAACACCGTCCGGTAGTCGTGGTTCACCGCCGCGTTGATGTCCTTGAAGATCGACGACGTGCCGCCGACGAAGGCCTCGGTCCCGGGCGGCGCGTTGTCGTGGGCGGCGCTGCGGATGCCGTCGACCGTGCCGATCGCCTTGTCACTGGCCGCCTCGTACTTCAGCGTGACCGTGAAGTTCGCGGTGGTGCCCGCCTTGTTCAGGTCGCTGGACCTGTCGAAGCTGACGGCCGCGACACCGTCGACCTTGCTCAGCTTGTCGCCGTAGGCCGACAGGTCCGCGGGCAGCGGCTTGCCGTCGGTGCTGTTGAGGTAGACGTTGGTCGGCTCGGCGGCGCCGGCGGAGTAGGCCCTGGCCAGGGTGTCCTGGACGACCATCGACTCCTTGGACTTCGGGATCGAGCCGGACGCCAGGTCGTAGGACGCCTTGTAGCCGAAGGTGCCGAGCGCCAGGAGCAGCATCACCAGGCCCGACACCACCGCGACGAGGCCGGACCTGCGGCCGACGAGCCGGCCGACGGCGGCGAAGCGGGTGCCCGTGGGCTCCTGCCGCCACTTCTTTCCGGGCCAGAACAGCACACGGACCGGGATGAGCGAGCACACCGCCGGGAAGAGCGTCAGACCGGCGATCAGCGTGACCGCGACCAGGATGGCCAGGGCCGGGCCGAGCTGGGTGAGGAAGCCGAGCGTCGACAGCGCCAGGGCGCAGAAGGCGATGATCACCGCGCCGGCCGCGGAGGCGATCGCCTCGCCGACCCTGGTGACGCTGTTGATCATGGCCTGCTTGGGTTCGTCACCCGCCCTCAGCCGTTCCCGGTAGCGGAACATCAGGAAGAGGAAGTAGTCGGTGCCGACGCCCAGCACCACCACGATGAGCAGCGCCGAGATCGAGCTGTTGGCCTGGAGGCCGAAGACCTTGGTGGCGTCGGCGATCAGCGCGTTGGAGACGGTGAAGACGACGCCGATGAGCAGCACCAGCGGCATGATCGCGATGAGCGGCGACCGGAAGATGATCAGCAGCGTGACGATGATGATCAGCAGCGAGCCGAACAGCGCGACCGCGTCCGACGTCTTGCCGGCCTCCTGCTGGTCCAGGTTCTGCGCGGCCTGGCCGCCCACCTGGACCTTGAGCGCGGTGCCCTTGGCCAGGTCGGTGGAGTCCTTGCGCAGCTCCTTGGCGGCGTCGGCCTGCTTGGGCTGGCCCGCCGACTTCTTGTCCATCTGGACGTAGGCGGTGGTGTACTTCCCGTCCTTGGACGAGGTGCCGGCGACGACCTTCTGGACCTGGTCGATCTTCTTGCCGCCCAGGTCCTTGGTGATCCGGGTGATGTCGGCCTGGTCGGTCCGGGTCAGCTTGCCGCCGTCCTCGCGCTGGTAGAGCACGATCGCGGCCGGGGTGAAGGCCTGGGGAAATGCCTTCTCCTGGAGGTCCATGGCCTTGATGGACTCGTAGCTGCTCGGCAGGAAGCTGCTCTCGTCGCTGTTGGACGGAAGGCTCGGGGCGGTCGCGATGATCGCGACGGCCGCGATGACCCACGCGACGATGGTCCATACGGGATGGCGGACGACTGTGCGTCCGATGCGGTGGAACATGCGGTGCTGCCTCCATGGCAGGACGTATCACCGCCACCCTTCGGAGCGGGACCGGGGTATCGGCGACCCGGACGGGCCCGGGGAGGCCGTCCGGTTGGTACGGGCAACGTTGTCTGTGGGACGAGCTTACTTGCCGCCCGGCAAGCGGCAAGCGCGAGGTCCCGGCCCGGCGCCGGCCGGAGGCCGTCCTCACGCGCGGGACGGAGCACACCCCTCCGCTCGGTCCGCCACCACGTCTACCCCGGTCAGACGGGCGGCAGCAACCGCTTTTGCGGCTTGCCCATCGCGTTGCGCGGCAGTTCGGCGAGGAAGCGCACCGTCCGCGGCCGCTTGTGCACCGAGAGCCGCGCGGCCACGAAGTCCGTCAGCTCCGTCGCGGTCACACCGTCCGCCACCACGTAGGCCACGATCTGCTGCCCCAGGTCCGGATCCGGCGCGCCGACGACGGCCGCCTCCCGTACGGCGGGGTGGTCCAGCAGCGCGTTCTCCACCTCGCCCGCGCCGATCCGGTAGCCGCCCGACTTGATGAGGTCGGTCGAGGCGCGGCCGACGATGCGGTGCGTGCCGTCCTCGCCGACCGCGGCGATGTCGCCGGTGCGGAACCAGCCGTCGTCGGTGTACGAGGCGGCGGTCGCCTCGGGGCGGCCCAGATAGCCGTCGAAGAGCGTGGGGCCCTGCAACTGGAGCTCGCCGATCCCGTCGGCGGACTCGGCCACCCGGGTGGTGATCCCGGCGAGCGGGGTGCCCACCGCGCCCGGCGAGCGGACGCCGTCCGCCCGCGCGCTCACCGTGATCAGCGTCTCCGTCATGCCGTAGCGCTCCACCGGCTCGTGGCCGGTCAGCGCGCGCAGCGAGCGGAAGACCGGCTCGGGCAGCGGCGCGCTGCCGGAGACCAGCAGCCGGGCTCCCGCCAGCGCGCGGGCCGCGTCCTCGTCCCGCGCCACGCGGTGCCAGACGGTCGGCACCCCGAAGTACAGGCTGCCGCCCGCCGCCGCGTAGGCCGCGGGCGTCGGCCGGCCGGTGTGGACCAGGCGGCTTCCGGTGCGCAGCGCCCCGAGGACGCCCAGCACGAGCCCGTGCACGTGGAACAGCGGCAGCCCGTGCACCAGGGTGTCGTCCGCGGTCCACTGCCACGCCTGCGCGAGGGCGTCGAGATCCGCGGCGACGGCGCCGCGCGAGACCAGCACGCCCTTGGGCGGCCCCGTCGTCCCCGAGGTGTAGAGCACCAGGGCGGCGTTCCGGTACGGGGACGGCTCCGTGCCCGTGCCCGCCGCCGCGGCGGGGCCGGGGACGGGCGTGAAGTCGGCGCGCTCGGCGAAGTCGACGGTCACCACCTCGGCGCCGGAGTCGCGCAGGATGTGCTCGCTCTCGGCGGGTCCGGCGTCCGGGGCGAGCGGGACGACCGGCACTCCCGCCAGCAGCCCGCCGACGACCGCGGCCACCGTCTCCAGCGAGGCGGTGGCCCGTACCGCGAAGGCCGGCGCCCCCGCGACCCGCCGGGCGACCGCACCCGCGGCGCCGAGCAGTTCCTCGTACGAGCTGCTGCGTCCGTCGACGGTCAGCGCGTCCGCCCGGTCCGTACCGCCGTGCAGGGCGGTCAGCAGCGGTGCGTCGGCCATGGCGGGTCCTCCTGGGGGACGGCTCGCCCCCGGCGGACCCGGGGGCTAACCCCAGTGTGGCCCACGGCACCCGCCGCCTACGGTTGGGCACATGGACACCCGCGACCCGGAACTGACCAAGGAACTCTCCGCGACCTTGCAGGCCCGCAAGGACCTCGGAGAGGAGTACGAATCCGCGCTCGTCGACTCCTTCATCGAGAAGGTGTCGGACAGTATCGACAGCCGCGTCGAGCAGCGGATCCGCCGCGAGCTGGCGCAGCAGCAGACGTCCTTCGCACGCGCCGACCGCCGCCCGATCGGCCCGCCGCAGCCCGGCCCCGGCTTCGCCCGCTACGGTTTCGCGGGCTTCACGCTGATCCTGGCGATCCCGCTGTCGGCCATCGCCGCGACGCAGGCGGGCACCGCGGGCCTGTTCATCAGCTGGGCGGGCATCGTGGGGGTCAACGTGGCGCAGGGCCTGGCCGGTGCGTGGTCGAGGGCGAAGCCGTCGCGCGACGAGTGACCGGCGGGCCGGCGGCCGCGCGAGGGGGTAGTCGCGGGGACCGCCGCACCCCCGGACCAGGTCCGGAGGGCGGGACGACGGCGGTCCCCGCGAGGGACGCGAGCCGGGTCAGGACCGGGCTGTACGCGTCCGGGTCACCATGGAGTCCGGGAGCCGCTCCGGAAGTCCCTGGCGCCGTCTGATGCCGTCGGGGCGGGGTGGCCGCCCGCCCTTCCGACATGCACCAATGTGCCGGACGCGTGTTAAGCGCGTGCTGCGCGGACGTGTCGCGGGTGTACCAGTTCCGCGAACCCCCGGACCGGCGAGGACTGCGCGCCCGGCCGCTCCCGCCCGCCGCCGGTCAGGCGGCGCCGTGCAGCGCGAGGAAGGCCAGCAGGTCCTGGCGGCTCACCACGCCCGTGGGCTTGCCCTCCACCAGCACGATCGCGGCGTCCGCCGCCTCCAGCACCGTCATCAGGTCGGCGACCCGCTCGCCGGAGCCGACCTGCGGCAGCGGCCGGCACATGTGCTTGTCCAGCGGGTCGTCCAGGCTCGCGGCCTTGGTGAACAGCGCGTGCAGCAGGTCGCGCTCCACGACCGAGCCGACGACCTCCGCGGCCATCACGTCCGGGTGCCCCGCGCCCGGCTTGACCACGGGCATCTGCGAGACGCCGTACTCGCGCAGCACCTCGATGGCCTGGCCGACGGTCTCGTCCGGGTGCATGTGCACCAGCTGCGGCATGCCGCCGGTCTTGTGCGCCAGGACGTCGGAAACGCGCGACTCGCCCTCGCCGTCGTCGAGGAAGCCGTGCGAGCTCATCCACTCGTCGCTGAAGATCTTCGAGAGGTAGCCGCGCCCGCTGTCCGGCAGCAGGACCACGACGACGTCGTCGGGGCCGAGCCGCTCGGCCACCTTCAGGGCCGCCACGACCGCCATCCCGCACGAGCCGCCGACCAGCAGCCCCTCCTCGCGCGCCAGCCGCCGGGTCATCTGGAAGGAGTCCTTGTCGGACACGGCCACGATCTCGTCGGCCACGCCCCGGTCGTAGGCCTCGGGCCAGAAGTCCTCGCCCACGCCCTCGACCAGGTACGGCCGGCCGGAGCCGCCGCTGTAGACCGAGCCCTCCGGGTCGGCGCCCACCACCTGCACCCGCCCGCCGCTGACCTCCTTGAGGTAGCGGCCGGTGCCGGAGATGGTGCCGCCGGTGCCGACGCCCGCCACGAAGTGCGTGATCCGGCCGTCCGTCTGCCGCCACAGCTCCGGCCCGGTGGACTCGTAGTGCGACAGCGGGTTGTTCGGGTTGCTGTACTGGTCGGGCTTCCAGGCGTTCGGCGTCTCGCGCACCAGGCGGTCGGACACGTTGTAGTACGAGTCCGGGTGCTCGGGGTCCACCGCCGTCGGGCAGACGACGACCTCGGCGCCGTACGCCCGCAGTACGTTGATCTTGTCGGTGGACACCTTGTCCGGGCAGACGAAGATGCAGCGGTAGCCCTTGCGCTGCGCCACCATGGCCAGGCCCACACCCGTGTTGCCGGAGGTCGGCTCCACGATGGTGCCGCCGGGCTTCAGGTCGCCGCTGCGCTCGGCGGCCTCGATCATGCGCAGGGCGATGCGGTCCTTCACCGAACCGCCGGGGTTGAAGTACTCGACCTTCGCCAGGACGGTGGCCCTGACGCCCTCGGTCACACTGCTGAGCCTCACCAGCGGGGTGTTGCCGACGAGGCTGATCATCGAGTCGTGAAACTGCACCGTAGTGTCTCCGGGTTCTCCGTCGTGGTGGGGGCCAGCCTAGGGGGCGGGACGCGGGCGGCCGGAGGCGAAACGGCGAAACGGCGCGCAACACGCGCGGCGCGGGGAGCGTTGACGTTGCCGCAGGCGTTCCGCGGGGCAACACGTGAATGTAGCGGCGAGTGGACGGGTGGTGAGCGGGCTCGATGTCGAGGGCGAGGGTGGCGCGGCGGATCGCGGCCGCGGCGGCGGTCGGCGGGGGCGGGATCAGCCTGCTGGGCGGAGCGGCGGTCGGGCTGGTCCTGGCGGAGGTCAGGCTGGCCAGACGGGTGGTGGGCGGATCCGGGGACGTGCCGCCGCGGGCCGACGGCAGGTACGGGTCGGCGTTCGCGCACGCCGCCGCCGAGCCGCCGCTGCGGCTGGTCTTCCTGGGCGACTCCACGGCCGCCGGCCAGGGTGTCCACCGCGCGGGCCAGACCCCGGGGGCGCTGCTCGCGTCCGGCCTCGCCGCGGTCGCGGAGCGGCCGGTGCGGCTGGTCACCGTCGCGCAGCCGGGCGCGCAGTCCGACGACCTGCCGCGCCAGGTGGAGCTGGTCCTCGCACCGGACGCCTCGCCGCCCGACGTGGCGGTGATCATGATCGGGGCCAACGACGTCACCCACCGGATGCCGCCGGCGACCTCGGTGCGGCTGCTGGGGGACGCCGTGCGGCGGCTGCGCGCGGCCGGCGTCGAGGTCGTCGTCGGCACCTGCCCCGACCTCGGCTCCGTGGAACCCGTCTACCAGCCGCTGCGCTGGCTGGCGCGCCGGATGAGCCGGCAGCTGGCAGCGGCGCAGACCATCGCCGTGGTGGAGGCGGGCGGGCGTACGGTCTCGCTCGGCGACCTGCTGGGGCCGGAGTTCGCGGCGCGGCCGCGCGAGCTGTTCGGCCCGGACAACTACCACCCCTCGGCCGAGGGGTACGCGACGGCCGCGATGGCGGTGCTGCCGACGCTGTGCGCGGCGCTGGGGCTGTGGCCGCAGGCCGACGAGCGGCCGGACGCGCGGCGCGGCGAGGGCTTCCTGCCGGTGGCCCAGGCGGCGGCGGAGGCGGCCGGCACGGGCGGTACGGAGGTCACGGCGGCCCATGACGCGCCCGCGGGCCCGCGCGGGCGCTGGGCGCTCGTCAAGCGGCGCCGGCGGCATCCGCTGGAGCAGGCGCGGGAGGACGTGCCCGCGGCGGGGGCCCGGAGCGGGGACGCCGGGGAGGCGGGCGGCGCGGCGGACCGGTCGGCGTAACCGCGGTGCCCGCGGGGTAGGGGTGGGTCGTCGGCGGGTAAGCAAGCGCTCAGAAAGTAGCCCGCATCACAGGGCCCGGCGGATGACGCGCCCTGCTACGCGCGGGTAACTTTCCAGTCGGCCCCCGCGCCCGGGACGCCGCGCCCGCCTCGGCGGGTCCGGGGCCGCACCACCCGCCCAGCCCCGCCCCGCCCCGCACCAGTCCAGCCCCGCATCCCAGTCCACCGCCACAGCCCCGCCGAGGAGTGCCGCGATGCCCGAAGCCGTCATCGTCTCCACCGCCCGTTCGCCCATCGGGCGCGCCTTCAAGGGATCGCTCAAGGACCTGCGCCCGGACGACCTCGCCGCGACGGTCATCCGGACCGCGCTCGGCAGGGTCCCGCAGCTCGACCCGCACGACATCGACGACCTGATGCTCGGCTGCGGCCTGCCCGGCGGCGAGCAGGGCTTCAACATGGCCCGGATCGTCGCCGTGCAGATGGGCATGGACCACCTGCCGGGCTGCACGGTCACCCGCTACTGCTCCTCGTCGCTCCAGACCACCAGGATGGCGCTGCACGCCATCAGGGCCGGCGAGGGCGACGTGTTCGTCTCGGCGGGCGTGGAGATGGTCTCGCGCTTCGCCAAGGGCAACTCCGACTCGCTGCCCGACACCATGAACCCGCTCTTCGACGAGGCCGTCGCCCGCACCGCGGAGCGCGCCGGGCAGAGCGGGGCCGGCTGGCACGACCCGCGCGAGGACGGCCGGCTCCCCGACGCGTACATCGCGATGGGGCAGACGGCGGAGAACCTGGCGGCGCTCAAGGGCGTCACACGGCGCGAGCAGGACGAGTTCGGCGTCCGCTCGCAGAACCTGGCGGAGCAGGCGCTGAAGAACGGCTTCTGGGAGCGCGAGATCACCCCCGTGACCCTCCCGGACGGCACCGTGGTGGCCGCGGACGACGGCCCGCGGGCGGGCGTGACCATGGAGGGCGTCGCGGGCCTCAAGCCGGTCTTCCGGCCCGACGGCACCGTGACGGCCGGCAACTGCTGCCCGCTCAACGACGGCGCCGCGGCCCTGGTGATCATGTCCGACACCAAGGCGCGCGAGCTGGGGGTCACGCCGCTGGCGCGGATCGTCTCCACGGGCGTCTCGGCGCTCTCCCCCGAGATCATGGGCTACGGCCCGGTGGAGGCCTCGCGGCAGGCGCTGCGGCGGGCCGGGATGGGGATCGGGGACATCGACCTGGTCGAGATCAACGAGGCCTTCGCCGCCCAGGTCATCCCCTCCTACCGGGACCTCGGCATCGACCTGGACCGGCTCAACGTCAACGGCGGCGCCATCGCCGTGGGCCACCCCTTCGGCATGACGGGCGCGCGCATCACCGGCACGCTGATCAACAGCCTGCAGTTCCACGACAAGCAGTTCGGCCTGGAGACCATGTGCGTCGGCGGCGGCCAGGGAATGGCCATGGTGATCGAGCGCCTTTCGTGACGCTCCGCCACCGTCCGACTCCGTAGCACCCAGTTGTGACGTATGTCGCAGGCACCCTGCCCCCGGGAGGTACTTTGTCCCGGGGGCATCGCGTTTACCCAGGTCAGGCCGCCCCCAGCAAAACCGGACAGAACCCGGAATCCGCCCGAAGTCATGACTTTCCGCACTGCGGGGGCCAGGGGTTTACCGGCACAGTGATGTGAGGGGAAAGTTTCGTCCACCGGACAAGTGGGCAATTGCTCGGGTCGCGTCAGTCGGGAGAACGTCAGTGAGTGCCAACTTCACCGTCCTGCTGGTCGCCGCGGGTCTCGCCGTGGCGGCGGGTTCCGCCGCTCTGGTCTCCGCCCGCGGGGTGCGGCGCGAGCTGGCCGCGCTGCGCCGGGACCTCGCCGGGCTCGCCGTGCCCGGGCAGCGCGACGCGGACGGCATCAGGGCCGCCGTCGCGGGCGCCCTCGCCGACGAGCGCGAGCGCGAGCTGGCCGAGGCCCGCGCCTTCTGGGCCGAGCAGGAGGCCCGCGAGAGCGCGGGCGAGGCACCCCTCTTCCGCGGGCTGTACGGCGCCGCGGACGGGCCGCTGCCCGGCTGCGACTACGAGGTGCCGCCGGTGCTGCCCTACCTGCCCCGGCAGACCGACCTCGCCGGCCTCGACGCGGCCGAGGCCGCCTTCGACGGCGGCCGCGAGGCCGAGAGCGCGGGCGACGCCGGTGACGCCGGCCTGCCCGCGCCCGGCACGATCCCGCACCCGTCGGGCCCGGACTTCGCGCCCTCGCCGGTCGTCGCCTCGCCGGACCAGACCGCAGACCGGCTCGCCGACCTCGCGGACGGCCGCATCCCGCTCTCCGACGTCCGTCCCGGCCCGCTGGGCACGCTGGACGTGTACGTCTTCGCGGACGGCACCACGCTGTGCATGACGCCGGGCCACCGGGAGACCGCACTGCGGCTGTCGGAGGCACTCGACCGCGGCGACGTCCCCGTCCTGCGCGGCGGCTCGGCGATAGCCGGGGCCTACGCCCTGACCTTCGCCTTCGGCGAGGAGAGCGTCTACGTGCTGGCCGACCGCGTCGTCGCCTCGCTCTGACCGCGGGGCCCCACGGGGCCGCTGACGCCGCCTCACGCGGCCGTCAGCCGACCGCCCGGGCCGCCTGCGCGACCTTCTCGCGCGCCTCGTCCAGCAGCGCGCCGTGCCCGGGCCGCGCCGCCACCGCGAGCAGCTCCCGCCCGGCGAGGGAGAGCTGGTCACCGACCACGAAGACGCCCTCGTCCGGCATCACGTACGGTTCCCGCCCGGGGAATTCCAGCAGTTGGGCCTCGCGGTCCAGCCAGCGCGCCAGGTCCAGTCCGGCCGCCGCGGCGCCCGCCTGGAGCCGTCGCTGGGGCAGCGAGCGCAGCCGCCCCGCCAGCCGCTCCACCGCGGCGCCCAGCTCGTCCGGTCGTGTGTGCTCGGGCATGAGCCGACAGTACCGGGGTACGGAGGAGGGCCTCGCACCCCTGTCCGTCCCCGGCGGTTCGCTGCGCGATGGTTGCGCGATGGTTGCCAACGCACCGCCACTCGGGCACGGTGGGGTGACCGGACCACTTACCGGAGGCGCCGATGTACCAAACGCACTTCTCCGAGGAAACCCACCGGAACCTGATCGACCGCATCCCGCACTGCACCGGCCGCGAGGTCAGCGAGTGGCTGTCCGCCCTCGCCGAAGGGCCCGCGTTCTTCCGCTTCGACGAGAAGGTCAGCTGGCTGCGCAGCGAGCACGACCTCTCCTACGGCCACGCGAAGGCCCTCGTCCACGAGTACGACCTGCGGCGGGCCGCCCGCAACCTGCGCTGACCCGGTTGCCACTGCCCACTCCCCCACGCCTGCGGGCTGCCGGGAAGCGGAACCTCCCGGCAGCCCGCGGACGTGCGCACCACACCCCGGGGAGCGGCGGGGCGCGTCAGTCGCGCAGGATCGCGATCAGCTGCAGCAGCTGCAGGTAGATCCACACCAGCGACAGTGTCAGGCCGAAGGCCGCGAGCCAGGACTCCTCGCGCGGGGCGCCGCCCCGGACGCCCTCCTCCACCTGCTTGAAGTCCAGTGACAGGAAGAACGCGCCCAGCGCCACGCCGAGCACGCAGAAGACGATGCCCAGCGGGCCCGTGCGCAGCCCCAGCGTGTCCGAGCCGCCGAAGGCCGCGAAGAGCAGGTTCACCAGCATCGCGAGCACGAAGCCGATCGCGACGGCCATGCCGATGCGCTGGTAGCGCGCGGTGACGCGGATGATCCGCGCGCGGTACGCGACGAGCATGCCCGCGAGGACGGCCACCGTCCCCAGCACCGCCTGCACCGGCGCGCCCTGCCAGGCCTGGTTGTACTCCCGGCTCAGCACGCCGAGGAAGACGCCCTCGAAGGCGGCGTAGCCGAGGATCAGCGCGGGTACGGGACGGCGTCTGAACGCCTGCACCATGGCCAGCACGAACGCGACCAGCGCGGCGCCCACCGCCACGCCGACGCGGTCCGGCAGCACGACCCACCCCAGGACGGCGCCGACCGTCAGCGTGCCGAGCGTGAGGCCGGTACGCGTCACGACGTCGTCGATCGTCATCCGCCCGGTCTGGGCCGGACCGGCGGCGGGCGCCGCGTACATCTCCTCCAGCTGTCCGCCGCCCGCGGGCCCCGGCCGGTCGTACGGATTGCGTGGCGGCCGCGTGTACGGGCCGCCGTCCTGCGCGCCGCCGTACGGACCGCCGCCGGCCGGCTCGAAGCCTGCGTAGTCGTTCGCGCGGGTGAAGCCCCGCCGGGAGAGGACCGGGTTGCTGCTCCTCATCGCACTCCTCCAAGGCCGCGTCCGCGGCTCTGCGTCAAGAGTAATGGCTTGGCAAAGAACCAGCCTTCCCGCGGATCGCCGGCTCGAACACGCCCGCCGCGCCCCGCACCCGCGGTCCCGATGCGCATACCCGGTGGACGGCCGGGCTCCGGCGGGGTATCACTGAGGAGTGCAGACGAACACGCGTTCGAAACCCAGGGAGCAGGCCATGGCACGCCCCGACCACACCCGCGCCCTGCACGCGGCCCTGCTCGCCGCCGCCCGCGGCCTGCCCGTCTTCCCGCTCTCCCGCAGCAAGCTGCCCGCCGTCCGCTCCCCGCACCGCGACGAGCCCCGTCCGGCGGCGCTGTGCCGCGGCGCGTGCGGGCGGCCGGGCCACGGGGTGCACGACGCCAGCACCGACCCGGCGCGGATCCGTGCGCTCTTCGCCGTGGCCCCCTGGGCGACGGGCTACGGCGTCGCGTGCGGGCGGGCCCCGCACCACCTCGTCGGCGTCGACCTGGACGTCAAGCACGGCGCGGACGGCGTCGCCGCACTGCGCGCCCTCGCCGCGGAGCACGGCTTCACCGTGCCCGAGACGTTCACCGTGCTGACCCCCTCCGGCGGCCGCCACCTGTGGTTCACGGCACCCGGGCCCGTCCCCAACTCGGCGGGACGGCTGGCCCGCGGTGTCGACATACGCGGCGAGGGCGGCTACGTCGTCGGCCCCGGTTCGCGCACCCTGGCCGGCCGCTACGTGCCCGCTCCCGGCCCGTCCGGCACCGCGCTCGCCCCCGCCCCGGCGGCGCTGCTGCGGCTGGCGGCCCCGCCGGCGCCCCCGGCCGAGCCGCAGCCCCGGCACGCCGCCGGGCCGCGGCACCCCGCCGAGAAGCGGGCCGCGGCCCTGGTGCGCTTCGTGCTGGACTCCCAGGAGGGCGAGCGCAACGGCCGGCTCTTCTGGGCCGCCTGCCGCGCCTACGACGCCGGGATCGGCGACACCCTCGCGCCCGCGCTGGTGACGGCGGCCGTGCACGCCGGGCTCAGCGAGCGGGAGGCCGCCGCCACGGTGGCGTCGGCGGGCCGGCTGCGCACCGCCCCGCATCCGTGACGCGGGGCGGTGGCCGTGGCCGGGATCCGGCCGCGCCCGTCAGGCCAGGACGCGCTGGTGGATCGCGGTGACGGCACTGCGCGCCGAACTGAAGGCACCGTGCTGCCAGGCGTCCATGTAGCTGAGCCAGTCGCCCGCGAAGTGCACGCGGCCCGACGGCTGGGTCAGCGGCTTGTAGCGGGGGTGGTCCGGTCCGCCGGGCGTGCTGTGCCAGGCGGCCTCCTGGTAGGGGAACTGCCGCCAGTGGTGCGAGAAGGAGCTGGCCAGTTCGCTGCGGTACTTCTCGCCGTAGATCTTCACGCCCGCCGCCACGGCGCGCGCCTCGCGCTCCCCGGGGGACAGCGGGGCGTAGGAGTCGGCGTTGGCCCCGGTGTTGTAGTAGCCGATGAGCACACCGCGCTCCCCGTGGAAGCCGTAGGACGGGTGCCAGATGTGGGTGACGTCGAGATCGGTCTCGGTGATGCCGCCGTAGATGCGGTGGTCGGTCTCCCACCACCGCGAGCGGTACTCCAGGCCGATCTTGCCCGCCGAGGACGGTGTGATCGCCTCCAGGGCCGTCTGGACGCCGCTGCCGAGGTTGTGCGGCACCTTGGCGAGGATGTTCGGCGGCATGGCCGCCACGCAGTAGTCCGCCTCGATCGCCCGGGGGCGCCCGCCCTGGGTGTACGCCACGCGCACGCCGTCGCCCTTGTCCGTCACCTGCGTGACGGCGCAGCCGGTGAGGATCTTCCGGTTGCCGATCGCCTCGGCCAGCGCGTGCGGTATGCGGTCCATCCCGCCGACCGGCTGGAACATCAGCATGGCCTGGTCGAATTCGAATTCGAAGGCGAAGTAGCGCCCGACCCCGCTGGCGAAGATCTCCGAGGCGCTGGGCACGTCGCCGGCGACGACACCCGGCGTGCCGGCGGCGCCGGGCCACACGCTGTAGCCGCGGCGGGAACTGCCGGTGTATTCCAGGGTGTTTCCGAGGTCGCCGTAGTCCTTGAGGAATTCCGTCAGCCGCTCGCGGTCGTCGCTGCTCAGCGCGCGGTCGAGGGCGCCCTGATCGGAGGCCTTGGCGAGCAGTTCCGTGACGTAGCCGAAGACGTCGGCCTTGGCGGCGCGGTAGCGCATCGGCCCGGTCATGCCGGCCGACTCGTTGTAGAGGTAGGTGTCGGCGTTGACGTTGGTGAAGACCTCGATCGGGACGCCGAGCTCGCGGCAGTAGTCGAGGGTGATCATCCACTGGGCGATGCGGGCGGGCCCGGCGTTCATGTACTGGCCGGCGGAGAAGCGGGCCGTCTGCCGGTGGCCGTAGAGGTCGGTGGTGGTGTCGCCGCCGCGGACGGTGAAGTTGCGGCCGCCGGGCCGGTCGCGGGCCTCCAGGACCGTACAGCGGTAGCCGGCCTTGCCGAGTTCGTAGGCGGTGGCGAGGCCCGCGATGCCGCCGCCGAGCACGACCACGGAGGCCGCGGCTCTGCCGGTGAGGCTGAAGTCGCCCGGGCGTGGCGCGCGGTAGGCCGCCTCGCGGGCGGCCGCCGCCTGTGCGGTGGTCGTGAGGCCGAGCGCCCCCATGGTGGCGAGCATCGCGCCGGCGCCGCCCGTCGCGCCGACGGCACGCAGAAACGCACGTCGATTGAGCTGGGTCATCTGCCATGTCCCCTTTCGCTGCTGGCGCAGCGGACTTTCGCAAGCGCGGGTTACGCGTGATCGCGCAGCGCGTGTCGCGGGGGTAAGGGGAAGCTCCGCTCCATATGCTCAGGAGCAGTTCAGCGCGGGTTCAGTGGCGCGCGCCGGAACGGCGGTATGCGACGGCGCGGCAGTATGCGCCGCCTTCGGTAAAAGGCGCATGACGCGCGTGATGCGAGGAAAGACCGGACACGACGGCATACGCGGGCGGGCGCGGTGGCATATGCCCCGCCGGAACCACGTGTTCCGGCCGACTCGCAGGCCTGCCACCCGTAAGGTGAAGTGCCCGGAGCCGGACTTGAACCGGCACGCCCACATGGGGCAGCGAGGTTTAAGCTCGCCGTGTCTGCGTTCCACCATCCGGGCCGGCGGGGCGCAGAGAAAAGCGTATCGGGGTCGGCGGATCCCAACAGGGCGCCTAACTAGTCATGTTGTCTTATTTTAGAGGCTACTGACGGTGGTTCATTGGCTTCGGCGCGACACATCGGCAGGACAGAGCAGCCCTTACAGGGCCATGGTTGCCCCGCACAAGTGACGCGAAATCGCCCTTGGCGCGCCTTGCGCCGCCTTACGAGAGCCAATCCGAACGGGTGCGCGGCATTTCGGAACCGCCGTCCTCCGCCGTGCGCACGGCGAGCACCTGGTTGACGCCGATCCGGTTGCGCTCGAAGGCCAGCGCGGAGGCTGCCATGTACAGCTGCCACACCCTGGCCCGCCCGGGCGCGACCAGCCGCACCGCCTGCCGCCAGTTCTCCTCCAGGTTGGTCACCCAGGCGCGCAGCGTGCGCCCGTAGTGCTCGCGCAGCGCCTCCACGTCGCGCACCTCGAAGCCGGCCTCCTCCAGCCGGGAGACGGTCGCCCCCACCGGTGCCAGCTCGCCGTCCGGGAAGACGTAGCGGTCGATGAACTCGTCGACGCGGTAGGCCGCCTCGTCGCCCAGCGGGCGGCGGGCGATCTGGTGGTTGAGCAGCCCGCCGCCCGGCCGCAGCAGACCGTGCAGGATGCGCGCGTACTCCAGGTAGCGCTCGCTGCCGACGTGCTCGGCCATGCCGATGGACGAGATCGCGTCGAAGGGCCCGTCCGCGACGTCCCGGTAGTCCTGCACCCGGATCTCGACCAGGTCGTCGAGCCCGGCCTCCGCGACACGCTTGCGGGCGAACTCCGCCTGCTCCACGGACAGCGTGACGCCCGTGGCCCGTACCCCGTAGTGCTCGGCGGCGTGGATCACCATCGAGCCCCAGCCGCAGCCGACGTCCAGCAGCCGCCGGCCCTCGCGCAGGCCCAGCTTGCGGCACACCAGGTCGAGCTTGGCGGTCTGCGCCTGCTCCAGCGTGGTGCCCTCGTCCGCCCACACCGCGCACGAGTAGACCATGCTCGGGCCCAGCACGAGGGCGTAGAAGTCGTTGCCGACGTCGTAGTGGTGCGAGATGGCGGCACGGTCGCGGCGCCTGGTGTGCGCCGGGCCCGAGCGCGGACCCACCTCCTCGGGCGGCGGCGCGGGCGGCAGTCCCGGTCCCGTGAGGGCCAGGACGCTGCGGACCAGCCGGTAGGTGGCGGGGCGGCGCAGCACCTCCAGGGCGTGACGCGCACCGGAGGGGGCTCCCGCGGCGGGCTCGGGGCGCTCCCAGAACAGGCCGGAGAGCCGGTCGAGGGCCTCGTACAGGTCGCCCTCCACGGTGAGGTCGCCGGCCACCCAGGCGCGGGCCAGGCCGAGTTCACCGGGCCGCCACAGGATGCGCCGCAGCGCGCGGCGGCGGCGGAGGACGAGAGCGGGGGCGCCGGGCGGCCCGGCCTCGCTGCCGTCCCAGGCACGCACACGCAGCGGGAACGGCCGGGAGAGGACGTTTTCGGCGAGGTCGATGATTCTCGGAGCCGCGTCAGCCATGCATCTGAGCGTACGACTGCGGCCGCGGGAAATCGCCGTCCCGCCGCAAATCTACGTTGCGGATACACGCACATAGCCCGGACGGCGGTTGCCGGGCGCCCGCGGGGGCCGTGGGCCGCGCCCGCGGGGGCCGCGGCGGCCGCCTGCACGACAACGCCGTGCGGGCGCCCGCACCACGGATGGCGGGCGCCCGCACGGCGTCTGCTGGTGCCCGGTGGCGTCCGTTGCCGGCGCCGCCGGGGGGTGTCAGGCCGCGCCGGCCTTCTCGGCGGCGGCCTTCGGCTGCTCGGGCACGGCGGCGGGCGCCGGAGCCGGGCGGGCGGCCTCGTAGAACTCCTCGCGGGGGTTCTCGATGGCGCCGAGCGAGACGACCTCGCGCTTGAGGAACATCCCGAGCGTCCAGTCGGCGAAGACCCGGATCTTGCGGTTCCAGGTCGGCACCGCCATGCCGTGGTAACCGCGGTGCATGTACCAGGCGAGGCGGCCCTTGACCTTGATCTTCGCCTTGCCGAAGACGATCATCGCGACGCCCTTGTGCAGCCCGAGACCCGCGACCGCACCCTTGTTGGCGTGCTTGTAGTCCTGCTGCGGGAAGCCCCGCATGCCCGACACCACGTTGTCGCCGAGCACCTTGGCCTGGCGCAGCGCGTGCTGCGCGTTCGGCGGGCACCAGGCGCCCTCGCCCGCGGCGAGGTCGGGGATCTGCGCGTTGTCGCCGGCGGCCCAGATGTAGTCGGTGCCGCGCACCTGGAGGGTCGGAGCGGTGTCCACGTGGCCGCGCGGGCCGAGCGGCAGGCCGAACTTCGCCAGCGCCGGGTTCGGCTTCACGCCGGCCGTCCACACGATGGTGGAGGCGTCGACCTCGAGGCCGTTGGCGAGCACCACGTGCTTGTCGACGCAGGAGGTCATCGACGTCTGGAGGTAGACCTCGATGCCGCGCTCCTTGAGGTGCTCCAGGCCCCACTTGCCCAGCTGCGGGCCGACCTCGGGGAGGATCTTGTCCGCGGCGTCGACGAGGATGAAGCGCATGTCCTCGCGCTTGACGTTCGGGTAGTACTTGGCGGCGTCGCGCGCCATGTCCTCGACCTCGCCGATGGTCTCCGCACCCGCGAAGCCGCCGCCGACGAAGACGAAGGTGAGCGCCTTGCGGCGGATCTCCTCGTCCGTGGTGGAGTCGGCCTTGTCGAGCTGCTCCAGCACGTGGTTGCGCAGCCCGATCGCCTCCTCGACACCCTTCATGCCGATGCCGTTCTCGGCCAGGCCCGGGATCGGGAAGGTCCGGGAGACCGCGCCGAGCGCCATCACCAGGTAGTCGAAGGGCAGCTCGTAGGACTCGCCGACGAGCGGTTCGACCGTGGCGACCTTGCGGTCCTGGTCGATGTCGACGACCCGCCCGGTCAGCACCTCGGCCCCGGGCAGCACGCGCCGCAGCGGGACGACGACGTGACGCGGGGAGATGCTGCCTGCTGCCGTCTCGGGAAGGAAGGGCTGGTACGTCATGTACGAGCGCGGGTCGACGACCGTGACGGTCGCCTCGCCGTACCGCATCTTCTTCAGGATGCGGCGCGCCGCGTACAGGCCGACGTAACCGCCGCCTACTACGAGGATCCGTGGACGCTCCGTGGTGCTCATGCATCCGAGTATCCAGCACCCCGCGGGGGGCACCTCGTGAGCCCCTTCACAAGGACCTGGAGACCCTGTGCTACCCTGCGCGGTTTCGCGACCAGGTGCGACGCACCCGCCGGCCGGCCCCGCCGCCGCCGCTCCCCCACCCCGGGCGCTGATCAGCACCGATCGTGCGGCGTCCACCCCGCGGCCCCGCAGCCGTCACACCGCAGGAACCCGCCGCTGCCAACGATTCCCGGGGCATCGGACGTCCGTGCCTTGGAAAATCGGGCCGCGAGGCGGGAACTTCATGTGAAGAGTTTCACAAAGGTTTTCCGGCGCCCTGCTCCGCGGCGCTGAAGGCGATGCCGTCGAGGATGTCGTGCTCGCTCACCACGACCTCCGCGGCGCCCGTCCGCTCCATGATCCGCAGCAGCACCAGAGCCCCCGCGGCGATCACGTCGACGCGCCCCTCGTGGATGACGGCGAGGGCCGCGCGCTCGGCGTGGGTGGACGCCAGCAGCATCCCCGCGACCGCCCTGACCTGCGCGAGCGTGATCCTGGAGTGGTGGATCACGGCCGAGTCGTACGCCTCCAGGCCGAGCGCGAGCGCGGCGACCGTGGTGACCGAGCCGGCCAGCCCGACCAGCGTACGGGCGCGCTCCAGCGGCACCGTCCGGGAGGCCGCGTCCAGACCGGCGTCGATGTCGGCCGTCATCGCCGCGACGATCTCCGCGGACGGCGGGTCCACCGGCCGTCCCTCGCGCACGACGTGACGCTCCGTCATCCGCACGCAGCCCACGTCCACCGAGCGGGCCGCCTCCACGCGCTCCGCGCCCAGCACGAACTCGGTCGAGCCGCCGCCGATGTCGACCACCAGGTACGGCGTCAGCAGACCGTGCCCGCCGGTCAGTTCGCGGGTGGCGCCGGTGAAGGACAGCGCGGCCTCCTGGTCGCCGGTGACGACCTCGGGCTCGACGCCCAGCAGCTCGCGCACGCCGCGCACGAAGTCGTCGCGGTTCTCCGCGTCGCGCGAGGCGGAGGTGGCCACGAAGCGGATCCGCTCGGCGGGCACCCCGTGCTCGCGGATGACTCCGGCGTACTCGCGGCAGGCCGCGAAGGTGCGCTCCAGCGCCTCGGGCGCGAGCCGTCCGGTGCGGTCGACGCCCTGGCCGAGCCGGACGATGCGCATGCGCCGGTCCAGGTCGCGCAGGGTGCCGGTGGCCGGGTCGACGTCGGCGACCAGCAGCCGGATCGAGTTGGTGCCGCAGTCGACGGCGGCGACCCGGGTCGTCGTGGGGGCGGTCATGAGGACGTCTCCTGCCGGTCGTCGCGGTCTTCTCCCGGGAGCGGGACGCACGGGCCCTTGGCCCACCACTCGGGCAGCATCGCGAGCGCCTCGTCGCCCAGCGGGTTGACGCCCGGTCCCGCGGCCAGCGCGTGGCCCACGAGCACGTGCAGGCACTTGACCCGGTCCGGCATGCCGCCCGCGCTCGGGAAGCCCGCCAGCACCTCGATCGCGTCACGGCGGGCGATGTAGTCCTCGTGCGCGGCGCGGTAGGCCGCGGCCAGCTCCGGGTCCTCGGCCAGGCGGGCGGTCATCGTCTTCATGACGCCGTCGGCCTCCAGCGTGCCGATCGCCGAGGCGGCCCGCGGGCAGGTCAGGTAGTACAGCGTCGGGAAGGGCGTGCCGTCCTCCAGCCGCGGCTGGGTCTCGACGACGTCCGGGTTGCCGCAGGGGCAGCGGTGCGCGACCGCGCGCAGGCCGCGCGGCGGGCGGCCCAGCTGCGCCTGGACGGCGGCTGCGTCCTCGGGGGTCGCGGGA
Source organism: Streptomyces sp. NPDC020983 (assembly GCF_044333485.1). Classification (NCBI taxonomy): domain Bacteria; kingdom Bacillati; phylum Actinomycetota; class Actinomycetes; order Kitasatosporales; family Streptomycetaceae; genus Streptomyces; species Streptomyces sp. NPDC020983. The sequence continues at coordinate 621,548 of NZ_JBIRRA010000002.1, read as the reverse complement.
GGGTGCTCTGAGGGGTTCATGTGCCGTTTCTCGTCTCGGGGGCCGTACGGCCGTGGGGCCGGGCGGACGTGTGCGCCGCGAGGGCGGGCCGTACCGCTTTCCGGAGCAGGCCTCAGCGGCCGGGCGTCGCCGCGGCGTCGGCGTGGTCGACGCCGTCCCAGAGGTTCGCGTACCAGGGCCGGTGGGCGGCTGCCGCCGCCTGTCCGCCCGCGTCGCCCGGGGAGCCCGCGCCGCGGTTGTGCGCGCCCGGCGCACCGGCGGAGGGCGTGGGGGCGGCCACCGAGTAGCCGTCCTCGCCGGGCATCACGTAGTGGAGCTGCTCGCGCGCCTGGGTGCGGACGTACTCCGGGTCCTGCCAGCGGGCCTTCTCCTCGCGCAGCTGCTCGACCCTCTTCTTCGCCTGCTGCGCCTCGCGGCGCTGGTCGGCGATGTCGGAACGCTGCGCGATGTACTGCCGGGTCGGGTAGGCGAGGGCGATCACCAGGGCGCACAGCACGAGCGCGAGCAGCGCCGCCCGCCCGGTCAGCCGGCCCGGCCGGCCGGGTCTGCGGGCCGCCGCGGCGCGGTAGACCCGCGCCTGTGCCTCCTGCCCGATGGCCTTGAGCCGGGCAGCGGTGGAGAACCGGTCCGACGCCACGCCGTCGCTCCCCTCGTACGTCCCTCGGACTCGCGTCCCTCGCAGGGGACGCTACCGCCCCTGGGAGGAACATACTGTCCCCTCGCCCGTACGCGTGTACGTCCCCGCCGGTGGGAGGGCACCGGACGGGGACGCGGCGCGTGGTGTTCAGCCCTTGAAGCGCGGGAAGGCGCTGCGGCCGGCGTAGACCGCGGCGTCGTCCAGGATCTCCTCGATGCGCAGGAGCTGGTTGTACTTGGCGACGCGCTCGGAGCGGGCCGGGGCGCCGGTCTTGATCTGGCCGCAGTTGGTGGCGACGGCTAGGTCGGCGATGGTGACGTCCTCGGTCTCGCCGGAGCGGTGCGACATCATGCACTTGTAGCCGCTGCGCTGGGCCAGCTCGACGGCGTCCATCGTCTCGGTGAGCGAGCCGATCTGGTTGACCTTCACCAGCAGGGCGTTGGCCGTGCCGCTGTCGATGCCCTTCTGCAGGCGCTCCGGGTTGGTGACGAACAGGTCGTCGCCCACCAGCTGCACCTTGGCGCCGAGCTGGTCGGTGATGGTCTTCCAGCCGTCCCAGTCGTCCTCGAACAGCGGGTCCTCGATGGAGACCAGCGGGTAGGCCTCGACCAGCTCCGCGTAGTACTCGGTCATCTCGGCGGCCGAGCGCGACTTGCCCTCGAACGCGTAGGAGCCGTCCTTGTAGAACTCGGAGGCGGCGACGTCGAGCGCGAGCGCGATGTCCTGGCCGGGGGTGTAGCCGGCCTGCTTGACGGCCTCGATGATCAGGTCGAGCGCCTCGCGGTTGGAGCCGAGGTTCGGCGCGAAACCGCCCTCGTCGCCCAGACCGGTGGACAGGCCGCGGGCCTTCAGCACGCCCTTGAGGGTGTGGTAGACCTCGGCGCCCCAGCGCAGCGCCTCGGAGAACGACTCCGCGCCGATCGGCGCGATCATGAACTCCTGGATGTCGACGTTGGAGTCCGCGTGCGAGCCGCCGTTGAGGATGTTCATCATCGGGACGGGCAGGACGTGCGCGTTCGGGCCGCCCAGGTAGCGGAAGAGCGGCAGGTCGGAGGCCTCGGACGCGGCGTGCGCGACGGCCAGCGACACGCCGAGGATGGCGTTGGCGCCGAGCGAGGACTTGTCGGGCGTGGCGTCCAGGTCGAACATCGCCTGGTCGATCAGCCGCTGCTCGGTGGCGTCGTAGCCGACGAGCTCCGGGCCGATCTGCTCGATCACGGCGAGGACGGCCTTCTCGACGCCCTTGCCCTGGTAGCGGTTCTTGTCGCCGTCGCGGAGTTCGAGGGCCTCGAAGGCGCCGGTGGAGGCGCCGGACGGAACGGCGGCCCGGCCGGTGCTGCCGTCGTCGAGGCCGACCTCGACCTCGACGGTGGGGTTGCCTCGCGAGTCGAGGATTTCCCGGGCTACGACGACGTCGATGGACGGCACGTTGTCTCCTTCTGAGATGTCTTCGCGTTTTTCCGGGACGAGCCTAACCGGCTCACGTCCCCGGGCCGGTCGTCGGCCCGGCCCCTGAGACGGAAAACCGGCCGGGCGCGCGGGCGCCGCGAGGCGCGCCGCGCGTCCGGCCGGCCGGTGAGGGCGCGCGGGGCCCACCCGCCCCGCGCCCCGGGATCAGCCGAGGCGCAGGTGCTGGCCCGGGTAGATCAGGTTGGCGTCCTTGACGACGTCCTTGTTGAGCTGGAAGAGCTTGTGCCATCCGCCCTTGACGTGGTGGCTCGCGGCGATCCGGGAGAGCGTGTCGCCGGAGACGACCGTGTACGAGCCCTTCGCGCCGTGCCGCTGCCAGTCGGTCGCGGTGTGCCCGGCGGGCTTGGCGGTCTTCTTGGCCGGGGTGCTCTTGGCGGTGCCGGTCTTCGTGGTGGTCTTCGCCGAGCCGGAGCTGCTGGAGCCGGCCGACGAGGAGGACGAGCCGCCGGGGTTGACGTCGGGGGCCGGGCCGCCCGCGGTCAGGCCGCCGGCCGAGGCGCACGCCCAGGCGCCGGGGCCCTGCAGGGCGAGGAGCTTCTCGGCGACCGCGATCTGCTGGTCCTTGGTGGCCAGGTCGGCGCGCTGCGCGTACTTCAGGCCGCCGGCCGCCTCCCAGCTGGACTGCGAGAACTGCAGGCCGCCGTAGTAGCCGTTGCCGGTGTTGATGTGCCAGTTGCCGCCGGACTCGCACTGCGCGACGGCGTCCCAGGTGGCCACGGAGGCGGCCGAGGAGGAGGTGGCGCCGATCAGCGGCGCGGCGACGGCGACGCCGGCAACACCGGCGAAAGTGGCGAATCGGACCATCTTCGAGGCACGACGGTGCTTACCCATGTGTGTATGTCCCTCACCGACGCCTGCGAGGTCAGCTGTCGGGTTCGGACGTGAGTTGCCCGGCCGGCACCGCGTGGGCGGTGCCCTGCTTCACCCCGAGCCGGATCCGTGGCGGCGGCGGCTTCCTCGCGGCGGCGCAGCGGGGCTGCGCGGCGACGTGCCGTCCGTTGCCGTGTATCCGGCGGAAAGACCGTGGGTCCCCCGCTCCTGCCTGCGGCGCTTTCGCGTCGGTTGCTCCCGTCGGGCGCGGCGGCAGGACTCGGCGTTCCGCTCCGGCGGGGCCCGCTGTGGCGAGCGATTAGACGTTAAGCACACCGGACCGGATTGAACAAACACTCGCGTTTCGGGCGCCAACTGCGGCCACGGCGTCGGAGGCTGGACGAATCCGCAGGTCGGGAGGCTGCGTCAGGGCGGGGCACGCGCGGCCGGTCACAGGTTCGAGGAGAGGCTTGTCACATCACCACAAGGAGCGTAAATCCCCTACGTCCTATTTGTCACCGACCCTGCGCGGCAGGGGATTTCGGGGCTCGCGAGCGGCGGAAATCAGCCCAGGTCGATGATCTGTCCAGGTTTGATGAGGTTTGGATCATCGCCGATCGCCTGGCGGTTGGCGTCGTAGAGGTGGAGCCAGCCTCCGGGGACGTCGTGCGCGGCCGCGATACCGGAGAGCGAGTCGCCGGCGCCGATCTCGTAGGTGTCCGCGGCCTGGTGCGAGGCGCTGTCCGAATTGCCGCTGTTGCCCTGGGTGTTGCCGGCCGCGCCGCTCCCCTGGCGCGCGTCCGCTTCCCCGTCCGCGTCCGGGACGACGGCGGTGGTGCGGGTACGGGTCGCGCGGTCGGCCGCGGCCAGTTCCTCGTCGGTGGGGCTGTACGGGCGCGCGTGGCGCCCGCTGCCGGTCGCGGGCGCGCCGGGGGTGGTGGACGCGGGCGGGGCGGAGGGGCCCGCGGGCGTGGCCGTGGAGCCGTCTGCGGGGGCACCCGGGTCGGTGGCGGTGGGGGCGGGGGTCTCCGCCGCGGGGGGCGCCGGAGTGGCGGTGCCGGTCTCGGGGGTGGTGGGGGTGGCCGGCGCCGTGGGGGTGGCGGCGGGAGCGCCGGGGGTGGTGGACGCGGGCGGCGCGGAGGGGTCGGCGGGCGTGGTGGGGGCCGGGGTGGCGGTCGAGCCGTCCGTGGCGCCGGTGCCGCCGTCGTCGGCGCTGCCGCCGCTGCCGTCGGCGTTGCCGTTGCCGTTGCCGTTGCCGTTGCCGTCCAGCAGGCCCGTGCCCAGCTCGCAGCCGGGGAAGGCGTCGGGGCCGAGGTCGGTGAGGATCCTCTCGGCGACCTTGATCTGGTGCGCCCGCGAGGCGAGGTCGGGCCGGGGAGCGTAGAGGAGGCCGCCGTAGCGGACCCACACGTCCTGCGTGAGGGACAGGCCGCCGAAGACGCCGTTGTGCGACGCGGCGTCCCACTGGCCGCCGCTCTCGCATATCGCGACCTTGTCCCAGGTGCCGCCGTCCGCGGCCTGCGCGGCTCCGGCGGCCGCGCCCAGCAGCGGCAGCGCGAGCCCCGCGCCGGTCGCCGCCATGGTCACCACCGCGGCAGGAGCCTGCCGGGGACGTCGGTGCCTGCCGTTGGCGGAGAGCATACGGTCGCCTTTCATCGGTGCCGTTGCGCGCAGCCTTCGCACGCCTCGCGTTGACCGCAGAACGTAGCGGGATTGGCCAACGGATCACAAGTCGATGTAGCGGCCGTCACGTCGCGGTCACGGGGCTGACGCCCGGTCAGCTGGACGGCCCCGCCTCGGGGGTGAAGGCCACCGGCAGCGTCCGCAGGCCGCGCATGATGAGGCCTCCGCGCCAGCGCAGATCGCCGGGATCGGCGGCGAGCCGCAGGTCGGGCAGCCGGGTGAGGAGTGTCGCGAGGGCCGTTCTGGCCTCCAGCCGGGCCAGCGGCGCGCCGAGGCAGTAGTGGATGCCGTGCCCGTAACCGAGATGCGGGTTGTCCCGGCGGGCGAGGTCGAGCCGGTCGGGGTCGGCGAAGCGCGCGGGATCGCGGTCGGCCGCCGCGAGGACCACGAGCACGGGGTCGCCCTGGGCGATCGGCACACCGCCGATCTCGACCGGCCGGGTGGCGTAGCGCCAGGTCGCCAGCTCGACCGGGCCGTCGTAGCGCAGGAGTTCCTCGATCCCGGTGTCGAGCAGCGCGTCGTCCCCCGACGTGACGGCCCGCTGGAGGGCGGCGCGCTGCTCCGGGTTGCGCAGCAGCGCGTAGGTGCCGTTGCCGATGAGGTTGACGGTCGTTTCGAAACCCGCGAACAGGAGCACGAAGCACATGGCCGCGGCCTCGTTCTCCGTCAGGTGCTCGCCGTGGTCCGAGGCCCGGATCAGACCGGCGATCAGGTCGTCGGGCGGCCCGCCGGCGGTGTCCGCGGCCAGTTCGGCGCGCTTGCGGTGGATCAGCTCCGTCAGGTAGGCGCGCATCCGCTTGACCGAGCGCGCGACGCCGCCGCGCGGGCCGCCGCCGTGCCGGATCATCATGCCGGCCCAGTCCCGGAAGTCGTCCTGGTCCTCGGCGGGCACGCCCAGCAGGTCGCAGATGGCGTAGATGGGGAGCGGGAAGGCGAACTCGTGGATCAGGTCCGCCTCGCCGCGCGCCGCGAAGCCGTCCACGAAACGGTCCGTCAGCTGCTGCACCCGGGTGCCGAAGCCCGCCACCCGGCGCGGGGTGAAGGCCTTGGAGACCAGGCGGCGCAGCCGGGTGTGGTCGGGCGGGTCGATGTTGAGCAGATGCGTCATCAGGTCGGCGCTGCGCTCACCGGGGATGCCGGTCTTGCCGCGCGCGCCGGGCGGCTCCGCGTGGTGCACCGGGTTCTTGCTCAGCCGGGGGTCCGCCAGCGCCTCGCGCGCGTCGGCGTACCGCGTGACGAGCCACGCCTCGACGCCGCTGGGCAGCGTCGTGCGGTGGACGGGGGCGTGCTCGCGCAGCCAGGCGTAGGCCGGGTAGGGGTCGGTGGCGAACTCCCAGGTGAAGAGCTCGGGCATGGCGGCGCCGTCGGTCATCCCCCGACCGTACGCGACCGCGCCGCCGTGCCGGGCGCCGCCCGTGCCGGTACCCGGCGCCGCCGGTGGATCCCCTGCGGCGCGGCGCCGGGCCCGGCCCGCGGCACGGCGGCTACGGCTTCCGGGACCCGTCCCGCGGGTGCCGGGCCTCGGACTCGGCAGTGCGTATCGCCGCGCGGTAGCGCCGCGCGGCGTGCCGCAGCGCCGCCTCCGGGTCGATGCCGGACGCCTGGGCGGCGGCGGCCTCGGCCAGCAGGTGGTCGCCGAGCGCGCTCTCGTCGTCGTAGAGCGGGGCGGGCGGGGTGACCGGCAGCGGGAGCCCGGCGTGCCGCGCCCTTCCGGCGAGCTTGGCGGCCAGCGCCAGCGCCGGGGAGGCGAGCGGCACCCCCTCCGTCACCGACTCGCGGGCCTTCTCGACACCCTTCAGCCGTATCCAGTTGGCCTGCACCTGCTCGGGCGTCTCGGCGGTCTCGTCGCCGAAGATGTGCGGGTGGCGGTGGATCAGCTTGTCGACCAGGCCGGCCGCCACGTCGTCGATACCGAACGGCTCGTCCGGATCCCCCTCGGCGATGGCGGCGTGGAAGACCACCTGGAGCAGCACGTCACCCAGCTCCTCGCGGACGGCTGTCCGGTCGCCCTCCTCGATCGCCTCGACCAGCTCGTACATCTCCTCGATGCCGTACGCGGCGAGGTCCTCGTGGGTGCGCAGGCTGCTCCACGGGCACTCGGCCCTGATCCGGTCCATCACCTGGACCAGGTCGAGCAGGCGGGCGCCGGGCAGGTCGTACGAGCCGGGCAGCAGCTCCAGGTCGGGCATCTCGACCCGGCCCGAACCGCCGAGCGCGGCCAGCTCCGCGGTCACCTCCCGGTCGCCCTCCCCGCCGCCCGCCGGCAGGTAGACCACCGTGCGGCCGCCGGCCGCCGCCTCCACCAGCTCCCGGCCGGTGGGCGCGGCGATCTCCACGCGGACCCCCGCCTCGTGCAGGAAGGGCAGCTGGGGATGCCCGGCGTCCGGGCACAGCACCCGGTCGGCGCCGCGCAGCGCCTGCCACGCGGGCCAGGACAGCTGCCCCGGGGCCACCCGGTGGCTGGTGGTGAGCAGGACCAGCCGGCCGGCGCCGCCCGCGGGGGCGTCGCCGGGAGCGGCGGTGGGGTCGGCAGCGGAGTCGTTCACTCCTCGAACGTACCGCGGGGGTCCGACAACGGCCTCACGCGGCGGGCGCCGCCGAGGCCGGGGTCTTCGTGATCACCCAGGCGTCGGAGGTGTCACCGATGCTGGCCTTCTTGCTGTCCCAGGTGCCGTAGCGCGGGTTGATCGTCACGCCGAGCTTGTCCGCGGTCCTGGTGAGGATGCCGACCAGGGCGGTCTGGCCGCCGTCGCTGCCGGGCTGGTAGCCGAGGCTGGAGATCAGCTTGCCGAGCAGCGCGTTCGTCCGGAAGTAGGTGTCGGCCTCGGCGGGCGCGATACCGAACTGCTGGAGCAGAGCGGCGTCCAGCGCCTTCTGGTTCCCGCCGAACTGCTGGAGGGCCGCCGCGTGGTCCTGCTGCGCCTCCCCCTCCGTGACCGTCACCCCGGCGTCCCGCGCGGCCCGTTCGATGACGGCGGTCTGCACGAGCATGGTCAGCGTCTGCGTCGACAGCTTGCCGCCGGAGGCGAGCAGCTGGGCGCCCTGCGGGGAGGCCTTCTGCGCCGCGCGCACCTGGTTGACCTTCGACTGGAGCGAGGCCACGGTGATCCGCTGGTCGCCCACCACGGCCGCGGCGCCGGTCCGGTCCGGGCCCGATCCGCACGCGGTCAGGGCGGGCGATGCCAGCAGCAGGGCTGCTGCGGCGATCGAGACGGCGGCGGTGCGGCGGCGGACCATGGGTGCCTCCCGGCAGGGGAACAAGCCTCACGATGCTGATGTGATGATCGAGCACGAGGATATTGATCCCGGGCCGCCGATATCCAGCACTCGGCACCACAGGATCCGCACAGCCCGCCTCCCGGGGCCGGTTTCCCGCCCCCGGGGCCGTGCGGCCCTCAGCCCGTGGGCAGCCGCTCGGCGGGGCATCCGCCGAGCACCTTGCGCATGGCGTCGCGTTCCGCGGACGTCACCCACAGGCCGTACTTCTTCTTCACCGCCACCTGCCGTGCCACGTAGGCGCAGCGGAAGGCGGTGTTCGGCGGCAGCCAGGTCGCGGTGTCGCCGTCGCTCTTGCGGCGGTTGGTGGAGGAGTCGACGGCCAGCAGGTTGAGCGGGTCGTTGGCGAAATCCCGGCGCTTGGAGACCGGCCACTGCTGGGCGCCCTTCTGCCAGGCGTCGGACAGGGCCACGGCGTGGTCGATGTCCACCTTGCTCGCACCGCGCCTGTACGTGACCCGCGTGCCCGTGTACGGGTCGGCGAGGACGCCGGCGGTGACGATGCACCGCTTGTCGCCGTCCCGGAAGGTCGTCTGCCGCAGGTCGCGCTTGAGTATGTCGTCGCGGGTGTCGCAGCCGTTGTGGTCGGTGTCGGCCCACGCGGCGCCGAAGCGGTCGCGTGAGTAGCCGGTCTTGGGGGCACGGCCCTTGACGGTCAGCCGGCCGGCCGCCGACAGCGCGCTGCCGGGCGCGCCCGCGGCGGGCGCCGGGGCACTGCCGGTCGCCGCGGGCGCGTTCGGGTCCTTGCAGCCGGCGAGTCCGCCGCCGAGGACGACGGCGAGGGCCGCGGCGCAGGCCACGGCCCGGGCGGCGGTGCGGGAGCGGCCGGGCGCGAGGGGTCCGCCGGCGGCGTCCGCCGTTCCGGGCCCGGCGGGCGGGGTGGTCGTGGGTGCCATGTGCGCCTCTCAGGGGTCCGGCCGGTACGGCGACCGGTGCGACGGGCGGAGGAACGGTCCGTCAACTGTCTTCCCCCGATGGCGCAGAGTACGGCCCGCGCCGCCTCCCCGGCCTACCGGGTTCCCCCGGGCGGCACGGCCGCGGAAGCTCCGGGCCCGTGTCGGCGTGCCGTCACCGGGACGCGCCGCTCGCGTCGCCAAGCTGGTAGCGCCCCGAACCGGGGCGAAAGGTGCATCCCGCGGGATCGCGGCAGGGCAGCCGAGGCGACGGAAGGACCGGCGTATGAGCGGCGACGGCAACGGCGGGCGGCACGGCGCGGACGCCATGCTCCCCGCCCAGGAGCCCGCAGGGGCGGCGGGGATCCCCGCGCCCGCGCACGGACCGGCCGCGGATGCCGCCGGCCGTGCGGCCGCGGCCCCGGTCCACGGGCGGCCGGGGCGGCCCGCCCCGCCCCGGCCCGACCCGTGGGTGCTCTCCGCCGGGTTCGCGGCCGTCTACGCGGCGCTGTCGCTGTCGCGCTACCGCCGGATGGCGACGATGTCCTGGGATCTGGGCATCTTCGAGCAGGCGGTGAAGGGCTACGCCCACCTGCACGCCCCGGTCGCCGATCTCAAGGGGCCCGGCTTCGACGAGCTCGGCGACCACTTCAGCCCGGTCGTCGCCCTGATCGCGCCCTTCTACCGGGTCTTCCCCACCACCGTGACGCTGCTCGTGGCGCAGGCGCTGCTGTTCGCCCTCTCGGTGGTCCCCGTGACGCGGGCGGCGGGCCTGCTGCTCGGGCGGGGCCCCGGACTCGCGCTGGGCGCCGCGTACGGGCTGTCCTGGGGTGTCCAGCGGGCCGTCGACTTCGACTTCCACGAGATCGCCTTCGCCGTTCCCCTGCTCGCCTTCTCGCTCGCGGCGGTGCTGCTGCGGCGCTGGACGGCGGCGATGCTGTGGGCGCTGCCGCTGGTCCTGGTCAAGGAGGACCTGGGGGCCGCGGTCGCGATGACCGGCGCTGTGGTGTGGCTGCGGGCCGGAGACGACACCCTGCGGGGCGCGGCCGGCGGCGGACGGGTCCGCCCGTGGGCGCTGCGGCTGGCGGCCTTCGGGATCGTCGCGTCGGCGTGGGAGATCGGCCGGCTCATCCCGCTCTTCCACGGCCCCGGTTACGACGCCTTCAACCACATCGACGGCGACGGCACGCTCACCGGCCACATCCCGGCGGTCACGGCGCTGCGCACGGTGCTGTGGGTGCTGCTGCCGGCCGGCGGGCTGCTCGCGCTGCGCTCCCCGCTGCTGCTGGTCGGACTGCCGACCCTGGGATGGCGCTTCGTCTCGCACTACCCCGAGAACTGGGGCACCGGCTGGCACTACAGCGCCGTGCTCATGCCCGTGGTCTTCCTCGCCGCCGCCGACGCCGCCGCCCTGGTCGCGGCCGCCGCGCCGGGCAGCCGCCACACGCCGCGGTGGCTGCGCGCGGCCGCCCGCGCGCTCCCCGCGGCTGCGCTCGGAGCGGCGGTCGCGCTCTCGGCCCAGCTTCCGGTCGCCGGGCTGACACACCTGGCCGCCTACCGGGTGGACGGCAGCACGCGGGCCGCCGAGCGCGCCCTCGCCCGCATCCCGGACGGCGCCACCGTGGAGGCCGACGTGGGGCCGATCAGTCGCCTCGTGCGGCGCACCACCGTCTACTGGGTCGGCCGGACCGGCGGCCGGATCCCGGACTACCTGGCCTTCGACAACCTCTCCGGCTGGCTCACCGACCCGCCCGGCTACGCCCGGCAGCTCCACCCGCAGGCGCGCTGGACCACGGTCGCCGACGCCGGCGGCTACGTGGTGCTGCGCCGCGAGTGACGCCGCCCCTCCGCCTCCGCCCGGCTACACGTGCACCTGGCCGAGCCACGCCAGGGTCCGGCGGATCTCCGCCGGGAAGGGGTGGTGCGGGCCGTGCACCCGCTCGGCGTCGTAGAGCAGCCGGGTCAGGATGTCGCGGGCGGCGGTGCGGTCGCCTATCGAGAGGAGCAGGTGGGCCGTCCGGCGGCGGATGTCCAGCGGTATGCCGGGGCTCGTGGCCGTCCACTGCTCGAAGTACGGCAGCAGGATGCGGTATTCGCTCAGGGCGGCCCGGGGGTCGCCGAGGTGCTCCAGGCACTGCGCGGCCTCGTAGCGGTACTGCAGCGCCTGCCGGTCGGCCCCGCCGTACTGCGAGGCGAACTCGTCCGACAGCCGCCGCAGCTCGGGCAGGGCCCGGCGGTACTGCCCGTCCTCCATCAGCGTGGCCGCGTACTGCTTGCGCAGGGCCCGCAGGACGGGCGAGTGCTCGCCGTGCTTGCGGGCCGCCGCAGGGATGATGCCGCCGAGCATGTCCACCGCCTGGGTGATCCGGCCGGCGTCCAGCAGCTTCCTGACCTCGTCCACGGCCACCGCGAGGTCGGCGTCCTTCGGCGACTGCGCGGGCTGCGGCGGCACGACGGGCTTCGGCGGCACCGCCGCGGCGGCCGCACGGTCCGGCCAGGGCGCCTGCGGCCGCACGAAGGGGCGCGTCGGATCCATCGGCCCGGGCGCCGGCCGGTGCGAGGCGGGCGGCGGCAGCAGCGCCGCGAGGTCCTGGTAGACCTCCTGCGCCGCCGCGGGACGGTGCTGCGGATCCTTGGCGAGCAGCCGCAGCACCAGCGCCTCCAGCGGCTCGGGCACCTCGGGCCGCAGCCGCCGCAGCGGGACGGGCGCCTCGTACAGGTGGCGGTGCAGTACCCCGAGCGCCGTGGTGCCGGCGAACGGCACGTTCCCGCTGAGCAGTTCGTGCAGCAGCACGCCCAGTGCGTACAGGTCCGTCCGCGGTCCGACCGCGCCGCCCATGGCCTGTTCCGGCGCCATGTACGCCGGGCTGCCGATGGGCGTGCCGGTGTGGGTCAGCCGCGTGGTGTCGGTGTCCATCACCGAGGCGACGCCCAGGTCGAGCACCGTGACCGTGCCGTCCGGACGGACCATCACATTGCGCGGCTTCAGGTCGCGGTGGACGATCGGCACCGCGTGGACCGCCGCCAGCACCGCGCACAGCTGCGCGCCCACCGCGACCGCCCACGGCCACGGGTACGGCTCGTGCTCGGCGAGGTGGTCGCCGAGATCGGCACCCTCCACGTACTGCATGACCAGATACAGGTCGTCGCCGTCGGCACCCGCGTCGTGCACCGTCACCAGGCCCGGGTGGTCGACCTGGGCGGTGACCCGGCACTCCCGGTCGAACCGCTTCCGCAGCTCGCCGGCGTCGTCGGCACCGGCGACCTTGTCGGGCCGCAGCAGCTTCACCGCGACCCGGCGGTCCAGCCGCCGGTCGTAGGCCGTCCACACCTGGCCCATCCCGCCCTGGCCGATCACCGTGGCCAGCTCGTAGCGGCCGGCGACGAGCCGACCGATCACCGGCCCTCCTCCTTGCGGAGGTAGTCACTCAGCTCGTCCAGCTCCGCCCGCACCTGCTGGATCCGCGGTGGCGGCGGCCCGGCCGCCGCCGCCCCGTTCGACGGATCGGGTGTGCCGTGCGGCGCGGGGGTCTGCGGGGCCGGCGTCCGGTGCGGGGCGGGGGTCTGCTGCGGGACGGGCGTCCGGTGCGGCACCGGGTGGGACATGGGTATCCCCGCTGCCGCCCCGCCGGCCGCCGGGCCGTATCCGGCGGCGTACGGGCTCCGGGCCGGGTAGCCGTGCGGCACCGGGTATCCGGCGAGCACCACGGGGCGCCGCCTGATGTCGGCGGTCAGGAAGTACGCCGGGGTGCCCAGCGAGACGACCAGCACCGTCAGCGTCCCCACGTTCGACTGCCAGCTGTCCGTGTTGTCCTGCGCGAAGCCGATCAGCATGTAGCCGGTGACGACCAGGACGATGTCGATCACCATCAGCGCCCAGTCGGCCGGGTTGCGCCGCGTCACGGCCAGCCGCAGCGGCGACGCCCAGGCGAGGAGTCCGAACGAGAGCACCGGCAGCGCGGTGAACAGCACGCGCAGCCAGATCACGGCGCCGCGGCCCGCGGGCGGGCGCGGCGGCTGGGTGATGCCGGGGCCGTACATCTGGGGCTCCTGGTCGTCGAAGCGGATGGCTGGTCGAGAGCGTATCGGCCGCAACGGGCAGGCGGCGCGGCTTCCGCGACGGCCTGTGGACAACTATCCGGGCCGCACGGTGCCCTCGGTCAGTCCGTCGTAGAGCCCCTGCACGAGCTGGTCGCCGAGCCGGGCCGCCTGGCGCAGCGCTTCCTCGAAGGCCGCGAGGGTGCGGAAGCGCTCGCCGTAGCGCCGCTGCTCGGCCGGGGGCAGCCGCGGCACCTGGAGCCGGCGCACGTCGAGCCGGGTGGACGTCGTCGCGAAGCTGCTGGCCTGGCGGCCGTTGGCGGTGCCGCGCAGGAACCCGGCGAGGAACCACGGGTCGAGCGCCCCGGTGTCCGGCCGCAGCAGGTAGACGTTGCGCCCGAGCGCTGCACCGGCGGTGGCCGCGTCCACCACCCGGGCCACCCCCCCGCCGCCGAGGACCGGCACCACCACGTCGCCCTCCTCGACGAGCACCGGCTCGTCCACGGGCCCGTCGGGGCGGCCCGGCGGCAGTATGCCCGTGGGGCCGCCGCCGGCGATGACGTCGTGCTCGGTCAGCACGGCGCGCGGGCCGGCGGAACCGTCCGCCGGGGCGCTGCCCCCGCCGCCCGCACGCATCAGCAGGGCGCCCGCCCGGGCCAGTTCCCCCACGGTCGTGGTCGGCCAGCGGGCCGGCTCCCCGTCCGCCGGGGGCGCCGGAGCCATGTCCGCGGTGCGGCGCAGCGTCTGCGCCAGCCGGTCCCGCACGTCCTCCAGCTCCGCGGCGCCTCCGTCGGCCACGGGCGGCGGGAGGTGCCGTGCGGGCGTCACGTCCACGTCGTCGTCGAGCAGTTCGATGACCGGCAGCGTGCGGTTCAGACCGGGGCGGTCGGGCACCGAGCCGTGCCGGTCGAAGGCCCGCCACGTGTCGAGGACCGCCGAGCTGACGGCGAACCAGGGCGCCTTCTCCGTGCCGGATCCCGGTATCCCCGCCGCGTCGAACAGCAGCAGCTCTGCGGGCGGGCGCTGGTCGGGCCGGGGTTTGCGCAGCACCCACAGATGGAGGGGCAGCCCCTGCGGCGGAGCGGCCCCCGCGGGCAGCGCCACCACGGCGCGCAGCGTGCCCCGGCGCAGCAGGTCGGCGCGCACCCGGCGGCCGGACCTGCGGGACGCGACGGCGGGCGGCAGGAGCATCACCACCGTGCCACCCTCGCTGGTGTGGGCCAGCGCGTGCTGGAGCCAGGCCAGCTCGGACTCCGTGCGGGCCGGGAAGCCGTACTCCCAGCGCGCGTCGTACCCCAGCTCGTCATGGCCCCAGTTGCGGTCGTTGAACGGCGGGTGGCAGAGCACCGTGTCGACGGCTTCGACGGCCGGCTCGCCGAAGGCGTCCGCGCGCAGGCTGTCGCCCGTGGCAACCCGGACCCGGACGGTCGGGTCGGTCGCCAGGGCCAGGCGCAGCGCGGTGAGCGAGGCCAGCTCCGGGTCGGCCTCCTGGGCGTAAACGGCGTCGGTGGCCCCGCTCGCACGCAGCAGGGCTCCGCTGCCGCAGGCGGGATCGAGCACGCTGCCCGGCCGCTCCCCGGCCAGTGCGGCCATCAGCTCCGCGGGGCCCGGCGGGGTGAGGACGAACTGCCGGGGGTTGGCGTCGAGATAGCGGCCGAAGAGGAACTCGTAGGTCTGGGCGGGACCGACGTCCTCGGCGAACTTCACCACGGTGCGCAGCAGCGGCACCGCGTCGGCCAGCCGGTCCGGCAGCCGCACGGGGTGGTCCGGGCCGAAGCGCGCGGCCAGCGCGGACTCCAGCTCGGCCGGCAGCCGCTCGGCCAGCTCGCCGTCGGACGCGGCGCTGTAGTGGACCACCAGGCGGGGGTCCTCACGCATGAGTATCAGGACGGATCCGGCGATCCGCAGGGCCGCCGGCACCCCTCCGGGGTGGCTGTCGGCACGCTGCCACAGGCGCTCGTACAGCGGCACCGTGGGCAGTTTCCCCTGCTCGCGCAGCCATTTCTCCACGGAGGCCAGCTCGTAGGTCGGACTGGTGTCGGAGCCTCCCACCGGCCTGGGGAAGTCGCCGTGGCGCCGGCGCCAGTTGCTGACGGCGGCCCTTCCGACGCCGGCCAGCCTGGCGATCTCCGCCGCCGTCACCTCGCTCGCGTGCTCGGGCACTGTCCTCTCCTTCCCCCCGGTCGTCCCTGCGTGTGTGTCTGTGGGGGCGAGCATACCCAGGGAGCACGATCGGACCCCTTCACGGCGTGAACATCACTCGTTCGAGAATTAGTGTTGACTCGGTTCACACCTTGATGCTCTCATGGTGTCAACGGTTCACAGGGCCACCGAGGCCCGCCGAACGCAGGGGGGAAACCCATGTCCACGTCGTCTCTCGTCCGGCTCGCCGCAGCGGGCACCGTCACCGCGTTCCTCGCGATCGGGATCGCCGCCTGCGGCCCGTCGGACGACTCGGCCGGCTCGTCCGGCGCGTCCGCGAAGGACGGCGGCGCAGCGTCCGCGTCGTCCGCTCCCGCGCAGAAGAAGAAGGAGGACAAGCCGGCGGACGAGCCCGCCTTCAAGGGCGACGGCACGTTCCAGGTCGGCAAGGACATCCAGCCGGGCACCTACCGGACGAGCGGGAACTCCGACGGCATGTGCTACTGGGAGCGGGACAAGGACGCCAAGGGCGACACCGACTCGATCCTCGCGAACGACACCGTGTACGGCAGCAGCTACGTGACGATCAAGCCGACGGACAAGATCTTCACGTCGACGGACTGCAAGGACTGGTTCGCCGCCGGGAAGGACGCACCCGCCTCGCCGAAGACGTCGGTCGGGGACGGCATGTACAAGGTGGGAACGGACATAGCCGCCGGCACCTACAAGGCCAAGGGCGGCGAGACGTGCTACTGGGAGAGGACCAAGGACGCGCTGCACGACGTGGACTCGATCCTCGCGAACGACAACGTCACCGGCCAGGCCGTGGTCACCGTCACGGCCAAGGACGCCTACTTCAAGACGGCGGACTGCGGCACCTGGACCAAGACCGGCTGAGCGCGCGGCCACGGCCGTCCGTCCCACGGGTCCCGCGCGGACAGCGTCGTCCCGTATCTTTTCCGGCAGACCCGACCCCACATCCTCGGGAGGACGTCGATGGACAGGGCCGAGGCCGTCATACCGCAATCCGGCGGCAAGGCGGCGCCGCCTGCCGCAGAACCGGGCCCCGCCACGGCGGCGCGGCCCGGGCTGCGGATCCCGGGCGCACGCCTCGACCCGTATCTGCTCGGCGCCGTCTTCTTCGTCGCCTACGTCCTGCTGTCGCTGGTGCGCTACCGCAGGATGCTCACGATGTCCTGGGACCTGGGCATCTTCGAGCAGGCGGTGAAGGGGTACGCCCACCTGCACGCGCCGACCACCCCGCTGAAGGGGCCCGGCTTCAACGCGCTCGGCGACCACTTCAGTCCGGCGACCGCGCTGATCGCGCCGTTCTACCGCGTCTTCCCGACACCGGCGACGCTGCTCGTGGCGCAGGCCCTGCTGTTCGCGATCTCGGTCGTCCCGGTCACCCGGGGGGCCTCGCTGCTCCTCGGGCGGGGCAGGGGGCTCGCGATCGGCGCCGCCTACGGTCTGTCCTGGGCCGTCCAGCGGGCGGTCGACTTCGACTTCCACGAGATCGCCTTCGCGATGCCGCTGCTGGCCTTCTCGCTGGAGGCGGTCGTCCGCAAGCGCTGGGGGGCGGCCCTGTGGTGGGCGGTGCCCCTGGTGCTGGTCAAGGAGGATCTGGGCGTCACGGCGGCGATGATCGGCGCGATCGTCTGGTGGCGCACCCGGGAGAGCTCGCGGGCCGCCGCGCCGGCCACGGAGCAGGCCGCCGACGCGCAGGATTCCGAGGCGCAGGCGTCCGAGGCGCAGGCCGCGTCTTCCGGAGCCGCGGGCGGCGCCGCGGAAAGGACCGGCGCAAAGAGCGCACCCGCGGGCGCCGGAGCCGGCGGGACGGCGGACGGAGCAGCAGACGAGGGGGGTGACGAGGTGGAGGTGCCGCTGAGCGACGCGGAGCGGTACGGGCCGTGGGCGATCGGGCTGATCGGTTTCGGCGTGGCGGCGTCCGCCCTGGCCGTCACCGTGCTGATCCCCGCCTTCTACGGTCCCGGCTACGACGCGTTCAACCACATCAACGGCGACGGGACGCTGACCGGTCACATCCCCTTCGGCACCGCGCTGCGCACGCTGCTGTGGGTCCTGCTGCCGACCACCGGGCTGCTGGCCCTGCGGTCGCCGCTGATCGTCGCGGCGCTGCCGACCATCGGGTGGCGCTTCGTGTCGCACTACCCGGAGAACTGGGGCACGGCCTGGCACTACAGCGCGGTGCTGATGCCGGTGGTGTTCCTGGCGCTGGTGGACGCCGCCGACCGGTCGCGGGGCAGCCGCACCCCGTGGCTGCGGTCCTACGCGTCCGGGGTGCCGGCCGCGGCGGTGGGGGCGGCGATGGCGCTGACGCTGTCGATGCCGCTGGCCTCCCTCGGGCACTCCGACACCTACAAGGTCGACACGCGCACCAAGGTCATCGAGAAGCTGCTCGGCCAGATACCGGACGGCGCCACCGTGGAGGCGAACGTCGGGCCGATCAGCCGGCTGGTGCACCGCACGACCGTCTACTGGGTGGGCGGTACGAAGGGCGTCGTGCCGCAGTACATCGCGATCGACAACTCCAGCGGGTGGGTGCCGGACCCGGTGACGTACGGCACGCAGTTGCACCCCGGCACGACGTGGACGCAGATGGCGAGCCAGGAGGGCTACGTGATCCTGCGCCGCACCTAGGCACCGCCGCCGG
Source organism: Streptomyces sp. NPDC020983 (assembly GCF_044333485.1). Classification (NCBI taxonomy): domain Bacteria; kingdom Bacillati; phylum Actinomycetota; class Actinomycetes; order Kitasatosporales; family Streptomycetaceae; genus Streptomyces; species Streptomyces sp. NPDC020983. The sequence goes on along the minus strand of NZ_JBIRRA010000002.1, from coordinate 603,925 downwards.
GCGCGGTCCCGCCCGGCCCCGGCGGTGCCGGGCGGCCGGGGGTCCGGACGGCCGGGGGTCCGGGCGGCCGGTCAGGTCGCGGGGTAGTCGACGTAGGCGAAGTGGCGGCTGTCGGGGGACCAGCTGTTGACGTTGAGGCTGCCCTGGCCGCCGCGGAAGGCGTAGAGGTCGCGCGGGGCACCGGCGCCGTGCGCGTCCAGCAGGCGCAGGACGACGTCCCGGTCGGCGGGGTGGCCCAGGGTACCGGGCGGGAAGCTGAGGTAGAGCAGGTGGCGGCCGTCCGGCGAGGGGTGCGGGAACCAGTTCACGCGCTCGTCGGAGGTCAGCCGGGTCAGGCCGGAGCCGTCGGTGCGCATGCGGAAGAGCTGGGCGTGGCCGGGAACGGATGCGCCGTGCTCGGAGTTGAAGACGATCCACTCGCCGTCCGGGGTGAACTCCGGACCGTCCGCGGGAGCGGGGCTGTCGGTGAGCCGGGTGTCCGGGCCGCCGGCCGAGGGGAGGGTGAAGATGTTGCGGTAGCCCCATTCGTCACCGCCGTAGGGCTCGACGCCCACGTAGGAGAGGGTCAGCCCGTCCGGGGAGACCCCGTGCAGGAAGTGCCGGAAGGGGCCGGGGCCGCGGTCGTTGGTGACGCGGCGGGCCGGGCCGCCGGTGAAGGGGACGGCGTGGATGTGGCCGTCGCCGGCCGACAGGTACACCGTGGCACCGTCCGGGGAGAGGACGTGGTCGTTGTTGGCGTCGGTGATGCCGCCGGTGTCGACGACCTCGGGCAGCACGCCGTCGCCCGGTGCGGCGTCGGCGGGGATGCGCAGCAGCAGGCCGTCCTGGTTGACGACCAGCCAGCGGCCGTCCGGTGACCAGTTCGGTGCCTCCAGGGCGCTGTGCGCGGTCTCGTGCACCAGCCGCGGCGCGCCGCCGTCGATGTCGCCGACGAGCAGCCGGGCGCGCTGCCCGGGGGCCAACGGCCGTATGTTCGTCCCCGCTCCGGTGATCGTCACGTCCGCACTGTAACCGTGCCGGCCACGGGTGCGGTTCGGCGGACCCGGGCGGCGCCGGCCCGGGTCCGCCGCGGGCGGCTCAGTTGTCGAGGATGGTGGTCAGGAACTCCGCGGTCCACTGGAGCAGTTCGCGGCCGACGACGGGCTTGCCGCCGATCCGCGCGGTCGCCGGGCGGGGCACCAGGATCTGGTGGGTGGCCGGTTTGAGGACCGCGCGCGGGTGCAGGCGGTTGAGCCGCAGCTCCTGCGACTCGCGCAGCTCGACCGGGCCGAAGCGGACGTTGGAGCCCTGGAGGGTGATGTCGGTGACGCCGACCTTGCGGGCCAGCATCCGCAGCCCGGCCACCAGGAGCAGGTTCTCGACCGGCTCGGGCAGCGGACCGTAGCGGTCGACCAGCTCCTCGCGGACGGCGGTGATGTCCTCCTCGGAGGACGCGGCGGCGATGGCGCGGTAGGCCTGGAGCCGCAGCCGCTCGCCGGGGGCGTAGTCGTGCGGGACGTGGGCGTCGACGGGCAGCTCGATCTTGACCTCGAGCAGCGTCTCCTCCGGCTCGCCGCCGGTCTCCAGCGCCGAGCGGTAGTCGGCGACGGCCTCGCCGACCATCCGGACGTACAGGTCGAAGCCGACCCCCGCGATGTGGCCGGACTGCTCGCCGCCCAGCAGGTTGCCCGCGCCGCGGATCTCCAGGTCCTTCATGGCCACGTACATGCCGGCGCCCATCTCCGTGTGCTGGGCGATGGTGGCGAGCCGTTCGTGCGCGGTCTCGGTGAGCGGCTTCTCCGGCGGGTAGAGGAAGTAGGCGTAGCCGCGCTCGCGCGAGCGCCCGACACGGCCGCGCAGCTGGTGCAGCTGCGACAGGCCGAAGGTGTCGCCGCGCTCGACGATGAGGGTGTTGGCGTTGGAGATGTCGATGCCGGACTCCACGATCGTGGTGGAGACCAGGACGTCGAAGCGCTTCTCCCAGAAGTCGACCACGACCGACTCCAGGGCGGCCTCGCTCATCTGCCCGTGCGCGGTGGCGATCCGCGCCTCGGGCACGATGGCGCGCAGCCGTGCCGCCGCCCGGTCGATGGACTCGACCCGGTTGTGGATGTAGAAGACCTGCCCCTCGCGCAGCAGCTCACGCCGGATCGCGGCGCCGATCTGCTTCTCCTCGTAGGGCCCGACGAAGGTCAGCACCGGGTGCCGCTCCTCCGGCGGGGTGGTGATGGTGGACATCTCCCGGATGCCGGTGACCGCCATCTCCAGGGTGCGGGGGATCGGCGTGGCGGACATGGTCAGCACGTCGACGTTGGCCCGCAGCTTCTTCAGCTGCTCCTTGTGCTCGACACCGAAGCGCTGCTCCTCGTCGACGATCACCAGGCCGAGGTCCTTGAAGCGGGTCTCGGAGGAGAAGAGCCGGTGGGTGCCGATGACGACGTCGACCGAGCCCTCCCGCAGCCCCTCCAGCACCGCCTTAGCCTCGGTGTCGGTCTGGAAGCGGGACAGCGCCCGCACGTTGACCGGGAACTGCGCGTAGCGCTCGGAGAAGGTGCCGAAGTGCTGCTGCACCAGCAGCGTCGTCGGCACGAGCACGGCCACCTGCTTGCCGTCCTGCACCGCCTTGAAGGCCGCCCGCACCGCGATCTCGGTCTTGCCGTAGCCGACGTCGCCGCAGATCAGCCGGTCCATGGGCACCGACTTCTCCATGTCGCCCTTGACCTCGGCGATGGTGGTGAGCTGGTCGGGCGTCTCCACGTACGGGAAGGCGTCCTCCAGCTCGCGCTGCCAGGGGGTGTCCGGGGCGAAGGTGTGGCCGGGCGCGGCCATGCGGGCCGAGTACAGCCGGATCAGGTCGGCCGCGATCTCCTTGACGGCCTTCTTCGCCCGCGCCTTGGTCTTCGTCCAGTCCGCTCCGCCCAGCCGGTGCAGCGTCGGGGCCTCGCCGCCGACGTACTTGGTGATCTGCTCCAGCTGGTCGGTGGGCACGAAGAGCCGGTCGCCGGGCTGGCCGCGCTTGGCCGGGGCGTACTCGACCACGAGGTACTCGCGGGTGGCGCCCTGCACGGTGCGCTGCACCATCTCCACGTAGCGGCCCACGCCGTGCTGCTCGTGCACGATGTAGTCGCCGCCGGTCAGGGTGAGCGGGTCGATGGTCTTGCGGCGGCGGGAGGGCATCCGCCCCATGTCCTTGGTGGACGACTTCTGCCCCGACAGGTCGGTCTCGGTCAGCACCGCGAGCCGCAGGCCCGGGTCGACGAAGCCGTGCTCCAGCGAGCCGGTGGCGACGTGCACCACGGACGGCGCGAGGTCGGCCAGTTCGATGTCCAGCCGGGCCGCGATGCCCTCCCCCGCCAGCACCTCGGCGACGCGGGAGGCCGGTCCGTGGCCCTCGGTGACGTAGACGGTGCGCCAGCCCTCGGCGAGCCAGCCCTTGGTGTCGGCCAGCGCCCGCGCGGTGTCCCCGCGGTAGACCTCGGGGGCGCGCATGCCCAGCTTGAGGATGTCGCCGTCCAGGTCGTCGGCCTCGTCCGCGGCGAAGGGGCTCACCGACCACCACGGGATGCCCAGCTCGCCGGCCCGCTGCCGTACGTCCGCGATCGGCCACAGCGAGGCCGCGCCCAGGTCGATGGGCGCCTCGCCGCCGCCCGCGGACGCCGCCCAGGACGCCTCCAGGAACTCCTGCGAGGTCGCCACCAGGTCGGCGGCCCGGGTCCGTACCCGCTCGGGGTCGCACACCACCGTCATGGCGCCGGCCGGGAGCACGTCCAGCAGCAGCTCCATCGCGTCCACCAGCACCGGGGCGAGTGACTCCATGCCCTCGACGGCGATGCCCTCGGCGATCTTGTCCAGCATCTCGTGCAGCTCGGGGTGCGCGGCGGCCAGCTCGGCGGCCCGCGCCCGTACGTCGTCGGTGAGCAGCAGCTCGCGGCACGGCGGCGCCCACAGGCCGTGCTCGGCGACCTCCAGGGAGCGCTGGTCGGCGACCTTGAAGTAGCGGATCTCCTCGACCTCGTCGCCCCAGAACTCCACCCGCAGCGGGTGCTCCTCCGTCGGCGGGAAGACGTCCAGGATGCCGCCGCGCACGGCGAACTCGCCGCGCTTCTCCACGAGTTCCACGCGCGCGTAGGCGGCCGCCGCCAGCCCGTCCACGACCGTGCCCAGGTCGGCGCTCTGCCCGCTCGACAGCGCCACGGGCTCCAGCTCGCTCAGCCCTTTGACCTGCGGTTGCAGCACCGAACGGATCGGCGCGACCACGACCTGCACGGGTCCGGCCGTCGGGTCGTCCGCCCTCGGGTGCGCCAGCCGCCGCAGCACCGCGAGGCGGCGTCCCACGGTGTCGCTGCGCGGCGAGAGCCGCTCGTGCGGCAGCGTCTCCCACGCCGGGTACTCGACGACGCCGTCCGCGGGCAGCATCGACCGCAGCGCCGCGGCCAGGTCCTCGGCCTCGCGGCCGGTCGCGGTGACCGCCAGCACCGTGCGGGAGGCCTTCGCGGCGAGCGCCGCGATCGCCAGCGGGCGCGCGGCCGGCGGGCCGACCAGATCCACGTGCGGCCGCGCTCCGGAGACCGCGGCCTGGACCGCCTCGGCGAGGGCGGTGTCGGCGACGGCGGCGTCGACCAGACCGTTCAGACTCATGAGGGTTCCGTCCCGGGGGATACGTGTCGGGGCGCTGCCGCCACGGGCAACGCGACCGCCCGACACGTCTCACGTGCCGGGGGTCCCTCCAGCGTACGGCCTCCGGCCGGGGCCTGCCCTCCGCGGAGGGGGGTGCCCTCGGGACCCGCGGCCGCTCCCGCGCCGTGCGGGCGCCCTCCGCGGAGGGCGGTGCCTCCCAGGGGCACGGGCAAGTGCGCGGGCGGCCGCCTCACGGCGCAGCAGGGCGCCCCCGCGCCCCTGGCGGGGTGCGGGGGCGCGGGGCCTCGTGGAGCGCGGGCCTAGTCCGTCGCGATGGCGTTCAGGACGTTCATCCGGCCCGCCCGCAGCGCGGGCATGAGGGCGGCGAGGAGGCCGACGACCGCGGATCCGACGAAGACCACGACGATCGTCGTCCACGGGATCTGCAGGACGCCGAGCCCCTCCGCGGCCAGGACCCGCTGGCCGGTGGTGCCCCAGGCCAGGCCGAGGCCGAGGCCGATGAGCGCGCCGAACAGGGCGATGACGACCGACTCCAGGCGGATCATCCGGCGCAGCTGGCGCCGCGAGGTGCCGATGGCCCGCATGAGCCCGATCTCCCGGGTCCGCTCGACCACCGACAGGGCCAGGGTGTTGACCACGCCGAGGACGGCCACGATGATCGCCAGCGCGAGCAGCGCGTAGATCATGTACAGCAGCTGGTTGACCTGGCTGTGGATGAGGTCCTTGTAGTCGGCCTGGTCGCGGACGTCGATCTCCGGGTGGGACTTCACCGAGGCCTTGAGGCCGGCGTAGGCCTCCTTCTGCTTGCCGTCGACCGCGGTGGCGAACAGGAGGAAGTCGCCCGGCATCTTGTCGGCCGGCAGGTACTCGCGGGCCGTGGCGATGTTGGTGAACATCGAGCCGTGCTCGATCGTCGTGTCGTCGCTCGTGATCGCGGCGATCCTGAGCTGGGCCGGGCGGCCGCTGGTCATGACGACCTTCAGCTCGTCGCCGAGCTTGAGGTGGTGGTCCTTGGCGAAGCCCTCGGGCACCGACATGGCGTTCTTGCCGTAGGCGTCCACCAGGTTGCCCTGGGTGGTCTTGAGCCGCAGGTCCTTGGGGTAGGTCGGGTCCGCGGCGCTCAGGTCGGAGCTGACGGTCTCGCCGGAGGGCAGGGTGAGCCTGGCGTTGACGATCGTGTAGTGGGTGAAGTGGGCGATGTCCTGCGTGGCGGTGAGCGCCTTCTCGGCGGCCGGGGTGATCGGCTGGCTGCCGTTGTTGCCGACCTCGATGATGAAGTCCGCGCCGACCGAGGAGTCGAGCTGGTCGTCGGCGGAGGCGACCATCGAGGAGCCGACCACCGACATGCCGGCCACCAGGGCCAGGCCGATCATCAGCGCGGAAGCGGTGGCACCGGTACGCCGCGGGTTGCGCAGCGCGTTGCGCTCGGCCAGGCGTCCCATCGGGCCGAAGAAGCGCAGCACGACCGCGCTCACCGCCCTGACGATCACACCGGCCAGCAGCGGGCCGACGATCACGAAGCCGATCAGCGTGAGCAGCACGCCCAGGCCCAGCATCCCGCCGCCCGCGGATGCCTTGTCGGCCTTCGCTGCGGCGACGAGGGCGAGCGCCCCGGCCGCGCTGACCAGGATGCCGATCGCGGCGCGGACCCGTCCGGCGCGGCCGTCGGCGGGGGTGCCGGAGTCGCGCAGCGCGGCCATCGGGGAGATCTTCGCCGCCCGGCGGGCCGGGATGTAGGCGGAGACCACGGTCACGACGACGCCGATGGCCAGGCCCACCAGCGGGGTCGAGGCCTTGATCGTCAGCTCGGAGGTGTCGAGCTTCATGCCGGCCTTGCCCATCAGGTGCATCAGCCCGACGGCCAGGCCGATGCCGCCGCCGATACCGAGCACCGAGCCGGTCACGCCGAGCAGCACCGCCTCGACGAGCACGGACCGGTTGACCTGGCCGCGGCTGGAGCCGAGGGCCCGCATCAGGCCGATCTCCCGGGTGCGCTGGGCGACCAGCATGGAGAAGGTGTTGACGATCAGGAAGATGCCGACGAGGACGGCGATCCCGGCGAAGCCGAGCATGGCGTACTTCATGAAGTTCAGGAAGCCGCCGAGGTCGTCCTGGTCCTTCTTCTTGGTCTCGGCCGCGGTGTCGACGGTGTAGCCGGAGCCGATGGCCGCCCTGACGTTCCGCTTGAGCTGGTCGTCGGTGGTGCCCTTGGCGGCGCTCAGGCCGAAGGCGGTGTAGGCGTCGGAGCGGCCGAGCAGCTTGGTCTGCGCGGTGGCGGTGTCGATGTAGAGGACCGTCGCGCCGGGGTTGGTGGTCCTGAAGGTGACGATGCCGCTGACGGTGACGTCGAAGTCGCCGGGGGCGGCGATGACGCGCAGCGTGTCGCCGATCGCGACGTGCTTCTTGCCCGCGGTGTCGGCGTCGATCACGGCGTCGGTGGCACTGCGCGGGAGGTGGCCCGAGGAGAGCTCGACTGCCTTGGACTCCGTCGGGTCCCAGTTGCTGACGATCGTCGGGGCGCCGGACGAGGAGCCGATCTTCTCGTTCGCCGCGTTGGCGACGGTGACCTGGTCGCTGGTGACGTCGGGGTCGGACTTGGCGACGCCGGGGACCTTCGCCAGCTGCTGCTGGAGCGCGGCGGGGACGGTGTCCGGGATGCCGGTGGCCTGCTCGTCGTCGATCTTCTTGGCGCTGACGGTGACGTCGGAGGCGGTGGAGCCGAAGAGCTTGTCGAAGGTGGCGGTCATGGTGTCGGTGAACACCAGGGTGCCGCAGACGAAGGCGACCGACAGCAGGACGGCGATCGCCGAGAGGGCCATTCTGCCCTTGTGCGCGAAGAAGTTCCGCGCCGATGTCTTCAGGACGGTCACGACGTCCTCCCGCGGCCGTCGAAGGACTTCATGCGCTCCAGGACGGTGTCGGCGGTCGGGTTGGCCATGTCGTCGACGATGCGGCCGTCGGCGAGGTAGAGGACGCGGTCGGCGTACGAGGCGGCGACCGGGTCGTGGGTGACCATCACGATGGTCTGGCCCAGCTCGTCGACCGAGCGGCGCAGGAAGCCGAGGACCTCCGCACCGGCGCGCGAGTCGAGGTTTCCGGTCGGCTCGTCGCCGAAGATGATCTCGGGGCGGGCGGCCAGGGCGCGGGCGACGGCCACACGCTGCTGCTGGCCGCCGGACAGCTGGGTCGGGCGGTGCTTGAGCCGGCCGGCCAGGCCCACCGTCTCCACGACCCGCTCGAACCAGTCGCGGTCGACCTTGCGGCCCGCGATGTCCATCGGCAGCGTGATGTTCTCCGCCGCGTTGAGGGTCGGCAGCAGGTTGAAGGACTGGAAGATGAAGCCGATCTTGTCCCGCCGCAGCTGGGTGAGCTTCTTGTCCTTCATCCCGGTGATCTCGCTGTCGCCGACCCAGATCCGCCCCGAGGTGACCGTGTCGAGGCCCGCGAGGCAGTGCATGAGGGTGGACTTGCCGGAGCCCGAGGGGCCCATGATCGCGGTGAACCTCCCGCGGGCGATGTCCACGTCGACCGCGTCCAGGGCGACGACCCGGGTCTCGCCCGCGCCGTACGCCTTCGTCACCGAGCGCCCTGCAGCGGCAACAGCCGAACGTTCTCCGTTGCCCCCGGACCTGGGAATCGTCACTGGCGTTGTCACTGTTACTCCTGCGTCGTCGTATGTCGCACTGTCGTGATGTCCATCAGCCTGACGGAGGGCGCTCCGCCGCACATTGGGGAAGGTCTCCGTCTCCGTGGTGGGGGTATCCCCACCCCGCCCTACGACCGTAGGGAGCGGGCGGGACCCGCACGTCATCCGGCGGTACGAACCGGTCCATGCCAAAAGTAGGTACCGCCCCCTAGGGGTCCCGGGGTTCCGGGTAGTCCCGTGGTCGGGGGCGGCCGAGCCGACGTGCTGCCCAGCGGCTCCGGGTGCGCCCGGACGGCTTCAGGGGCGGCCGGGCTCCGCGGCGCCGTACGGGCGCGGGTCCGCGCCGGACGTCTCGAGGGTCAGGCGTACGGTGCGGCCGCCGCCGATCAGCGCGGCGAGGGCAAGGTCGATGTCGGGGCCGGCGTACCAGTCCCCCGCGTGGTCGATGCCGTAGACCCGGCCCTCGGCGTCGATGGCGAGCAGGGCGCCGGTGCCGGGCTCCTCGCCGAGCGGGCTGACCTCGGTCTCCAGCGCGCGGCCGAGGTCGCCGAAGATGCGGGCCATGTGCAGGCCGCGCAGCGGGTCCACGGTCACCGCGGTCGGCGCGGTGACCTGTCCCGGGCCGGCGGCCGCGGGGAAGGCCAGGCCGCCGAACTCCGCCCAGGCCTCGACGGCGGCGGGGAAGACGCTGTGCCGGTGGCCGCCGGGCGACACGTGGCCGCGCAGGAGATCCGCCCACTCCTCGGCCTGCTTGATGTCCCACCGCCCGGGCTGCCAGCCGCCGGCCCGCAGCGCGGCGTCGACGGCGGCGGGAAAGCGTGCGCTCGCTGCCATCAGGGCGTCATGCCCCCTCGGCCGGGTCGACGGCCTGCACTCCGAAGTGCGCGAGCAGCGGCGCGCAGGAGCGGCACGGCGGCGCGTACGTGCCGTGCGCGGGGTCGCCGTCCTCGCGTATCCGGCGGGCCGTCAGTTTCGCGCCGCGCAGCGCTTTGCGGGCCTCACCCTGCGTCAGCGGGCGGCGTGCGGCGCGCTTGCCGCGCCCCGCCTCGACGGACGCCAGGTGGCGGGAGATCAGCACCGGCTCCGCGCAGCGGCCGGTGAAGCGCTCACGCTGCGTCGCGGGCAGCGCGTCCAGGAACTCCTGCACGATCGGATGCAGGACGGGCGGGCGGTCGCCCTTCGCACCGGTGCAGGTGAGCACCTCGTCGCGGATGGACAGCGCGGCGGCGACGGCGGGCAGGATGCCGTCTCTTCGGTGCCGCAGCCGCGGCGGGCCGTCCGGGGGCCGTGGGGCGCCCCAGTTCAGCCGGGGGTCCGCAGCCCCCGTCGCCAGGAAGTGAGTTGTCATGGTGTACGTGCGTCCCTCCGTCCGCCCGCGCGAGCGGGCGTTCCCCCGTGTGCCGATCAGAGTGCCAAACGCGCCGCGCGATGGGGAAGCGAACACGTCGGCGCGCTCATTGTGTGTGGGCCATGTCACCGCCCGGTGTCCGAATTCCGGCAGAGCAGGCACAGTGCGTACACGGCGAACACATGAACGTCACAACTCCGCGGCTCTGGACCACCCGGAGGGCCCGCTCACAGCGGCGCCCCACGGAGCACGGGGCGGTCACCGTCCGCACACGGCGCGGTCTCCGGGCGGGAGTCCGGCGCACGGCGGGCCGACGCGGCATGGACGCGGCACAGGAAGGGCGGGGAGGATCAGCAGTCGGCCCGCCACCGCGGGTCCCCCCACACCGCCGAACCAGGAATGTGACCCCGATGCACACCACCCGGCTCCGCCTCGCCGCCGCCGCGCTGCCCGCGCTGCTGCTCGCCGCCGCCTGCTCCTCGGGCGACGACTCCCCCACCCCCGACTCGCAGTCGCCGAACGTCCTCAGCGGCAAGGCCCCGCTGACGACGGAGCAGCTCACCAAGGCGCTGGTCACCGACTCCGACCTGCCCGGCTGGGTGGTCCAGCCCTCACGGACCGCCGACTCGTCCGACACCTCGACGCTCACCGCCGACAAGCCCGTCTGCCAGCCGCTCGCCGACGTCACCAGCAGCAATCCGAAGATCCACCGGATGGCCTTCGTCGGCGCGGCCTTCGCCAAGGGCACGGCGAAGGCCGGAACGACACCGGAGATCATCAACCAGATGATGGTGGCCAGCCACGCGCCGGGCGACGCCGCCAAGGTCATGACGCAGCTGAAGACCGCGCTGGCCGGCTGCACCGCCTTCACCGCGACCGACAGCACGGGGGCCAAGACGCCCTTCACCGTCTCCAAGGGCCCGGCGGTGCCGGTCGGCGACACGGCGGTGTCCTGGGTCATGAACGACACCTCCGACAAGGGGGCCGGCGCCGCGCTGCTGTCCGTGGTGCAGACCGGGGACACGGTGACGATGTACGTGTCGGTGAAGTCCGCGGGCGGCGCGGGCCCGCTGCCCGTCGACGTGGAGCGCAAGCAGGACGAGAAGCTGAAGAAGGCGCTCGCGGCCCGCAAGTGACCGCCGTACGCGCGCGGCGGGGGTGCCGTCCGGCCTCCGGGCGGCTCGCGCGGGGCCGGACGTACGGGCGGCGCCCGTTCCTGCCCCGGCCCCCGCGCGGCGCCGTGTGAGCAGCCCCACAGGGGAGGTACGGGGCCCGTTGCCGTAAAGTCGCGCGGCAACGGGCCGACGCCCGCGTGAGGCCGCCCCCGGGACGGGGACATGCGCCGCCGCGGGCCTTGCCGCAACGACACAGGGGAACGCATCGATGCCGATCCGCGCACACCATCGCCTACCGGCCGGTAGCCGCGCCGCGGCCGCCGCCGCGCTGCTGCCCGTCCTCGCGCTCGCGGCGGGCTGCGGGGGCGGCGGCGGCAAGGACGGCCCGACGGTGGCGAAGGGCGAGGTGAGCACCGCGAAGCTCACCTCGGCGCTGCTCACCTCGCAGGACGTCCCGCACGTGCAGGTGCTGCCCGCGGGCAGCAAGCAGCAGCTGCTCGGGGACGCCCAGAAGGCCGACACCGCGGCCTGCCAGCCGATCGTGGACCAGTGGAGCAGCCAGCCCAGGTACCGGCGGCAGGTCTACACGGGCGCGATGGTCACCGACACCACGGACGCCACCAGCACCGCGACCAAGGGCGCCAAGGCGATCTCGCTGACCGTCATCGCCTCCTACAAGAAGGGCGACGCGGCCAGGGTGCTGCACGACCTCGCCGCCGCCGTGACCGCCTGCCACTCCTACTCCGTGGTGCGCGGCGGCGTCACGTCCCACTTCACCGTGCGCCCCGCCGCGGCCGACGCCGGGCTGGGCGACGAGCGGGTCGCGTACGTCATCGGCGACTCCGCCAAGGGCACGGGCGGGCAGGTGCTGGTGACCGTCATCCGGGTGGGCGACACCACGGCGGCGTACGAGACGGTGCGGGCCGACCACCAGCCCGCGCAGCTGCGCAGCTCCATTCCGGTCGAGCAGGTCGCCAAGCTGCGGAAGGCCGCGAAGCACAGCTGAGGACGCCCCCCGCCCGCCGGGGGGCGGGAGGCGGCGGCCGCGGGCGGCCCTGCGGCCGGGCGCGGTCCACGAGTTGTCCACAACCGGGCGACTGGCCGGTCGGCGGGCAGGCCGCAGGCCCTAGGCTGTGGTCATCAGCCGTACGCACCAGGGGGCAGCAGTCATGACGACAGGTCGGCAAGGGCTGGGGGCCCCGCCCCCCGGCTCCGGCGCGGAGTCCCGGACCGCGCCGCCCAACGTGGCCTACGCCGGGCAGGTCGTGCACTTCCCCGACCCGGTGCGCGCTGCGCGCTACCCGCAGGGCGTGTGGGTGGACACCGACGGGTACCCGGACTTCTCGCCGTTCGCCCGCGCCGCGGCCGAGATAGCCGAGCCGCCCGAGGGCTTCGGCATCGACGAGCTGCGGCTGACGGACTACGTGTCGGCGAACGCCGCGCTGCACGCCGCGGGCCACGAGCTGTGGGCCAGCCTGCCGCCGGTGGCCACCCCGCACGGCTGGACGTGGCACCACGTGGCCGGCACCCGCCGCCTGGAGCTCGTCCCCGCCGAGGTCAAGGCGCTGCTGCGGCACCACGGCGGCCTCGCGAACTCCGTCGCCGACCATTCCAAACGCGGCACCCGCCCGCTCCAGGAGACGCGTCCGGTCCACTTCGAGCTCCCCATCGACGCCGTCTCCGTCACCGAGGCCCAGGTGCGGGACGTCGAGGAGGAGCTGGGGTACCGGCTGCCGGGCTCCTACCGGGCCTTCCTGAAGGCGGCGGGCGGCTGCGCGCCGCGCGGGGTCGCGCTCGACCCGGAGCTCGGGCTGCTGATCGACCAGCCGTTCTTCACCGTGCGCGACGCCGCGGCGGTCAACGACCTCGTCTACGTCAACAAGTGCCTGCGCGACCACCTGACCAAGGACTACCTGGCCGTCGGCTACGTCCAGGGCGGGCTCCTCGCGGTGAAGGTGAAGGGCGGGGACACCGGCACGGTGTGGTTCTGCGCCTACGACGACGCGCGGGACGGCGACGGCTGGGACACCCCCGCCGACCGCGTCGCCGAGCTGCTGCTGCCCTGCGGCGAATCGATCGACGCGTTCCTGCTGCGCCTCGCGGGCAATCCGCCGGAGCTGGCGACGGTGGCGAATCTGATGGTGGACGGCGGCTTCGCCGGCGCCGTCCAGGTGGAGGAGTGAGCCGGCCATGGTGACTTTCGCGCAGGCGCAGGAGCGCGCCGAGCGGTGGATCAACGGCGACGTGCCGCCGTACGAGCACCGCGAGATCCAGGTCCGGGAGTTCGACCTCGGCTTCGTCGTCTGGTCGGAGCCGCGCGAGGACGGCCCGGCGGACGACGGCTCGCAGCTGCGGGTGGTCATCGCCCGGGACAGCGGCGAGGCCACGCTCTGGCCGCCGCTGCCCATCGGCGAGCTGATCCGCCGTTACGAGGAGGAGTACGGCGCCATGCCGCAGGACACGGCGCCCGAGCCGCCGCAGCGTATCGACCTGGAGGCGACGTCCTTCCTGCTGAGCCCCCCGGAGTGGCTCCAGGAGGCCGCCGACCGGATGGGCATCCCCGACCGCAGGCCGGGCTCCGGCGGCAGGCCGGGTGCCGCCTCCACCGGGGATTCCGCCGGGGATTCCGCGGCGGCTCCGGCGGATTCCGCCGGGGCGCCGTCCGGGGGTGTCGACTACGTACGGCGGCCGGCCGCCGAGGCGGTCCCCGCGGCGCAGGAGCCGGACGGTGTGGACTACGCGCGACGGCCCGCCGTGCCCGCGCAGGAGCAGCCGCAGGACGCGCAGCCGGCGGTGGCGCAGGAGCCGGAGGAGCCGCAGGACGGCGGGAGCTGGGCCGGCAAGACGGTCAGCGACACCGGCGAGGGCCAGTCCGTGCCCATGCCCGCGACGGTCTTCGCACCGCCGATCAGCGGTGCGGACCTCCCCGAGACGCCGCCGGCGCCCGAGTCCTCCGAGGCCCGGACGAAACTGCTGCCCGCCGGCAGCGGGCTGCCGCCGACGCTGCTCGCGCCCGAGCAGCCCGGGCCGCCCGTGCCGTCCCCGGCGCAGTCCGGGCCACCGGTGCCGCCGCCCGCCCAGGGCGGGGTGCCGCACACCGTGGGCGGGTCCCCCTTCCCCGCGCCGGACGGCCCCGCCGTGCCGCTGCCCCCGCCGGTCGCGCAGCACGGCGGCGGGCAGGGCGCCGCCGACATCGCGGGCCTGGAGACGGCCAAGGCGACGCCGGTCGGCCATGTCCCGCCGGCTCCCCCCGCGCCGTCCGCGCAGGGCGCCCCGCCACCGCCGCCGCCGTACGCCGGACAGGGCACCCCGCCGCCGCCCGCTCCGTACGCCGAGCAGGGCACCCCTCCGCCGCCGTACGCGGGGCAGGGCACGCCCCCGCCCCCGCCGCCGTACGCAGGGCAGGGCACGCCGCCGCCCGCTCCGTACGCCGGGCAGGGCACGTCGCCGCCGGCACCGTTCGCGGGGGCCACCGGGACACCGCCACCGGCGAGCAACGACCCGCACTACGCCGCCACCATGCTCGCCGGACCCGGCACCGGCACACCCGCGCCCTTCGCCGCCGGCACCGGCACGCCCCCGCCCCCGCCGCCCCACGCGGGGCAGGGCACGCCGCCTCCGGCACCGTTCGCGGGCGCCACCGGCACACCGCCGCCCGCGAGCAACGACCCGCACTACGCCGCCACCATGCTCGCCGGACCCGGCACCGGCACACCCGCGCCCTTCGCCGCCGGCACCGGCACGCCCCCGCCCCCGCCGCCGTAC